>CAYZOR010000248.1:781-1500 GCA_964479895.1 uncultured Candidatus Izemoplasmatales bacterium | reverse complement strand
AGCAAAACTCAATGCCGTGTTTTCTTCTCCTGGCATCGCGTCCATGTCTGCTCGCAGGCCTATAACCGGTCCGTTATTGTCTTCCGCTTCTATTAAAGCTAAAATACCTCCGCCGCACTCTTCAATCTTTTGAACTCCAATATCATTCAAATAGCCTTTTACTAGCTGCCGTGTCTTGTCTAATTCAAACCCTAGTTCAGGTATCTTATGCAATGCACGTCTAATCGCCACCCCAGTTTCTTTTAATGCTTGACTCTGTTTGAACACTTCGCAGCTAACGCCATCTTTCATGGCTTGATCCTCCTATTCTCCCATCCAGGCGCTGGGTTTGTGCTTTAAGTTCAAGCTTAAAACTTTCCATAGTTTGGCTAAGCTTTACTTGCCCCTTTTAATTGATAGCGACTTGATTTCGTGCAAAGTTCATTAATCAACAGTCTTCGTTTTTTCTATTCTGTTCATTGTGTGATGAATCCTTCCAAATAAAAAGATAAAAATACAATTTATCAGAAAAACATTGAGTCAATCTTTTTGGAACACTTTACAATGAGATCAGATTACAATGAGGTCAGAGAATACTTGCACCCGGGAAAACTGAAATTTGTTTACTGTCATTTTGTACTAATTTGTTGGGTTTTAATAGTTTTTAGGGCTTTTTATGAGGCTTCATTGACAAATAATATGATTTGCCTTATGATATGGGGTGTACCCGCTAGGGGTAT
>CAYZOR010000248.1:0-771 GCA_964479895.1 uncultured Candidatus Izemoplasmatales bacterium | reverse complement strand
TGGTGTTAATCGGTTCAGGCGTAGCTGCAAGGAGTGTAAGACAAGTGTTAGAAACGATGGACAACAGGTATGAAATCACCGTAATACGTCGTGATCGCGAGCAATTAGTACCCTGTGCTATTCCATATATGTTTGAACGCTTAAATCCCGATAATATTTACATTCCTGACGATAAATGGGAAAACATAGACGCTAAACTCATTAATGACAGGGTAGTGAACATAGACAGAAAAAACCAGCAAGTTTTGTTAGAAGACTCTCCTCCGGAAAGCTATGATAAACTCGTAATCAGCAGTGGAGCAGATCCAATTAAACCTCCCATTGAAGGTATAGATTTAGAAAATGTTTATTTTGTGAAAAAAAATCTGCATCACTTAAATCATATTTACAACCAACTAAAAGAATCCAAAAACATTCTCATAATCGGCGGCGGTTTTATTGGAGTGGAAATAGCAGATGAGTTGGGCAGTTTGGGTAATGGTCGCAATGTATCTTTGATTGAAGCAGAAGACAGGCTGCTGCCAAAAGCTTTTGACCGGGAGTTCAGCGATCCCGTCGGTAAAAAATTGAAAGAACAAGGTATTGCAATTTATACAAATCGATTCGTTTCAAGAATTGAAGGGAACACAAGCGTAGAAAACGTGGAACTAGATGACGGCACGAAAATTTCAGCAGATTCAGTGATTGTTGCCATTGGCGTAAAACCAAATACTGAATTTGTGAACGCTTCCGGGCTTTCGCTAGGGAAGGACGGCGGCGTGCTGGTAGACG
>CAYZOR010000247.1:0-1508 GCA_964479895.1 uncultured Candidatus Izemoplasmatales bacterium | reverse complement strand
CGTGCAACGAATTACCACCATGTGTAACACTAACTGAGACTAAAGCGCATGGACCAATGTTTGTCACTTCACCCGCGGTTGTGTTTTTCAGGAATTTAATTTTTTTCCAAAGAGGAGGTATTTTTAAGCGGTGATTGCTGTCTCCTTTTGGTTCGGGAAGAGACAACCTCTGGAACTGATCGCAAATTTGTACTACCATGTTTGCGTCAGATTGGTTTGTTGGATAAAAGTTAAATTGAAACGAAAATTTTCGAAAATCAGTTCTTTCATAAATCATCCAAGGACGAGGATTCAAAACAACACCTTCCAACGATGATAAACCTCCTCCAGAAAAAAGATTACCTATATCCTGGACAAATCCCTTCCCCGTTTCACTTAGATCATTTGCAGTATTACCACCAGTTATAGAATCGAAAATTTTTCGACTCAAATCTGAGTCGGATTCTTGATAAGAATGAGACAATGTGGTCGATATATCAGTTTCAGAAGCGATAGTAATTTCAATGCCTTTTGTATTGAAAAACTGAATAGCGGTAGTGTAATCATTTCCTATCGCGGTGGGATATCGTAATGACATGAATAGAATTCTCTTTGTGTTTTATTTATTTATTCCTTGATAATAAATAAAAACAAATCATTCTCATAAAGTACGCGCATATGATACCAATTGATCAATTTAAATATAGTATGATGACGTTCGCGAAAGCAAATCGCTTTCAAATACAGGCCCTAGGAAGCCGGAAGATGACGATGTTGTGTCAAGATGTGGCAATCCCGGGAGTTGGTATTTCATACCAAGAATCGCAAGAAAAATCTAATAGGCCTACGAAAGTAGCTGTCGGCGAAAACACCGAAGATATCACACTAACATTCATCCTCGATGGAGATTACACAGCTAGGCATTATTTTGAAGATTGGAAAAACCAAATTATGATTCGAAAAGATAATGGCCAATTCACGATGGGTTATTTTGATGATTACAAAAGATCGTTCGAAATTTGGCAATTAAACGAATTCCAAGTTCGAACACATGGTGTGAAAATTGTAGATTGTTATCCAACTACAATATCGTCAATCGATTTTTCCTCTACAGCTGAAAATACAATTGGTACTTTTTCAGTTACACTTTTTTATCAATATTACGAATTCATGTAAGGAGAACAAATGAATCAATTACTACAAAATGTAAATGTAACTACGCGGTATACCGTCAATCTTATCTCAGTCAAAGACCCGGTCGTTTATCGCCCCTTTACTGTTGGTGAACAAAAATCATTGAAGGTTGCATCTGAATTGGGGGAATCTTCTTCTCTCAATACAACCGTGATGGAATTATTGACAGCATGCACATTTAATGAAGTGGATGTTAAAACACTTCCATCGTTTGATGTTGAAACACTTTTCCTCAAAATTCGTTCTGTATCAGTCGGTGACACAATTGAATTCGGGTTAAAATGTAAACAATGTGAAACTGTGCATAATACAACTATTTCTATTTCGGATGATAT
>CAYZOR010000246.1:0-1512 GCA_964479895.1 uncultured Candidatus Izemoplasmatales bacterium | reverse complement strand
AGAAATATTTTTGGTAAAAAGAGCGAACAAAGTGCGCATGATAAAGAGCGTAACTTGTTTAACTTAAATGAAGCTGAACAAAACCAGAACTTACATTTAGAAGAACCATCGATTGATAAAGTCATTAGACCTAAGAAGAAAACATCGCGTAAAGATAATATGAAACAACTTGAAACAAAAGAAATCATCTATGATATTGAAGATAAGACGTGCAGGCAATGTGAGACACCACTTGTGAGCGTGGGCAGTAAAACGCGTGAAACGATTGAAGTGATTAAGAAGGTCGTTAAAAACTTAGAGAAATCACTGAGTTATAAGTGCCCAACTTGTGAGACTTTTTATAATGGTGAAATGCCAAAACTTCCACTTGAGAAAAGTATCGCGACACCGTCATTAATATCACAAGTGATTGTCGATAAGATGGCAAACGCAATACCTCTATATAGACAAAGTGAAGACTATAAAAGGATTGGCGCGAATCTATCAAGACAAGTCCTTTCTAACTGGATGATTAAGTCTAGTGAACTACTTGAAATCATCTATCATAAGATGAAAGATGATTTGACAGGTCATGATATCATCCATGCGGATGAAACCGTGCTTCAGGTTTTAAAAGAGTCTGGGAAGGCCGCTTCTTCTAAATCTTATATGTGGCTCTTTGAAAGTTCCGTTCATAATCAAGAGATCGTTTTATATCATTATGACAAGTCTAGAAGCGGGAGTGTGCCGAAACAGTTTTTAAAAGATTTCAGTGGCTACTTACATGTGGATGGCTATCAAGGGTACAACCAAGTTGATGGTGTAACGCTCGTGAACTGTTTCGCGCATCTAAGGCGTAAGTTTTATGACATTGTCTCCACGCTTACTGAGGATCAAAAGAAATCAAGTCATAGTGCACTTGCCTTAGATAAGATTTCTAAAATTTATGACCTAGATAACCAGTGCAAGAACCTTCCACTTGATAAGCGACTTGATTTCAAGCAAACGCATATCAAACCATTATTTATTGATTTCTTGACTTGGTTAAACACTGAGAGTTTAACCGCTCAAGGTAATTATGGCAGTGCAGTGGGTTACGCGCTAAAGCATATTGAATCAGTGATGGTTTATCTAGAAGACGCTCGATTAGAAATTGATAATAACCGTGCTGAACGCGCAATCAAACCATTTGTGATCGGTCGTAAGAACTGGCTCTTTAGTAACACACCTAATGGTGCATACGCTTCGTCAATCTTATATTCCATCGTTCAAACGGCGATTTTAAATCAAATTAATCCCTATAAGTACATTTCACATGTCCTTCATATTTTGGCGAACACCAAAATCAATGAACTGGATTTAAATGCCTTAACACCATACAATGAAACCATTAGACAAAAATTTTCTATGAACAGTCCCCAGTGAGTCCACTAGGGACTTTTTTTATTTTGTCTAGACGTCCATCTGTTGACGCTTACAATTGTATCAAACCTATGCTTGTTATATGTCTTGTCTTTATGGACTTTATCACTG
>CAYZOR010000245.1:0-1516 GCA_964479895.1 uncultured Candidatus Izemoplasmatales bacterium | reverse complement strand
TTTCTTACAACTATACATATACCGATAAAGATGCCGGTGATTTTATATCAAACTATGCTCTTGACTTTTTAAAACATAAATTTATATCAAAACTAAACCACAATATTTTAAATGATCTTTCGGCTTCCTGGGTACTAAGCTTCAATGAAAGAAACGGGGCATATTTTCATTACCAACGACAAAAAACCATGCCCTATAAAAGCTTTTGGATTTTAGACATTAAATTGAATCATCGATACAATAACATTACTTCATTTATAGAAGCAAATAATGTTTTTAATAAAGAATATATTGATTTCGGAAATATAATTCAACCCGGCCGATGGATCAAAGCAGGGTTAAACTATAAACTTGATTTTTAAGCTTAATATTTGTTTTGGCCGGTTTTGGTGCAAAATATTATTTTGTTGTACCTTACAAATATTTAATTTTGTTCAATTGCAAGAAATTTTTTTTAATCCGGTTTAAGCCGGATAATTTAATTTGATAAATGACATTACAGATATGGCAAAAAATAGTACTAATGACAATCGACAATTCAAAAGATATACAGTAACATCAGCTTTGCCCTATGCAAATGGGCCAATTCACATAGGACATCTCGCAGGTGTGTATGTTCCTTCTGATATTTATGCACGATATCTGAGATCAAAAGGTGAAGACGTTGTATTTATAGGCGGCAGTGATGAACATGGTGTGCCTATTACCATGAAAGCGCGTGATGAAGGTGTAACGCCACAACAAATAGTTGACAAGTATCATAATATGATAAAAAAGTCTTTTGAGGAATTCGGTGTTTCATTTGATATATACTCCCGTACTTCAATGCCGTTACATCATCAAACTGCTTCCGAAATATTTTGCACATTAAACGAAAAAAACAAATTAATTGAAAAAGAGTCCGAACAATACTTTGATGAAGAAAACAATCAATTTCTTGCTGATCGTTATATAGTTGGTACTTGCCCGATTTGCAATTACGATAAAGCATACGGCGATCAATGTGAAAGTTGTGGCTCTTCACTTAGTCCGGCTGAATTAAAAAATACGCGTTCAATGATAAGCGGTAATAAGCCGGTAATGAAAAAAACAAATCATTGGTATCTTCCCCTTGATCAATATGAACCTATGTTATCCGAATGGATTCTTGAAAGGAAGAAAGACAAGTGGAAGTCTAATGTATATGGTCAATGCAAATCATGGATAGACACGGGATTAAAACCACGAGCAGTTACTCGCGACCTTGATTGGGGAGTAAAAGTGCCGTTGAAAAACGCTGAAGGTAAAGTGTTATACGTTTGGTTTGATGCACCTATCGGCTATATTTCGGCAACAAAGCATTGGTCTGAAATCAACAATACTGACTGGCAACCTTATTGGAAAGATAAAGATACCAAGCTTGTTCACTTTATCGGAAAAGATAATATTGTATTTCATTGTATAATCTTTCCGGCAGTATTGCATGCCGAGGGGACATACATTTTGCCTGATAACGTGCCGGCAAATGAATTTTTGA
>CAYZOR010000244.1:0-1517 GCA_964479895.1 uncultured Candidatus Izemoplasmatales bacterium | reverse complement strand
CATTGAGGGGGATTTTGTTAACCTAACCGCTGGAACCGTTTACCACGCCTTCAATCGAAAATACCACGAAACCAATGCTGAGGTAAAACCAAAAGAAACGCTTTATTTAGGTATGGACTTCAATATTGAGAAAATGGCTTGTGTTGTATTTGTAATTCGCAAAGGTATCATTTACGCAGTCGATGAGTTTACAAATGTTTATGATACTTTCCAAATGATTGATTTGATAAAAGAAAAGTATGACAAGCACCCTAAGGTAATATTTCCAGATGCAAGTGGTAATAACAGGAAGTCTTCAGGAATAAGCGATATACAAGCCTTAAAACGTGCTAGATTTGTAGTATATGCTTTGAATAAAAACCCACAAATAAAAGACCGTGTTAACTTTAAAAATTTAGCCTTTCAAAAAGAAAAGCTATTTGTAAACGTTAAGAATTGCCCCAGTTACACCGAAGCATTAGAGCAACACGCTTATGACAAAAATGGAGTGCCAGACAAAACAACGGGTCACGATCACGTTAACGATGCTGGAGGGTATGCAATTTACGGACTTGTTGAACGAAAAAAACTTATTAAAATATGAAGCTTTACGATAACCCTTATTTAAAAGATTTAGATAGCCATCCGCTTGAAGCGACTATTTACAGCAAAGTAAAAGGAGATAAATCGTTTGAAGGAGTTGATGCGAAGGATGTATTTCACTTAAAGTTTAACGAAGTTGAAAAAATAAAAGATGCCTTCAATAATTTAACAGATGACAATATCAACTTTATTTTTCAAACAGTTTGGGGCAAAGAAATAAATCACAATAAAGTTAGAGCGTTAGAATTTTACAGGGCCTTTAATTATGTTGTCAAAGAGGTGGAAGACATTTATAAGCTTGAAGAAAAGCTAGGAGGGAAACCAAATCAAAAGCTTATTAACGCAGGTATTAAAAAAATGTCTATCTTTGGTTCGTTAAACTTAATTGATGACGTTGCACAGAAGTATCACTTTAGACCGAAAGACGTTGAAGAATGGAATTATTCAGAAGTCTATTGGTATGCGTTGAAAATCAAGACAGAAAATGAAATACAAAAAAACTTATCAAATGAAAAATAAATCATTACTTTTGTTAGGAGTTTATTTAATAGGCTCAGGAATATTCACAGCATATAAAGTATTAAAATGGCTATTGATAACGATATTCGGGTAATACAAGCCTTTGCAGAGGAGTTTAATTATAAATTTTTTGCCACTAGACAAGCGCAAGATTTTAATAACTTGTTAGACTCAGGGCATGAAGGTTTTTACTTGTTTGTTGCACAGGGAACGATGCAACCTGAAACGTCAAACGATACTGGTTTTAGTTTGTCAGAGGTTTACACAGGGCAAATATACGTTTGTAAGCCTTCCGATTTAGACGGTGTGATAATTACTGAAGACGGACAAGATGATAAATTTGATGCCGTTGACAAAGCGTTTAAATTAATGCCTTACTTTTGGCTTAACATATTTCAATGCGATTTAAACCCGAT
>CAYZOR010000243.1:0-1519 GCA_964479895.1 uncultured Candidatus Izemoplasmatales bacterium | reverse complement strand
ATAATTGGGTTTGGCTTATGTGTTGTTCAAATCGTTTTACAGCATCGTTAAAGTAATCGGTATCGAGTTCGCAAATATCCAAATCAAACCCTAAATCCCAGCACGCAATAGCGATTGACATTGAACCGCCCCATCCGTCAAAGATCTTTTGATTAGGCTCTGCATAGTTTTTTAATATCCAACGGTATAAATATTGTGGTTTTTGCGTGGCATGAATCTTTTCCTCTCTATTTGATTTTCCTCTGCTATAATCACACACTCTAAGTGCCTTTTTAAAGCTTGTATATGCTAACTCACCATCGCTTAAGCTGAAATTACGTTGCCCTTTATCCCAAAATATCCAACCCATTGAACCTGATAAATATTCAGGATAGTAATTAGCGCCCCATAAAACTTGATTCTTGCTTACTCTTATAACTTCGTTTATTTGATTTTCTGACACTGGGTTATCATCCCAACTCTTTATTCCGTAATCTTTCCATCCGTTATGTGGCTTCTCTTTATTAGCGCCTATGCCATACTCAGGATCACAAATAGATAAATCGTAATAATTATCATCAACCTGATCCATAAACGCCCTATTATCAACGTTGAACATTCTTATGGTGGCTCGACCCTCGTAAACTTTATCAGGGTTCATATTCTATCAGTTAGTATTGAGGGGTCTTTTTTAAACTCGCTTTGCCATATCCTAACAACTTTTATTCCACAAGCTTCCATATACGCATCTTGTGACTTGTCCAACGCAACTCGCTTACGTTGCCTATCATCAAGATCATCATATCTTTCAGGGTTTCCGTGCCAATAGTCTCCGTCAAACTGTATCGCTACATCTTCAGATTCTATGTATGCGTCAACACAAAATTTATCGCCTATAACATATTGTGGTTCATAATCTATATTATTTTTATCTAAATAAGAGTAACAAGCCCTTTCAAACTTATTAGGATTATCTGACTGTTGATTTACCCTCATTCTTAAAAGTCTTTGTTTGTTTTCAGGGTCTTTATCTCTGCACTCTATTGAGCAATATTTCCTACCTGAGAATACGGGAGAAACTTGTTTATTTGATCCACATACTGAGCATTCTATTTCAACCTTTTGGCACTGATATTTATTGTGGCATTCAGTTGAGCAAAAATTAGCATGTGACCTGCTTTCAGGAACGTAAAACTCAGATCCACATTCATGACATTCTTTATTCTCGCCCCTTTTAGGAATAAGGTTGAGCCTTCCTTTATTTGAGTGATAACATTTCTGTGAGCAGAATTTTACGGTATTTGCACAAGACTTTGTAACCGACTTACCACAACCTATACAGGTGTATGTTCTTATTGCATTTTTCATGCTTCAATATACCATTTATAAAGCTTAATTGCTTTAATTACTTACTTAAACATCCGTATCCGAGAGCGCCCGTTGTATTCTTTAGTTGGTTTCATACGGTGGATTACCGATTAACGATTTTATCATTTCACGTTTAATGTATTCCTGAACTTCTTTCGGTGTGTAGTATGTT
>CAYZOR010000242.1:0-1520 GCA_964479895.1 uncultured Candidatus Izemoplasmatales bacterium | reverse complement strand
TACTAGGAAAGAAACTTAATCAAAATGTTGAAATCCTGAAAACAGTACTTTTAAACCCAAGCAATAATGAACATGCCATTCAAAGTGCAGTGGAGGGCTTAATTGGGCTTGGTGAAGGGTTAACCCCTTCAGGGGATGATATTTTAACTGGAGTGTTGGCTGGGTTATTGATGCAAGATGAACAAGCCTTATTTAATGTGTTAAAATCATCTGTTGTTAGTGCTATAAACAACGATCAAACAACCATTGTGAGTAAAGAATTTTTGTTTTATGCATCAAAAGGGGTATTTATCGGAGAACTTATCACACTATACAATAAAAAAATAATGTTTCGCTCAGTAGACGCAACCATTGATAAAATACTAAGTATGGGACATTCATCGGGTGCTGATTTGTTAAAAGGTTTAGCGCTCGCATTATCATTAGGAGGGATCAATTATGATTCATAATGTAGTTAAGAAAAATACGTATTTTGATTCAGTATCATTGATGCTCATTTCAAGTAAAGTGTCTGAAGTTAAAGGCATCAATCAAGCCGCTATTATGATGGGGTCTGATCAAAATATCGATTTAATGAAAGATTCAGACGTTTTAGAAGAGAAAAATATTGAAGGTATTACACCCAATGACTTAGTGATTGGGATTAACGGAACCCATCAAGAAGCGATTGATGAAGCATTAAAAGTTTTGGATGAACAACTGGAAAATAAAGATAAAAAAACATCATCTTCAGGGGTTGAACATTTTAAAACATTTAATCAAGCCAAAGAAGCGAACGCTGATTTAAATGTTTCAGTTGTTTCAATTCCTGGACGGTTTGCGAAATCGGAAGTTATGAAATCTTTGAGAAGTGACACGCATGTAATGTTATTTAGCGATAATGTTTCTGTGGAAGATGAAATTGCGATGAAAGATTATGCAGTGAAAAATGACTTACTAATGATGGGGCCAGACTGCGGGACCGCCATTATTAATGGTGTTGCCTTAGGGTTTGCCAATGTGATTGATAAAGGAAATATAGGCATCACCGCTGCGAGTGGAACAGGATTGCAGGAAGTAAGCGTCATTATCGATAAACTTGGTGGCGGAGTTTCACAAGCCTTAGGAACAGGTGGACGCGACTTAAAAGAAGCCATTGATGGAAAAATGATGCTCTTTACATTAGATGCGCTTAAAGAAGATGATCAAACTGAAGTGATTGGGATTGTTTCAAAACCCCCTTCACAGAGTGTCATGAAAAAGATTGTTAAAAAGGCTGAGTCCATTGATAAACCAATCGTCGCGTGTTTCTTAGGGGGTAGTTTAGAGGTCTTTGAAGGCACAAATATTATTGGGACTACCACATTAGAAGAAGCAGCGTACGCAATGGTTAAAGCATCCAAACAAGAACCGCTAGATTCAGTGGATAATAGCCCACTTGCTTTAAACACAGATGATTTGCTTAATCAAGTAGAAACGTCAAAAGCGCCTTATATTAAAGGGCTTTATACTGGTGGAACCTTAGCGTATGAAAGTTTACT
>CAYZOR010000241.1:0-1520 GCA_964479895.1 uncultured Candidatus Izemoplasmatales bacterium | reverse complement strand
AAAAAACTCTTTTCTATGTTTGTTATAAGCCGTTATATCGGTTGTATATTCACTTAACGCTTCGATCACTTCTTCGATTGATGGTGGCACAATCTTTTCAACATAAGCCATTCGCCATTCGTTGATAATAGGATTGTTTGCTACAATTTTTTCTAATTTTTCACATTCAAACTTGGCTTTCAAATATTTTTGCGTGTTTTTACTCATACTCTCCAAAGGGTTTACCTTTTCAAGGGAATATTCTTGAAAGTACAATCCGTACTCGGGTTCATCGGTTAAAAAACCCGAAACAAAATATTCCATACCATAACTATAATGGTTTACTTTTGTTATAACCCCATAACCTGCGTAAACATCCATGTCATCCATAGGTTCATAAGGCGAACCATCCCATAAAATCTTTACTTTATCGCCATTTTTAAAGTTCTTTTTCATAATTTTCTCCTTCCCATATATCATATTGTTTTGTTTTTGTTTTCCATTTTTCGGCTATGTTAGGTCTATATTTTTTTAACATTTCATATCTCCTTTGTTCTACGATCGGTTTCCTTTTTTCTAATTCCTTTGTGTAATCTTCATCGAATGGAATTTCTATTAGTAAATCCAAGTACACATCACCTAACCAATTTTTAATCGCTTTATATTTTGATGGTTCATAATCGTGTAACACTTTTAAGTTCGTGGTAATATCTTTGGCGAACGGACAACCTATACACCCCGTACGATCCAAACCATATTCAGTATACGCTTTACTTATTTTAATATTATACTTTTTAATAAACTCTTCAATGTGTTTATCTTTCCAATAAAATAGTGGCATTTTGTGTATCACGTTTTTCTTACCCACCTTTTTAAACGCCGTGCAAGACTTATACATTTCTTGTCTAACACCACCCTCACCCTGTCGCATTCCCGTCATATATCCGTTTATATCTTTTTCTATATAATAGTCGTCAAAGGGATATTTTTTTAGGAACGAACAACAAGCGTCAGATACTCTTGTTTCGTGGTCGGGGTGCAAAAAATTAAAGTGCTTATTCGCTAACCTTTGCCTCGTTGATTTTGGTTTACCATTTTCAATTTTGGGTGTAAAGTTTTTGCCCATTTGAAAACCCGATATAAGTTCGCTTGTTCTTTTATAAGTCATCGGATCTTCTTCTCTATTTAAAATGTTTTGATAAGTGTTAATAAACCCACTCTTAACTTTACTCATGGCGGGCTTACCATATTCTTTAAGAACTTGGCTGAACGGTTTTCTTGGTTTTAAGTATATAACTTCTTGTTTATTATTATTAAACCATTCCACAAAATCATATATAGCGTTATACTCCACTTGTGTATCAGCAAACACCAATGGTATATAATCCACCACACCACGTTCTTTCGCCATTAAATACAGTTCCGCTAACACTGTACTATCTTTACCGCCACTAAACGATAAAATGCATTTACCATTCGTATCATTATACAATTCTTCTATTCTCATAATGGAAGTTTCTATCAATGCGTCTAATTCTTTA
>CAYZOR010000240.1:0-1522 GCA_964479895.1 uncultured Candidatus Izemoplasmatales bacterium | reverse complement strand
CCGCGGCAGTGCCCGTGGCCACGGTGGCCACATTGCGGACAAAGGGTTTTTTACTGAGTTTTAGAATTTGGGATTTCAAAGCAGGTTGTAAAGTGTAGTTTTTTTAAAGTGAATTAAATCTTTCAGCCCGCGTAGTTTTCAAAAACCCAATTCTTTTTTTCGGAACAGATTGTTTGAGTATTTAACGGCAATGATTCAACAATGCCCTCAGCATTTATAGGTCCAGCCAAGTGAAAGGCTGTTGTCACAAAATTTTCTGTTAAGTCCTTTTTCAGGCACCAGTAAGCCATTTTATCTGTATGCTGCTGTTCTTTTCTATAGCACAACAGGTAATCTTTGAAATCCTGAATACGGTCAGATTTTGTTACTACTTCAAAACCTTCTTCAAAAACATGCTTTCGTTCTGTCATAAATAAATGTTTTGTTGTTTTCGGTTATTTGCTATGTAATAGGTAATTGTAGGGGCATTCAAACGTTTTATCTGATTTGAACAATTGTAGTTTCACCACCACAACAACGGTATTCAGAGCCATAATAGAAGGAGCTATTTGAAACTCCTTTTTTTATTGCGCGTGTGGCTACACTGAGCATATTTCCGTAGTCTTTTTGGTGGCTTTCGTAATAACGGCTGTTGCAGAAATGCTGGGTGGCAATAAATGCATCCGGATCACCAATGATTTCCCATTCCCATCCCTTTTTATCTAGTTTCTTCTTGGGTTTTTTGTCGATTGAATAGTTAATAGTGTTTGCAGTGGGGTTGAAGCTGATTTTATACAATGCAAAATTTTTGAGGTCATCACTCAAAAAAGTAGAAAGTATAAACGAAACAGATCTGCGTTGAAACGTCACTTCTTTTTCATCAATTTCTAAAAGCCTAGTCTTAAAAAGCTTGCAAGCATCATCCAAGTACTCCTCAACACTAAGGTGTGAAGGCAAAACATGATTAAAAATTTCCGCCATGTGATCACTTGTTGTTTTTTGGGAAAAACGCATTAGGCCAGAAACACCACCAATTATCTTATTATCTGAGGCTTGAAAAGTTTTTTTGAACGAATCTGATTCTACTTCAATTTTGTTCTGTGGTACCCCGTTGTCTAAAAAAACGGATTTCATCATTCTGCTGTCTGCAGCAATCAAACTACAATTGTGTCCAATCATTCCTAATACGATAGTCATTTTGTCGCCGTTATGCTCGCATCATTAAACATCTTGCTGTTCCGATGGTATTAATGGCATTGTGTTGATTTACAAAAAACACGCGTGTTGAAAAGGCTGTTTATGCAACCCCAAATAATTTACTAGCATATATGTTGTTCAAATCGCTGTTTGGGGCCACTCGACATGCTTAAAGGAAATTGGTCAAGGATGTCTTCATATATTCTGTTGCCCATAACCCTGGCAAGATATGCCTCATGGATGAAGTTTACATAATCAACAATAAAAACCAAATGCTCGTGAAATTTTTTAAAGTCCACATCGGCATTTACGAAAGTTTCCACATCATGATAATTGGCTTTGATCC
>CAYZOR010000239.1:0-1533 GCA_964479895.1 uncultured Candidatus Izemoplasmatales bacterium | reverse complement strand
GATGAAGAAGATTTAGACCATTTTTTGCTGGAATCTAAACCACAGTCAGAAAGTGTAGAAGGCGTCTCTTTTGGTGAGATATTGAATGGTGATTATCAGAAAGCAGTCTCTTATATTCAGTCACATCTGGTGCAAAATGACATTTTGTATCCTCGCCATGTCATTGAAAACTACATTACGCTTCTTCGAACAAAGGATCTTATGATCCTTGCTGGTGACTCTGGCTCTGGGAAGACCAACTTGGTAAGGTCTTTCGCACAAGCCGTTGGTGGTAAATCCATCATCATTCCGGTTAAGCCAAATTGGACGAGCTCTGAAGACCTTTTGGGCTATTACAACCCGCTTGAGAAAAAATACTTGGCAACCCCTTTTCTAGAAGCAATGATTGAAGCGCAAAAAAATCCAGAGATTCCCTACTTTATCTGCCTAGATGAAATGAACCTTGCTCGGGTTGAGTACTATTTTGCAGATTTTTTATCACTTCTTGAATCGCGAAATGAAAACCCTGAAATTACACTTTATGCCGAAGATGAGTCTTCGCATGTATTGTCAGAACTTAAATCTGTTGTTGAAATCATTCAATCAACTAAAGATAAACATAATAAAGACGGCGTTGTAAATTTCATCGAGCTTTTAAAAGATGAAACATTAAACAACCAACTTCGATTAGCATTTGGCTTTAGCGATAAAGACTCTCTTATTAAATATCACAGTGAGGTTCGCCGTATGCTTTCTGCTGTGATGACCATGCCATCTAGTATCAAAATGCCAACAAATATGCACATCATTGGTACAATAAATATTGATGAGACCACGCATTATCTTTCACCAAAAATTTTAGATCGTGCGCATATTATGCGATTTCAATCCCCACTTCTATCTGACTGGGATGCGATTTTACAAGAGGTAGCAGAATATGACTTTGAAGATACCTCAAAACCACTACTTTTCGATATTGAGGCGCTTGGCTACCGTAATGATTACCCAAAATTTGATCGTCACAATCCGTTTTGCCAACTGTTTACTGATCTAAATAAGGAGTTTTTCAACAAGCTTGGGATTGAGTTTGGTATGCGAACCATTCGCCAAGGACTTCACTACCTTGAGCTATTTGAAGATGTAAATAGTGATGGTGAGCTTGCGATTAATAACTTTTTACTCCATAAAGTTATACCTAAACTTACCTTCGATGGCAATAAAAATGTCGGTGAGCAAACCAAAATCGAACTCATAGAGCGAGTATTTACAGAGCGCATTAAACTACAGCTGCCAAATCATGAAAATTATAGCGAAGAATTTTCAGCGGTCCATGCCCTCGAAGAGATCGTAAAAGATGCTAAAGAAAATGATGGCATTGTTAACTTCTGGTCATAATAATGAACCCTAGTTTTGAAATTAAATATCTTGAGCTTAAATGGTATGACAAACAAACTTTAACAAAAGTCACAGAGTCATTGACTGCCCTGCGTCTTGAGTATAATGAGAAACGTGACTTATTTGAAACAGAAACCACGATCTACCCGAAGCTTGATG
>CAYZOR010000238.1:0-1536 GCA_964479895.1 uncultured Candidatus Izemoplasmatales bacterium | reverse complement strand
TCAATTTCATCTGAAAATCTAAATTCATTTTGGATTTGAAGGAAAAAACTCCCAATCACTAGAAAAAATAATATAAAAGGCATGACTTTTCGCGTTTTGAACGCTAAGGTTAAAAAGGGACCATTCCTAGGCGCCATCGATCGTTTTTTGAATCGTTCATATAATTTGTGAAAGGTTACCAAAAGACCAGGCATTAATACAAAAACACTGATTAAAGAAAACACAATTCCTTTTGCGAGTACGCTCCCTATATCAAAGCCAATGCCATAAGACATCAACATTAAAGCAACCATCCCAGCAACCGTTGTCATTGAGGATGCACTAATGGGTCTAAATGAACCACTTAACGCTTTAATCATCGCACTTTCATGGTCGGTTGTTTCTTTTAAGGTTTCATGATATCTATTTAAAAGCATAATAGAATAATCCATTGATAGACCAAGCTGTAAAACCGCCGCAACACTTCGTGTGATGTAAGATATATCATCAAAAATGATGTTGGTTCCAAGGTTTATAATAACTGCCACCATCACAACCCCAAGAAAAATAAACGGTTCAACATAAGACCGTGCACTAAACGTTAAAATTAATAAAGTGATACCCACCGCTAATATTATAATTAAAGGCATCTCTATTCCGATAATGTTTTCTACTTCTTGATTAACATAAGCAGGGCCATCAAAATAAATCCGGTAGTCATCAAATTCAATGGTTAAATCATCGATCACATAAGTTACTTCTTCTGCATAATTATCAACACTAAGATTAATGGTATATAACGCATTAAAATCACTGTAATAATTAGCATCTTCACGATCAAAGCTTACCGATTCAACATAATCAATCGATTCAATTTTACTAACATAACTTTCTGCATCTTCGCGCGAGACGTCTTTAATCATCATAAATAAAACGCCACTATCGCCATATTCCTCTTCCATCCGTCTTAATGTTTGCGCAGTTTCACTATCTTCAGGTAGATAATCGGCGAGTTCATAATTGATCTGTACTCTTGGAATCATAATCGCACTAAAAAAAGTTATGAACAACATAACTATATAAATAAATATACGATTTTTGACAATGAAACGCGCAACCTTATCCATAGAAATCCCTTCGCTTTGAATGGTTTGATAGTCAAATAATTGAACTCTATACTTCCCTATATTTCATATCTTTATTGTACCATAACATATAATAACTTTAGATACGGGAATTTTACATTTTAAGCAAATCATCCAAATAAAAAACGCAGCGCAAGCTGCGTTTAGTTATGATTTCATAAAATCATACGGATTTACATCGCCAATGTCTTCTCCTAGTGTATCAAAAGGAATGGAATCATCTTCAATAATATGTTTCTCATCTAGTGACTTTAAGGCTTGATCCATTGCTTTTTCTCTTTGAGATGTATCCAATGTTTTTTGAAGTTTTTGTTTTAACATTGTTTTACGGTCATCTTCAACATTATTAATAGCGTATTCTAATAGTTTAATCTCACCCAATAAAATCAACGTTTCTTTAGCGCGGGTAATT
>CAYZOR010000237.1:0-1540 GCA_964479895.1 uncultured Candidatus Izemoplasmatales bacterium | reverse complement strand
AAACGCAAAACAATCATATGTTTGCGCTAAAATTTGCAAGCGCTTGGTTTTTTCGGTCGTAAGTAAAATACACTTAGACGGATATTCACTACGACCTACTCTTCCTCGCAATTGATGTAAAGTCGCGAGGCCAAACCTTTGACTATTATAAACCACCATCATAGTCGCATTAGCAACATCAATGCCAACCTCTATTACAGTAGTGCTGACCAAAATTTGTAACTCATTGTTTTGAAACGCCGTCATGATCGCCATTTTCTCTTGCGGTTTTAATTTACCATGCAGAAGTCCGATTTTATATTTGCGACCAAATGCTTTAACCATATTATTATAAATTTCTTGCGCTGATTCTAAATCACTTGTTTCACTTTCTTCAATTAGGGGGGTTATAACGTATATTTGGTGGTTTTGCAATAATTCTTGATACATCATTTGCAATACTGTTTCTAGTTCAGACATCGTCTTCACATACGTTGCGACCGTTTGCCGATTAGCCGGCATCGTTTTTATACTACTAATATCCATATCACCATAAATCGTTAAAGCATACGTACGCGGAATTGGCGTTGCACTCATATATAACACATCTGGTGCTATCCCTTTATTAATTAGATTTTTCCGCTGATTAACACCAAATCGATGCTGTTCATCAGTTATTACCAAACCTAAATTATTAAAAGTAACATCAGTCGTTAAAAGTGCGTGGGTCCCAATAATAATATCAATTTCACCTTGCTTGATTTGCTGTTTTAATTTTGCTTTATTTTTAGTGCTACTAGTTAATAATGCCACTCGTAAATTATCAAAATGTTTACTAACAGTTTGGTAATGTTGCGTTGCTAAAACTTCGGTTGGTGCCATCATTGCACTCATATAACCACCAAGATAATTAATATACATAGCGATAATCGCCACAATTGTTTTCCCCGAACCAACATCACCTTGCAACAAACGATTCATCCGCTTATCACTAATTAAATCTTGATAAATTTCATGCCAAACCGTTACTTGATCAGATGTCAAGGAAAAGGGCAACTGACTAATAAAATCAACGACTGGTTGATAAGCAACCTTTCGTTGCAAACCTTGCCGCATTTTATGTTTGCGCAAATAATTTATCTTTAACATAAAAACAAATAATTCCTCATATTTTAAACGCGTCCGTGCTTGTTTTAATAAAGTTTCATTACTAGGAAAGTGCACTTCCCATAAAGCAGTTTTTTTATCCAACAAATTAAATTTTTCCGCAATTTCATCAGGAAGATAATTAGGAAAATGATATTTTTGCAAAGCTTGTTTCATTAAATTAGCAATTTTTTTATTCGTAAGTTGGGCGGTTTGATGATAAACTGGCGTAATCTTTTTCTCTGGTGGTATGCTTCCCAAAATAATTTCGCTTGCCACCAAAGTATTTTTACGATGATAATATTTGCCAATTAAAGTAACCATCATGCCTGGTTTTAACCGGGCTTTTAAAAAAGCGCGATTATAAATGTCAACATTAACATTTTGACCAGCAATTAATGCCTTAAATTTTAAA
>CAYZOR010000236.1:0-1545 GCA_964479895.1 uncultured Candidatus Izemoplasmatales bacterium | reverse complement strand
TTTTCTTCAGGAGTTAATTCCTGGCGTTGTTCTTCCCCTGATCCCTCTTCAAAAGCATCTTCAACTGCTTGGTCAATTGCAGTTTGGAATTCCTCGTTTTCTTCCATTGGTGGTGCTTCTTCCTCAAAACAGCCCCCCAAACCAACTAATAAAACCAAACTTAAAAAACTAAAAATAACTTTTTTCACTTTCACTACCTCCTTTCAGTCTTGGGTAAAAAAAACTAATATTTAAAATATTAGTTTTAAAAATTTTTTTTATGGAACAAAATCTTCATCAACTGGTGGTTCCTCTGTGCCATCATTTGCTGGATCATCATACGGATCTTCTGGTTCAGGCTCTGGCTCTGGCTCTGGTTCAGTAGGAGTTTCATCATTCACATCATTTGCCGGATCATCTGTTGGCAAATCTGTTTCTGGTCCTTCTAAACAACCAGTTGTAAAAAATAGCCCTACCACCAACATTGCTAATAACTTTTTTACTTGTTTAATACTAACACCTCCTTCACTTACAATTGTAACAAATCAGCTATCATTATTGCAATAATTTTTGTTTAATTTTTTGCTTCGGTTGATAAAACCCTTTGCTTTGTTTATCAACTAGTTCATAAAGCATGCCGGCATGAAAATAACGAAATCTTTCATCTTCCATAAACCGTGAGCAAGCATGACAAAGTTCGAATGAAACGCCATCAACAACATGCGTTGCAACACTGATTTTTGGTTTGGCACATACTTCACATTGCTTCATTTTATCGCCTCCTTTTTTTTATACTTAAAAGGATACGTTTTTAAAAAGAAACTAATACTTGCAAGTATTAGTTTCACTCATTTAAACTTTATTTTCCCGGCGCCATTTAAGTAGGAAATATATTTGCGCGGCAATGACAAGGACGAGGAAGACTGACAACACAATTATAATCGTATTAATCCCCTCTTCTTGCGTCACTTCTACTTCGCCATCTAAAACATTAACCGTTAAAGTATAATGTTGCGTTTCACCATTTTCAGCCGTTACAATCATTCGAATAATATTTCGTCCTACTTGCAAATCTTCATTCCCAATCACTTCAACACTAGCATTTTCATCCTCAGTTTCATAAGCAATATCTAACTCGCTCACACCAGGATCAGTAACATCAACTTGATATTCGAAAGTGTTGGGATCAAAATCAATTTCATAATCAGCAATTTTCAAAGAACTTAAAAGATTATTATCCGATTTTTCGCGATCCACGTAAATACTATACGTCCGCTCCTGACCATTTTCCGCTGTTACTACGACCCGGACATGGTTTTCACCCGTTACAAAATCTTCATCACCGATTATTTCATAACTGGCATCTTCATGTTCTACCGAAGCACTTAAATCTAAACTTGTTACATCATTCGGAACCGTAACATTATATTCTTGCTGGTTTCGATCAAAATCTAAATCAACCACTGGTGATGATAACGATTCCAAATAATTATTACCCGAACGCGGTTCCGGCGTTTCCGCAACCGTTAAATTGATCGAATCAGAACCAGCCGAAACAGTATCACT
>CAYZOR010000235.1:0-1552 GCA_964479895.1 uncultured Candidatus Izemoplasmatales bacterium | reverse complement strand
CACAAAGGTGTTATGTTTGAAAACTAAAAAAGCATAAGCTAAAATTTTTAATTTAGATAGCGGAAACTAATGTCAAATTAAAAATGATAGCTTATGCGTACCGAAGTTACACAAAAATCATTTCATGGGCAATCCTTTTATGTTGGGATTGATTTTCATCATAAAAGCTGGAAGGTGACCATTATGAGTGAGCACTATGAACACAAGTCATTCAGCCAGGATCCTGATCCGAAGATATTGGCAGCCTACTTACACCGGAATTTCCCAGGTGGTAAATATTACGCTGTTTACGAGGCTGGATTTTGTGGTTTCAGTTGGTGTCGGTCTTTACGTGAGTTGGGTATACATACAATAGTGATCCATCCGGCTGATGTGCCAACCACCCAAAAGGAGAAAGAGCAAAAGACAGATAAAGCAGATAGCCGGAAGCTGGCTCGTGCATTACGAAGTAATGAATTTGAAGCTATTGACATACCTGATACGGGACTGGAAGCTGACCGGGCACTTGTTCGTCAACGTTTTCGTCAGGCGAAAGACGTGGCCCGGACCAAAAACCGGATTAAGTCACTGCTTTTTCAATTTGGGATTTCAATTCCCGGGCGGTTCACTTCAGCACAGACACGCAATTGGTCCAAGGTGTATATTGACTGGCTGAAGGGTTTAGAGCTTGAACATAAGAGTCTCAAGCAAGTTGTTGACAATTATGTTACCATAGGAGAAGGGCAAAGGCAGGAATTGCTTCACTTAAACAAACAGTTAAGAGCTCTATCTCAAAGCGATACATACAAACACAATTATCAACTACTGCTAAGCATTCCCGGGATAGGCATAAATACAGCCATGACGTTTTTAACCCAAATAGGAGATGTTCGCCGGTTTAAAAAGTTGGATGAATTATGCAACTATGTTGGTCTAGTTCCCAAGATGCATGGTTCAGGCGAGTCGATGAAGACCGGCAAAATGACAAAAAGAGGCAGAAAAGATTTAAAAATCATGTTGATTGAAGCATCGTGGGATGCTATTCGCCTAGACCCTGCTTTGATGTTGAAGTTTAGTGAACTAAGCAAAAAAATGAAAAAAAATAAAGCGATCATAAGAATTGCAAGAAAGATGCTTAGTCGCATGCGTTACGTGCTTATACACCAGGAGCAGTATACAGTGGGTGTTATTAAATAATGGAACCAAAAAACCTCAAGACCTTGGAAAATCAGAGGGGGACCAAACGAAATTTAGTGATTGCAGCACCTGATATCAGGAAAGACCGCTACACAAAGATTACGTCCCCTTCCTCTTTACAATGAAAAACACATTGCGGCGAATAAAAGACCGCTGATGGAAGATTGATTAAAGAGGTATTGCGGTAATACGACAGAAAAGAAACAAGCGAGTTCTTTTTTCTTTTCTAACGCAAGATAAGAGCAACACGAGAACCTGTCAAGGCTATATAAACTTCGCTTCGCTCCGGCCTTGACAGAACCTCGTATTGCTCTTTAATCAGCGATTAGAAAAGAAAAAAGAAAAAAATTAAAAATTTTAGCCTTTTTTAGGGGGG
>CAYZOR010000234.1:0-1565 GCA_964479895.1 uncultured Candidatus Izemoplasmatales bacterium | reverse complement strand
AAAGATGGATCCTTCTAATGATAAACAAGCATACTTTCCATCGGATGCGACTGTTTTAGAAAACCAAAGAGGCACAGCGCCGGGTGCGATTATTCCTCATAAGGGTAAACACTATGTTATATTACCAGGTCCACCAAGTGAGTTAAAACCGATGGTAGGACCTTTAAAAAATTATTTAGAGCCATATTTAAATCAAACCATTTATCAAAAAGGATATTTGGTTGTTGGACAAGGGGAAAGTGAATTTGAAGGCACGATGCAAAGGGTTTATGAAGCGCATCCTTCTGTAAGTATTGCGCCCTATGCATCAACAGGAGAAATTCGTTATATATTCACTTCTAAAGATGAAAAGGCCTTAGGGGATGCTTTAAAGGACTTTAAAAAGCATTTTAATCAGTTTATTATAGGTGCGCACGATGAAACCCTTGAAACTCATATTGTTAAAGCCTTAAAAGATCAAAATAAAACCATTACGTTAGCTGAATCATGTACAGGAGGAATGCTTGCGAGTCGGTTGGTGAATGTCAGTGGTGTGAGTGATGTGTTTAAAGAATCGTATGTTTTATATGACAATGATTCTAAAATGAAACAATTAGGCATTAACCAAGCGGTTTTAGAAAAGTATGGGGCAGTCAGTGAGCAATGTGTGTATGAACTTGCTTATCAGTTGGCTCAAAGAACAGATGCAGATTTAAGTGTCAGTATTTCTGGGGTAGCTGGACCTGAAGGTGGAAGCGAAGATAAACCTGTAGGAACCGTTTATTTTGGCATTACTCATGAAAGTAAAACAAAAACGTATAAACAAATTTTTGCAGGAGACCGTCAAATGATTCGTGAAAAAGCGACGGCTTATGCTTTATACCTCGTGATGAAAGGACTTTTACATTATGAAGATTGATATGAACCGTTATACGCATAAAGGAATTCCTGTCTTAGAATATAGTGATCAAAACTCTAAAAAATTGATTGTTATCAATCATGGGATTTATGGCAATAAAGATTCAGCGATGAAGTTAGTAGGAACAACCCTTGTTAAACTAGGGTATAAAGTTGTGGCGCTTGATGCGTATAAGCACGGTCAAAGAGGAGAAAAACCTTACGCTGATCGGTCGGATGAAACCTTAAGCTTACTTTACATATTTGATATTGTGAAACAAACCGCAAACGATATATTAAAGCTTAAAAAAGATCTTTATAATGACTTTGATACATATGATGTTTTAGGCATATCTATGGGAGGGTATGTTACTTATTATTTGACGACACAAACCGATAAAATTGATACTGCGATTCCTATTATTTCTTCTCCAAAATTTTCACAAGACCGTATCTTTGATGTGCCTAAAAGTTATCAAGAAAAATATGATAAAGAAATTAAACGTCTTAAAAAGGATGTATTTGCGATGGATCCATCCAACGCGGTTGAAGATATGGCCTTTAAAAGATTGATTGCGTTTAATGGAAAAAATGATGATGTGGTACCACCAAATCATACTGAAAATTTTATTCAAGAAAACCCTGAACTTAATATTATTTATGAAACATTTGATACGTGGCATCAGAGG
>CAYZOR010000233.1:0-1570 GCA_964479895.1 uncultured Candidatus Izemoplasmatales bacterium | reverse complement strand
GAAAAAATCATTAGGACAAATTGTTGTTGATTACATGAAAGATTTATCAGTCAACTATGGCAAGCCATTGTTCTTAAGTATTTTCAAAATGGATATTTCATCATTTAACCTGTATTTTTCGCAAGGATTTGATGTATATGAGTGCATTAAAGATATCCAAGTTAAAATGCGTTATCAACCAAATAACAGATAATGATTAAAGAGGGTTTCGACCCTCTTTTTTATTATAAGTACTATTCACATAGAAAGGGGATTGCGCATTTGCGCATTATCAATGATTATGAAAGAACTCACTATTGATTCAAATCAGCAACTAAAATTCGATAAACTTATTAAAAAGCTATCAAAGAAACATAAAGTCAAAGGAACATCGGTCATCCTTGTTAATAAAGATTCAGTACTTTACAAAAAACACTATGGCATCATCAATGCCCAAAAGGTTAAAAATAACGCGACGAGAAAAATGATGATCGGTTCTACAACCAAGTTACTGACTGCACTCGCAATTTTGATTTTAAAAGATAAAGAATCAATCGATCTTGATGAACCAATCACAACGTATATACCGGAAATTGCGATTAATCATCGTTTTGATAAAGAGCCCATCATTACACCAAGAATGTTGTTAATGCATATTTCTGGGCTACCGAGTGATAATTTTGACTTGATTACCCGTAAAGATAAAAGCTTAGCCGATATCCCAGAACTAATAAAAGACAGCTATTTATGTGCTCGGCCCAACACAATGCCAGCGTATTCTAATTTAAGTTACGGGCTATTAGGCCTGATCATAGAGCGTGTTACAAAACAATCCTACGCAGAGTATATTCATAAAAATATTGTGGAAAAACTGGGATTAAGCATAGAGTTTATCACAAACAGACAACAACTAAAAGAGCGTGAAAAAGCCATTTCCCAGTCTTTTACGGCTAAAGGGAAGGTTAAGGAAAATCCGTTGGGAACGATTGTCAGTGGTGGGTCTTCAACCTATGCGACCATCGATGATTTAGGCAAGTTCCTCCAGTTTTTCTTAAACCATGAACATCAAAAGCTTTTAAACCCAAAAACCATGCAATCTATGTTACAAAAACCCGAGGCTAGCTGGATTGTGGAAGGGGAACTGACCGTTGGGCTTGGATTAATGCATGATATCAGGCATTTTAATAATACTGAGATTGGTCCTATAAAAGGGCATGGCGGTAATACGATTTATCATCACTCTACGTTTGAGTTTTTACCGGATGAAAATTTTGGAATTGCCGTGATGACAAACAGTGAGAAAGGGGCGCTTGTGGCCAAAGAATTAACCGTTGATATTATGCGGTCATGTCTTGAGTCATTAGGCTATGAAATCCCTAAACGTTTATTCCCTCAACCTTCAACAACAAAATCAGATCAAGCGTTCAACAATCAAGATTTTGTTGGGGCGGGATTAAAGATTTCGAGTATTAAAAATAAAGATAATCAATCTATATACCGATTTTCTGGTCTGAAATTTAAATTAGATTCGAATAGTGATGGTTATTTTAATGCCCAGCCATTAGGGGTTTCCAGACTGCCTATTCTTAAT
>CAYZOR010000232.1:0-1578 GCA_964479895.1 uncultured Candidatus Izemoplasmatales bacterium | reverse complement strand
CCCGGTTTACATCATCCTTTACTTCCGGACTGCAATTTGCGTCAAAACTGATCTCGCCGATCGACTCACCCTCGGCAATTGGGGCATCATCATGCATGTGATCATGCTGTGAACGCCGTTCCGTCACTACTTTTACGGATTTTAGAGATAATCTCTTTCATCTCCGGCTCGCTCAGTTCCTTCGCTCGCGCCTCTGCTGTACTACCTTTTTTGGTCGTTGGAAAATATTTGTCTTCGAACTCTTTGAGTTCAGCCTGGCAATCGCGTATGGTGAGCGGAGCATCTTCATAAAAATCAGATGTTACCGTGAAAAAACGCTTTGTGTCATATAGCTCAAGCGTCACGTCTGAATCAGGGATAGAAATTTTGCATCGGCGTGTATGTTTTTTTCCCTTGATAAATATTTTAAGCCCCGTACCTGATGGTGAGATTTCGGTGTAAGAATTGAAACGGTTAACAATTTCTTTAGCGACAGGGTGAAGTGTTCCTTCTGAGTCGATGCAATCATCAATGTCAATACCGCAGTATGGATCAGACTCCGTAAAAACGAACCCTACTCCGTCGAAGTGCTCTATAAACGGTGCCAGTTCGTTGAAAGAACAAAAATCATCAGGGTTTGTAATGTCCGCCGTTGATCCATTTTTATTAATTGGTACTTTTGTCTTTTTCCCACCCCTCTCAATGTACTTCCAATATACTCATTGGGGTGTTTCTATCAGTTCGTCTGGAATATTCTGTTTATTCATATTTTTAAAAAATTTGTTTAAAGTTATTGTTTCTACTTTAATTCTAAACTATAACACGTGCCGTGTCAAGTCTAATTTTAAATATTTCGCCTTTTTCCCTTATAATATATCAAAATGTTGAACAGGTGAATATTTCAGTCATAATAACATCGTTTCGTCCGGAATCGAGTACTTTAGTATATTATTGAAATATATTCACCATCATTTTTTGCTACATGAAAAATTCAGAGCATATCAGCGATATTTTAGAACATCCGGAATACTATCTTGATAATATCGAAAAGGACTTAGAAGCGGGTCCGGCTATAAAAAAGATTCAATCTGAAAGGCCGTTTGATAATTTATTTCGGACCTATAATCGACTATATATTCTGTCGACAATAATCATTGATGATAACTTAAAAAATGACCTGCAAAACCTGATCCAAAAGATATATACAATTTCCGAAAACGATTACAGCATTAATGATCAAATAGAATGGCTCGATAAACTGGCATCAACGGTTGGTTCTGCAGAGAATGTTCTTATTTCAAAAGTTTCAAAAAATATTCGAAATCTTACTAAAAAAGAGGTCGCTTTTATAGAACTACATAGTGAAAATGATGAGATAATTGATAGAATCAGATTAATTCAAGGATCGATTGATAACTACGTGCACTTAAATAGGCCGCCAACTACGCAGCAAACCTACATTAATGTGCTGGTTAACGAGGCAGTAAATTTTAGGCTATTAACTTTAAGTGATGACCAGGCGTGGGATTACATGGCTCAATCTATCTTAGAGCAAACTAAGATAAAACCATAGTTATCCAAGCGCGACTAACCCCAAAC
>CAYZOR010000231.1:1370-1579 GCA_964479895.1 uncultured Candidatus Izemoplasmatales bacterium | reverse complement strand
CAATTAGCTTATCAATAATAACTTCGGTTTCATCTGATGCGATTTGCATAACATCATTAATGACGCCACCAAATGGGCGTGCAAATAATGAAGAATTCATACGCGCGATGTAGGTGTTTCCATCACTTTTTTCATAAATAGAAACTCTACAAGGCATTAGTGGTGAAACAACCCGTTCATCATCAAGTTCTAAAATCTTTGCGGAATAC
>CAYZOR010000231.1:0-1360 GCA_964479895.1 uncultured Candidatus Izemoplasmatales bacterium | reverse complement strand
CTTGAACACAGTTCATAGATTTTAATCGAATCAACATCGTGTCCGTGTCCATCTAAAACTTCTTGCATATCGTGGATTTCTAAAACGCTCCATCCACCCGCATCAAGTTCTTCTTCAAATCGTTCAATGGTTGTGTCAAAATCATAGTTTGATTCATCTTCTAACATCATTAAACTTGGCGCTGAGAACCAAAATACAACCAACGTTATAATGATTCCTGCTAATACACTAACTCCACCAACTAAAAATAATTTTGTTTTATTCATGGTATCACTCCTTTTTCACCTAGGAGTATGCCATGGGTCACCAAATTTTTATGTAATCTATATCACATAACACTAAAAGGTTTTAAGATTTTTATTTTCCCTCTTGAAAGTTCAATCAGTTTTTCTTTTTCTAACATTTTAAGACTGCGGCTTACTTCTTCACGTGAAGCGTTTATCTCATCGGCTATCTTTTGATGGGTGGTGTAGATAATAAAGCGTGTAAACTGAAGACTCATCTCTTTAATATATAGCATCAACCGCTTTTTAACCGGCGCAAAATTAATCGCTTCATAGTGATTGACCAACGTATCCATTTTAGAAAGTAAAACTTTATTAATAAAGCCTTGAAACGCACAATCTTTCATTAAATGGTCTTTAACAATGCGTTTTGGAATCATATAAACCAAACTTTTGGTTTGTGTGATTGCTAAAGCGTCATAGGTTTTTTCGTATAAAACACATTGTAAATTTTTTAAACATAAATCATTATTCTTAACCTCATAAAGCATCACGCTTTTGCCTTCAGCGTTTCTTTTATACGCTCTAATTTCGCCTTTAACGATTAAACATAAGTATTCACAAAGATTACTATGGTTTTCTCTTAAAAGCGTTCCCGCTTCAAAGGTTTCTTTTAAGGCGTGTTGTTTTAATAGTTTTTTAGAACCTTCTTTTAAATCATCATAAAATTCTATCAAATTCAAATCCATTATAACCCTCCTAAAAAAGGTAAATCTATCTTACCACAAAAGCCGCTTTTAATAAATCTTTCGCGCGAGTTAAAAGGAGTGTGTTTGTATGCTATAATGAGTATTGACAATGTTAAGGGAGTGATACCATGGAAAATTTTACGTATAATTTACCAACAGAAATTATCTTTGGGGAAAATCAAATTCAAGCCTTAAAAGCGCAACTACTCAAACATCAAGTTAAAAAAGTATTGCTGGTCTACGGAAAACGTTCAATCAAAGAAAATGGCATTTATGATCACGTCATAAAGACATGCGAATCTTTAAGTATTGAAGTGTATGAAGAATCAGGCGTTGCGCCTAACCCTGATATTGAAAGTATTATCAGTGGTCAAAAGACGGCAAAAG
>CAYZOR010000230.1:0-1583 GCA_964479895.1 uncultured Candidatus Izemoplasmatales bacterium | reverse complement strand
TGGTTTTTGTGATGTTGATGGCCTTACCTGCATAGTTGCTTGCTAGTATAACCTCATCTAAATTTTTATTATGCCCCTGAATATAGTTTTTATAAGCATTTAGTATAAGCTTAATGGCTTTTTCAGAATACATTTTTGACTGATGTGTTGAATGTATAGACCAATACGATTCAATCGCCTGACATAAAGCATCAAGGATAGTAGCTTTTCTTTGATATATAGGTAAATTTAGTAGAAAGTTGCTATTGAGTATAGCTACATCCGGTAACAATGAATCACTGGTTAGCGATTGTTTTTGATCGTTGTAATAAATAACGGAAAAACGTGTCGATTCTGAACCGGTTCCTCCGGTTGTAGGAACAGCAATCAATTTTAAATCCACATAGGTGGTATCTTTATGAACTAAATCTTCATCTAATCGATAGGGAGAATATAGTTTGATTGCTTTAGCCACATCTAAACAACTACCGCCCCCAATAGCCACAATCGCATCACATTGATTATCATTGAATATTTTTAAGCCTTCTAAAACTTCTTCGTATTTTGGGTTTGGGGAGTAATCTGAAAAAGAAACAAAAGCATTGTCCTGTTTAAAATTAATGAATGTCTCATCTTTTAATAGATGCTTGCCGTGAACCAACAATGGTTGATGTAATTGCCATGTTTTTAAAAACTCCAAAATTAACTTGGGGTAATCTTGAGTTGTGATGATTTGTTGGTCGTGATAATCGTATGATCTAATGAGCTTTGAGACACGTTTTAGATCTCTAGGGGTATCGATTTCATCAATGAAATGATCACTATAGTCAAAAGTTGTGATGTTTAAATCTTTTAATTTGTGATTTAAAGCATTTTCAGCGTATACGTTTACATCGTTTTTCTGCACAAATTTATCGACTTCTTTGAGCCACGCTTTTAGGGTTTCTTTAGATAATTTATACATCGGCTGAAACGCAAAACAATCATCATCAAATATATCCACTGAAATATGCTTTAATCTATCCTCTTTAACTTTCGCTTTGAAGTCTTTCTTTGGTTGGGGCAAGGTTTTATTGATTAAAGCAATATTATCACTTCTATCTTCAAGCATAGCCTTTAATAATTCATGATTAAAAACTAAATCTCCGTGCAATAAAATACAGTCATCATCAAACGTATCTTTGGCTAGATGCATGGAATAGATACTGTTGGTTTGATTGTATATAGGATTATGTATAAAGGTAAAATTCAATTCAGGGAACTGCTTTGTGTGGTTAATTAAAGCTGCTTCAAATGGCCCTGTGGTAATGACGATATCTTTAATGTTTTGATCTCGTAATAATCGTAGTTGTCGGCCTAGAATTGTTTCACCGTTTTCTAACTTTACCAAGGCTTTAGGTTTTTGTGCGGTAAAATGTCCCATCCGGCTACCTGAGCCTGAGTTGAATACAAAAGCTTTCATTGTCATCCTCCTTTCCAGATAAGAAATCCATTAAGGCCTGTTTGTTTTCTTGTGGTGTTTTGGTAGGGCGGCCCAAATCATTCCTACTGCCTTGTTTGGTATTGACAACTAAAGCAGATAATGCGTTTTCTTTAAGGCTTTT
>CAYZOR010000229.1:0-1586 GCA_964479895.1 uncultured Candidatus Izemoplasmatales bacterium | reverse complement strand
AAGTGACTTCAAAACCGTTTCCGTTGTTCAAAGATGTTTTCGGACTTCAGGAAATCATCGACGAGCTAACGCATATTGTAGAGTTCGTGAATGAAAATAATGAAAATGAGAAACACCACCTTGTCCTTCCAAAAGGCATTCTTCTATATGGAGAACCTGGGACCGGAAAGACATTCCTAGTGCAGGCGCTTGTCAATGAGCTCAACCTAAATTACATCCATTTGAGTGCACAGGATTCTCCTGAGCATGCCACAAACAACCTAGATAGCATATTTACAGAAGCCCGTTCAAACGGCCCTTCAGTCATATTCATTGATGAGCTCGATTCCTTTATTGAATCAAATGAATATGGCATGCCGGATTCGAAAATCATTAATAAGCTTCTCAATCTGATGGATGGGTTTGAAAAATATAAAGGCGTCATTGTTATTGCGGCGACGACACGATTTGACGTGATTCCAGAATTCTTGTTACGGGCAGGACGTTTCGATCGCAAATATCATGTACCTTTACCAGACCTTCAGGCTTTGGAAATATCAGTTGAACATATCTTAAAGACTCTCGAGATTGAAACAAACGAAAACGCCAAATCGATTGCTACAATGTTTGTGGGTATGTCCATTGCCGAAGTTAAGACTGTTCTCAATGAAGTTTATATGAGCAAGCGATTGAATAAAAACACTTTAACTATGGAGCAAGTTATAGATGGCATTGAAAAATATAAGATTGGCTTATGCAATATTAACCAAGTATATAATCAAGATGTAAAAAAAAGAATTGCTATTCATGAAATCGCCCATGCTTTTTTTCATCAGAAATTTAAGGGCATCGAAAACATGGTTAGAATTAGTCTTGTGAAACGTGAAAATAACTACGGGCATGTTATGGCCACGGAGGGTGTAGAACATATGTCAGTTTCAAAGAGTGCCATCGAACACGAGGTAATGATTCTTCTAGCTGGTCATGCAGCGGAAGTAGTGTTTTTTAAAGAAGCAACATCAGGGGGAGCTCAAGATATTGATAATGCGACATACATGGTGACTGAAATGGTCACACGGTTTGCAATGAGTAAACTAACTCCACGAAATTATGGGCTTGGGAACAACTGTTACCCTATGGATATAGGAGAAAAAACTAGGAACGCGTTAGATGGAGAAGTTAACAGAATAATCACTAGATTTTACAAGAAAGCTAAAAAAATTGTTCGGAAAAATCGTAAAATCATTCACCATCTTGCTCAAATTCTCGAAGAAAAAACAATGCTTTCCAATGAAGAGTTCAAAGAACTATTAGAAAAAAATAAACAATATTATGAAGCGCCATTTTAAAGATATTATTTAAAGTGGCGCTTTTATAAAGGACGTTTAATTAATAGCGCTTGATATGATATACTTTAAATGTAGTATAGGGGATAAAGAGGTGACAGCCATGCGTTCGATTGCACGAGAAATAGCGCGAGCTATTAAGGAAGCGAAATGGGTGTATTTAATCTATGAAAACAAAGAAAGCGTAAAGTCATAAATATAAAAAACGGCGTTATGAAATCATCCCCTTTAAGTATACAATGCAAACAAATAATATTGCAG
>CAYZOR010000228.1:0-1597 GCA_964479895.1 uncultured Candidatus Izemoplasmatales bacterium | reverse complement strand
TAATTTAGGAGGTTTTTATGAAAAAACATATTATCATTGAGAAAGATGGCGAACGCATTTATAAAGGCAAAATGCAAAATATGCCAGTTAAAAGCGAGGCAATCAATGAAAAGAGTTTAGAACTTTTTAATGATGAAGACCCATGTATCATTCATCAATCGTATTGCATGAAAGAGTTCGTAAGTGTCTTAGAAAAACTTTTCGAATCCGCAAAAAGCGAGTCCATACAAGCGATTGATTATAAAGAAACACTAGATTTTTTAGATATTGAGCCCTTAGATGATGTCACAATTCGCTTAGGGAAAAAATAATGATTTATCTCGATTATGCGGCCACCACAAAGCCGAGTGAAAAAACACTCAATATTATGCGTGAAACGTGCCTTAATTACCCAGGGAACCCTTCAAGTTTACACAGCCTAGGCATCGACGCAAGAAAACAGTATAATACGTTAAAAAAATCATTAGCCACTTCACTCAACACAACTGTTAAAAATATCATTATTACCTCAACAGGAACCGAAGCTATTAACCACGCCATTAAAGGCACCTTTTTCAAACACAAAGATAAAACCATTCTCACTTCAACGATTGAACACCACGCTTCAATAAACGCCTTAAACTTTGTCAAAAACCAAGGGGGCAAGGTTATAGAAATCCCCGTTGATTCTGAAGGGTTTTTAGACTTAGAGGTGTTAAAAGAAACCTTAAAAACCCATGATGTTTCCTTACTAACCCTTATTCATGCGAATAATGAGATCGGAACCATTCAACCCATCGAAAAAATCAAATCTATCTTAAATGAAGCCGGAGTTTTACTACATTTAGACATGGTTCAAATCCCAGCCCATCAAATCGTTGATTTTAAGGCGCTAGACGTAGACTTTGCGTCATTTTCTGCCCATAAATTTTATGGACCTAGAGGAGTAGGTCTCCTTTATGTAAAAAACCCTAATGCCTTAGAATCTTTAATCCATGGCGGAAAACAAGAAAATGCCCTAAGAGCTGGCACAGAAAACTTAAGTGGCCTTGCAGGAATGGAACATGCCCTAAAAGAATCATGGTCGAATATTGAACAAAAAGAATCAATCATCAACGATTTAGCCTCGTACTTTTTAGACACCCTCGATGCTTTGAATGTTGATTATTACTTAAATGGACCGCCTCTAGGGAACCAAAGATTAAATAGTGTTTTGAATATCGGATTTAAAAATATCGATAACCAGGATTTAAGCTTTGCGTTAAACGAAGAAGGCATCTATGTATCTACTGGTTCTGCTTGTCATAGCGATCAAATAGAACCTTCCCACGTTTTAAAAGCCATTAACACCCCAGAAGAATATTTATGTGGCTGCATACGCTTTTCATTTTCACACAAAGAATCTTATGAGACGTTAAAAAAGACCGCTACGATTATCAAAAGACTCATCGATTCAGGCGACTTTGAACAATAGACCCATTTGGGTCTATTTTTTTTTAAATTATATCCCATTTTTCACTCAAATTTATTTATATAAAATACGCCTGTTAGGAAGATAATGCAACTCATTTGAATTTCAAAATAAATTTTGTTAGTGTTAAACCATAAAAAGTATAAA
>CAYZOR010000227.1:0-1598 GCA_964479895.1 uncultured Candidatus Izemoplasmatales bacterium | reverse complement strand
GATTGAACCTGAAATAATTAAAATCACACTTATGGGGATGACAACAAATAAAATGGAAGGATATAGCATAAAAAATAGCCCGCCAAAAACACCTATGACTCCCCCAATGATGACGAACAATTCACTCCATGATTTTTTATCATTCAACGCTTTAATGGTATGTTTTTCCACTTAGATCCATCCTTTTTATGATTTTTTTAAAGCCAAATGTTACACCCTTTATTGAACCCGATAGAATGATGATACTCATGATCAAAGTTAATACGGTATCCGTAATAAAATGTGCCCCATGAAGGACGCGTCCATAAGCAACCACTAACGTCCATAAAATACTGCCTATGAAAAAAGGTGTAGTTAGATGTTTTTGATTCAATATCTTAGGGATAAAGACAATAAACACCATTAAAAACGCAAACCCTGTATGGCCACTCGGTACGCTTTGAAAATCACTATTGATCACAAAGCCATTTATTTGGTGCCATGGCATAAAATCTTCACTTCCACTATAAACCATATAAGGTCTTACTCTCCCTATAATAATCTTTAATAGATAAACACTAACAAACATCATACCATAGGCAACCAGTGCACTTAAAGAGAGTTCACTCATTTGATAAAGATATTCCTTTTTGATTCGTGATGCGATGAATAAACCCAATCTAAAGAAAATTAAAAACAACACCAAAATCACAAAGACTGATGAATAGTATTCAAGTGATTTTTCAATAAAGATAAATAATAACGTTAAAATGCCTAAACCATACATCCCGTGCCATAAAAAAAGAAACGTCTCACTAGTTATGCACAAAAACCGGTGTATAATGCTTAAAAATATCATCATCATTAAATAAGTTGGCACGTACGTATAATATTGAATAAAAACGCCAAAACCCGTATCAGGGCTATAAATCGCTTCAGAAATGTTTAAATCATTTACACTCACAATAACTAATAGAATCATAAATAAAATCATTAAAGCCCCCAAGGCTTTAATGATTTTTACATTATCCTGCCACACAACTACTCCCACCTATTCCAAACACAAGTGTCCCTAAAATAGCCGCAACCAAAACCGTTCTTGCGCTATTAGGGCGATCGTTCAACCATACAAAAAATAAAATATAGCCAATAAATGGGAAAATAAACGAAACAAACGTCGTTAAACACCCAGCCGCATCAATTATTACGACATTTGAACGTTCAACATAACCCCCTTGATCTTCGCTATGCTTTTCTTTTGATTCGCTAATTTCACCTAACTCATTTCCACAGTTAGGACAATACTTATCATTTTTAGAAGCGTATAAGCCACACTTCGCACAATACTTTGTCTTCATAATAAGCCTACTTTCCCATTACGCATTCTATTATAAATCAAATAACGGGTAAGTACAATTATGATTTATCCTTCTTCACCATATCTTTCGGTAAAAAGCCTAGTGCGATAAATATAACTAGCGTAATAATACTTGGAAAAACATGCCATAAAGTCTCTCCGTCTAAAAATGCACCACTTCCAATAAAGACTAAATATAATAAGGCAACCCATTCAGGCGCAATACCAATATCACGGTAACGTCTCATTAACGCAAAACTTA
>CAYZOR010000226.1:0-1603 GCA_964479895.1 uncultured Candidatus Izemoplasmatales bacterium | reverse complement strand
ACAACATGGAGACCAATATGTTAAAACAATTTAAAGCGTATTGTAATGCGCATAAAGGATCGATCAATCAATTTGCAATTCCTGATTTATGGCAAACATTTAATTATCAATCTAAAACAGCAAAACCACTCGCGGATGGACAAATTGTTTGTGATCCCTATGATTTCTTTTATGAATTAATTGATAAAGTATATTTAAGTGATGCTTCTAAGGTAGTGTCACTTTCCAGACAGAAAGGATTAAACGCTAAAGGGGATTGGTTAAAATCAAGTGTATTATACTCTTCTTTAATCAGAACCTCGAGTGCCTGGGACCACGATCGAAGCGGTGATTTAGAAATTTCTAATTTAAGTGGGTTAAAAGAAACCGGAACGTTTGTTAAAATGCTTGCGGTTTTACCTTATTTAAAGGAAATGGGTGTGAATGCGCTTTATCTACTCCCGATTATGCAGTTTTCAAAAGCGCATAAAAAAGGCGATATGGGGAGCCCTTATAGTGTACAAAACTTTTTCAAACTCGATGAAGCCCTAAAAGATCCACTAACTGGGAGTGATTTTTCCATTGAGGATGAATTTCGTTTACTGGTAGAAGCCGCTCATACACTTGATATGCGGGTTATCATTGATATCATCCCAAGAACCAACGCCATTGATTCAGACTTTTTACGTGACCATCCTGAATGGTTTTATTGGATTAAAAAAGAAAGTCTTAAAACATATGGACCTCCAAGTTATGAAGGCATTCCTTCTACCAGTATCCCAAAAGAAGAATACATGCAAAAAGTATATGAAGACAAAAAAACATTAAGTCATATCAAGCAGTTTGATTTTGACCCTAAAACAAAAGACCCTAAACTATTTGATACACTTAAAGACACAGACAATTTATTAGAAGCCATTGAAAACCATTATGGTTTAACCGTCGCGCCTGCTTTTTCAGACCATATCAATGACCCACAACCCCCATGGAGTGATATTACCTTCTTTAGACTTTATTTTGATCATCCGAAAATCGCAAAGCCTTATATTAAAAACGACACACCTCCTTATATATTATTTGATTCAATAAAATCGAATCTTTACCCAGGACAAAAACCCAACGAAGCCTTATGGAAAACCTTAGCCGATACGATTCCCTACTTCCAAAGAACGTTTGGGATTGATGGAGCGCGCATTGATATGGGGCATGCACTGCCTAAACCATTGTTAGATCGGATTATTAAAAATGCACGGGATATTGATCCCGACTTTGGCTTCATCGCTGAAGAACTTAATAACGATAACGCATTAGATGCTCAAGAAAAAGGCTATAACATGATCATAGGAAACGGCTTTTTCGCGCAACCAAGAGTATTTGATGGACATTCTCGATACTTTTACTACCATGCAAAAGATGTTGCCCTTCCCTTATTCGCAGCGCCAGAAACACACGATACCCCGCGCATTGCTTCAAGAGAAGGGGGAATTACATTATCAAAAACCCTCACGGTTTTAAATATGTTTATGCCAAATGGGGTCCCTTTTATTAATGGTGGCTTAGAGTTTTATGAAAAACAACCGATGAACTTAGGGCTTGATTCATCAAAAGAAGATCTAAAACGTCT
>CAYZOR010000225.1:0-1621 GCA_964479895.1 uncultured Candidatus Izemoplasmatales bacterium | reverse complement strand
AAGACAATCCAATCGAAAAGCCAAAGAAACCATCTAAACACACATTAAACATTGAAAAAATCAAAGAATTATTAAGTCAATCCCATAAAGACGCCATGCAGACAAGTCAAAATGAGATTATCTATTCAGATGTTGTAGAAGCTGACATGATGATAAAGGATCTAGACAATACTCCGGAAGCTTTTTTCATCGGTTGTTTGATGGATCGTCAGATTAAGGCTGAGCGTGCATGGACGATACCTTATATCATTTATACTGAATTTGGAACATTAAACTTCAAGTCATTGAACAAGGTTTCATTAGTCGAGTGGGATTCTTTCTTTCACAATAAGAACCTTCATCGTATCAACAATATCATGGCCAAACTACTTTATGAAGCTATACAAAAAGTATGTGATGATTATCAATGCGACGTGAAAAACATATGGCAATCAGACAATGCTAAGGACGTTGTAGATAATTTCATGTCTTTTAACGGTATTGGTGTTAAAATTGGGACGATGGCTGTTAATATATTATATCGAGACTTTAAAATGCCATTTAATGATTTAAGTGGGATCGATATTTCACCTGATGTACAAGTTTTAAAAGTTTTTTACCGCTTAGGTCTCATCACGCATCCTAAAAACATCAAAGAAACGATCGAAAAAGCCCGTGAGATGAATCCATCATTCCCTGGCATCTATGACTTGACCGCTTGGGATGTTGGAAGAGCCTATTGCCATAACACACAGCCAGAATGTCACATATGCCCTTTAGAAGAAGTCTGTTTGAAAAGAGAGTTACCTAACTAAATAGTAATATATAGAAAAAGTTCTGATTTTAAGGATACGATAAATTTTATTGATATTTTTATAATTTAAGGAGGCTACCATGGATCAAGGCGCTAGATTTGTGATTGAAACTTTAAGGAAAGCATTGGAGTTGGCCAAAGAAAAACCAGAGCTAAACAAATTGCTTGGAAAGGTAAGACGAGAGTATTATTTTGTAAAGGATGCTAAAAAAACCGGCGATTTATACGATTATTTTATTAATTTCGAAGGTGATGTCCATAAGGATTCGGAAATGTTCAAAATATTTGAAGAATATAACCTTACAACCAATGAACAATTTGCACGTGTGTTAAGAGAAAATTACGCTCATGAAATACCCAATCGTACCTACCCGGAAGATTTTGAGGTCGGAAAAGTCTATAATAATAACCACCTTCGTTTTGGTTTCAAAGTTGCCTACCAAGGTGGTATAAGAATTTCTAATAGAACAAATACCATCGTTTTAGTGGCGAAACAAGCTGATGATGGACTAAACGATGGCTGGCAAGGTGACATATTTTATTACACTGGACAAGCACAAGACCCCAATAAACCTTACATGAGAGGAAACAAAGCTTTGCATGAAGCTAAAGAGAAAGAAAGAAATATTCATTTTTTTGAAATGCTTGATGACAAAGAATATACTTACCGTGGTAAAGTGTATATTAGCGATGAACCATATTATGAATCAAAAGACCAAGAAAGATTCACTTCAGATAAAAAGCATTTGATATTTCCTATAAAATTAATCAATTCATAGGCAAAATTGGATTGGTTCAAGGAAACATTCGTTGTTTTTGGCGATTATT
>CAYZOR010000224.1:0-1624 GCA_964479895.1 uncultured Candidatus Izemoplasmatales bacterium | reverse complement strand
AATAAAAAAGAAAATATTATGGATGAACAAGTGATGTCAGATGGAAGTACAAACGTAAAATCTACCACTGAAACCCCTATTGTGGGTATGCAGTGTTATAACCAGCCTTTTATTCTTGTCGGTTTTGAAGAAAGCCAAGCAATTACAATGGAATTAAGGAAACGTGGTTATAATGCTTTTTCGTGCGACTTACAGGATTGTTCAGGAAGCATGCCGGAATTTCATTTAAAAATGGACATATTCCAGGCTATTAAATTGCGAAAATGGGACATGATAATATTGCACCCACCTTGCACTTATACCGCTTTGTGTGGAAACCGTTGGTACTGGAATAGCGAAAAAAGAATTGAAGGTATTGAATTATGCAAAAACGTTTGGAATGAAGCCTGTAAAGTTTGTGATCATGTTGCATTAGAACAACCTAAAACTATAATGCAGCGATACATTGGCAAAAGAAGCCAAACTATACACCCTTGGCAATTTGGACATAAAGAATTTAAAGAAACTTGGATTTGGTTAAAAGGATTACCAAACCTTATACCTACTGATATTATTGAACCACCTAAAGACAAAGAAGAAAAGAAAAAATGGGAAAAGGTTTATAGGATGCCACGCTCCAATGATAGGGGTAAACTACGTTCAAAAACTTATCCTGGAATAGCTCAGGCAATCGCTGAACAATGGACGGCTGTCTTTTAAGGTTGGTTATAACGTTTTGCGTATATGAGCAGTAGCGGATTAAAAACATTAAACTTTCAAAATATGACAAAAGATAAATATTCTGTGCCGTTGTTCGATTACATCAAATGCCCGTTAAGTAGATGGACGTTTAGTATCAAACCTATTAGAGAGTGGGTTGAAAAAACATGCGAAGGCAAAACGTTGAACTTGTTTGCTGGTAGGACGAAGTTAAACATTGACGAAATACGCAATGATTTGGATGATGAAGCGTTGGCAGACTACCAAAAAGATGCACTACAATTTGTAAAAGAATGGGACGGTGAAAGGTTTGATACAGTATTGTTAGACCCGCCTTATGCTTATCGTAAAAGTATGGAAATGTACAAAGGAATTAAGGCTTCTCCGTTTCGCCAACTCAAAGACGAACTGCCAAGAATACTAAAACCAAATGGAATAGTAATAACTTTTGGATACCATAGCAACACAATGGGTAAGAATAGAGGATTTGAAGTTGAGCGAATTGCACTATTTTCTCATGGCGGGGCTATACACGATACTATCGCAAGTGTGGAGAGGCATTGCAGGTAACGGACGAGTATAACCGTCAGTTGGCGGATTAAATAGTAATAATTTTCAAAATACAGATAAATATGGAAAACGAAAATTTGAATAACCAAGAAACTGCCCAATTGGGTATAGGTGCTGTTATATGCTGCCCTTCTAAACTTATTCTTGAAAACCGAACCGATTTGCCGATGGTAGATTTTTTAAGGTTAGCTCAAGAAGTAGTTTCAATGGGTCGCATTTCAAACTATGACAAACAATATTGTTACTTAACTTCATTTACGATTGGTGGTCAAGAATACCATATTGTAAGCGACCTTAACGAAAAGTCTGATAAGCTAACCTTTTACAAGCGTCCTTCTTAGGGTTGCCTATAACG
>CAYZOR010000223.1:0-1627 GCA_964479895.1 uncultured Candidatus Izemoplasmatales bacterium | reverse complement strand
GCAAAGAAAAAGCAAACAATGGGGATTTGATGTTTGGAACGATTGATACATGGTTAATTTATAAGTTAACCGGTGGCAACGTGCATATAACTGATTATACCAATGCATCAAGAACACTCCTTTACAATATTTACGATTTAAAATGGGATGAAGAATTACTAGATTTATTCGATGTTCCAAAAAGCATGTTGCCTGAGGTCGCTTCATCTTCAGAAGTGTATGGGCATACGGTATCTCACCATTTCTTTGGTCAAGAAGTTCCAATTGCAGGAATTGCAGGTGATCAACAAGCTGCTTTATTTGGCCAAGCGTGTTTTGATGAGGGCAGTGTTAAAAACACCTATGGGACAGGGAACTTTATGTTGATGAATACCGGTGAAAAGGCGATTATTTCAGATCATGGCTTGTTAACAACCATTGCTTGGGGCATTGATGGCAAAGTTGATTACGCATTAGAAGGATCCGTCTTTGTAACAGGTTCAGCCATTCAATGGTTGCGAGATGGATTAAAATTAATTGACCAAGCCAAAGTGAGTGAAAAAATGGCTACACGATTAAAAGATAATGAAGGGGTTTATTTTGTGCCAGCATTTGTAGGACTTGGAACGCCTTATTGGGATAGCGATGCGCGCGGGGCGATGTTTGGTTTAACTAGAGGGACAAAAAAAGAGCACTTTTCTAGAAGTGCTTTAGAAGCCATCGCTTATCAATCTATGGATGTTTTAAATGCGATGGAGGAAGATACTAAACTCCCAATTAAAACATTTAAAGTCGATGGAGGGGCAACACAAAATAACTTCTTAATGCAATTTCAATCAGACATTCTTAATTTAGAAGTCGAGCGTGCCCTTGTTCAGGAAACCACCGCTTTAGGCGCTGCTTATTTAGCTGGGCTTGCAACTGGGTATTATAAAGATAAAGCAACTATAAAAAAAGGATGGAAACTCGATAAGAAATTCCATCCAAACATGGATGAATCTACGCGAAATGATTTGATCCAAGGGTGGAAAGCTGCGATTAAAGCAACTAGAAAATTTAAAATTGAGAAATAATTCGCATAAAAACTTTATAAGTGAGTGATGATATGAATCCAAAAACCGTACGCACTATTTTATTCGATTATGATGGAACACTCCATGATTCAATGAAAATATTTCCCGATGCGTTTAAGAAAGCTTATCAATATTTAGTGGACAATAATTATGCTAAACCCCATAATTATACATATAACGAAATCAAACATTTCTTAGGGGTTACGCCTCGACAAATGTTGAATGCCTTTGGAGATAATATTCCTGAATCTGTTAAAGATAAAGCGCACCACATTTTAAAAACTACGCTTTTTAATAGTATAAAGAATCATGAAGCTGAATTGTTTGAGTGGACAATAGATGTATTAAAAACATTAAAAGGTCGAGGATATCAATTAGGGTTTATCAGTAATTGCGAAAACTATTATATGCATGCGCACACGCACCTTTTTAAGTTAGGAAAATATTTTGATTATATGGTATGCAGTGAATCTTACAGTAATACGCATGAAAAAGAAGATGTGTTAGAAAAACTTAAACCTAATCTAATTAAAGATATTGTTATTGTTGGGGATAGAAGTCATGATATTATAGCT
>CAYZOR010000222.1:1236-1627 GCA_964479895.1 uncultured Candidatus Izemoplasmatales bacterium | reverse complement strand
AGCGTATTGTGCAGTGTATGAAGACAAAGCGCCTGGATGGGTATTTGATCCCCCTTCAGTGTTTTGCTCAGAATCCCATATTCCAAACGGTGATATGCCGAATCTGACCATGGTATCACTAGTCGCATTATAATCATCAACTGCTTCTTTCACCATACGCACGGCATCGTTAATGTTTTCAACTCTAAAGTCGAATTCGCTTTGACCCTCTTGAGCATATTCTTGGTAAGTTTCTGTGTTATCAGGCATACCTGAATAAGGATAAAAATAGTCATCAAAATGAATACCATCAACTGGATATTTCTCCATTAATTCTTCTACGACATTTACAATGTAATCTTTTACTTCTGGTCTACCCGGGTCCAATATATATGGTTTTAATCCATTGCTT
>CAYZOR010000222.1:0-1226 GCA_964479895.1 uncultured Candidatus Izemoplasmatales bacterium | reverse complement strand
TCACCTTGAGTAACCAAGTCAGGATTTTGAACCGCAAAATTATCGTTGTGTAAAGTGTTTAAAAAATCATTTTTTTCTAAAGTAGAATTCCCAACACGGTATGGATTCATCCAGGCATGAAATTCTAATCCGTTTTCGTGTGCAGTCGTGACTAAATACTCCATCACATCCCACCCTGGGTCGGTTCCTTCGCTCCCAGTTAAATAACGACTCCATGTTGCATAATCGGATTCATAAAACGCATCATTCATGGGCCGGACTTGGAAAAGAATAGCATTCATATTATTAGCCACAAAATCATCTATTAAAGCATCATACGCCGCTTTATATTGCGACTCATTATCATGTGTTGGCATATTAATTTGAAAAACCGTCGCAACCCAAGCGCCTCTTAACTCTTGATTGCTTTGCGTATACGTTGATGGAATCATCACAGGATCGTTGGTATTATAATGATAAATATTTGATCCTTCTCTAGATAATGGTTCTAATCCATCTGTTCCTCTAATATTTAATAACCCTATACTTATTATTAGGGTGAATACGACGGATAATATAACTATAAATTTATGTTTCATTTTTATCTACCTTTAACAATAATTTTTTTAAATTTTGCATGCCTTTAAAAGATTTATCTTTATTAAGAAATGTTTTATACGTGAAAAAAACGTTTCCACTTACTAAGGAATGCGCATTAGCGAATTTAACTTGATTGACTATTTCCATAGGATTTTCAAAATCGCCTTCTTCACCAAGACGATAGGCACCATGACCAATATATAAATCAACATTTGTCCCTTTAACAGTACTCACCCAAAATTTTAAAATATCTGCAAAAGGTGCAATCGGATGTCCAAAGGGCCAATAGATTTGTGGGACCATATAGTCAATCATTTCCTCTTTTACCCAAAGGTATGAATCTGCATATTGGTTCGAGTAACTTTCGGAACATTTAGGATCGGTATTTGACCCTTTAGGATCTGTCGGTTTATTTTTCCAAATCCCAAATGGTGATACACCAAAACGTTTGTTTTTAGAAACACTATGTATAGCTTGATGCACTCTTTTTATAACATCTGTAACATGCATCCTTCTAAAATCACCTATGGTTTGGCTTTTATCCATACGGTTTTCAAAGTCTACTGCATCATCTTTTGCTGAATCCAATCCTGCGTAGGGGTAAAAATAATCATCCCAATGAATACCATCAACGTCATAGTTAGCAG
>CAYZOR010000221.1:0-1645 GCA_964479895.1 uncultured Candidatus Izemoplasmatales bacterium | reverse complement strand
CATTCAGGTTGCTTTAATTCCATGTTTTACCCTTAACCATGAAAAATACCATTATAGACATACAATCAATTTCAAAGCGGTTTAATAAAACACTGGCTTTGGACAATGTTTCTTTGCGTGTCAATCGTGGCGACGTTTTTTGTCTGTTAGGACCCAACGGAAGCGGCAAAACAACCATGATAAACTGCATGCTCGAATTGCTTCGTGCTGACAAGGGTCTGATCAAAATATTTGACAAGAGTACACCTGACATCCCTAAACAAAAAATTGGTGTTCTATTAGAGGAAGATGGTTTTTTTCGTGACTTAAGTGCCGAAAAGAATCTGAAAATTGCTTGCCGGATAAAGAATGTTGATTATGAAGTCATTCCCTGGCTTTTGGAAAAAGTGTCTTTATTTGGGCATCGAAAAAAGATGGTTAAAAAATTGTCGCAGGGTATGCGCAAACGACTGGCTATGGCTTACAGCCTTATCGGCGACCCTGACTTGCTGATATGGGACGAGCCGTATAATAGTCTTGACCCTACCGGTTTCAAATTTATGCGTAACCTGATTGCCGACTTACACCAGCAGGGAAAAACTTTTTTTATTTCTACGCACATGCTCGATGAGGTTAAAAAAACAGCTACTCATATCGGTTTAATCCATAATGGAGTCTTTCAGGAATTAAACACGGTTGAACAGGCAATAAAAAAATATGGTTCTGTGGAAGCGTTCTATTTTAATCATATGTCACCAGGCCATTCAAATGATATGTTATGACTTTTCACCAGATTCTGCATATTGAGTTCATAAAATTATTCAGAAGATCGAATATTTTGTTTTTTTTCTTGATGATTTACGTGCTGAACTCACCTGTATATAGGGCGACCGCGGCTGTAAGAGAACAGCCTATGATGTTAAGTTCAGCTTTTTTTGAGATTGTTACTGGTAGCACTCTTGCCATATTTGGAATGCTCCTTTTGGCCATCTTTATGGTGAATAGCATAGGAAACGAGTTTAATGAGGGGTCGTACCGTAAAAGTATCGCGGCAGGATTAAAAAAATCCTCGTTTTTTTATGGAAAACTTTTTCTTATTTTGATACCTACCCTTCTAATCATTTTTTGGATTTTATTGACATACTCATTATTGGGAATTTTCGCTTATGATTATTCCATAAGCAATCTTTTACAGGGAATCAATATCATAAAAACATTGCATGTGGGCATTGCATTGTATTATGCCGGTTTGCTGGGTTTATTCTTTATATCAGTATTCCGGAATCGTACCATTGGCTTGGTTTTTTTCCCTTTTTGGTTTGTTCCGGAGTTCTTTCTTACCGTATTCTCACTTACAGGAAGGATCAATATTCCGCATGACTTTTTACCGGGTGCCGCTGGATGGCAGTTGTTTACGAGCAATGGTTTTGAACCAAAATATTTAGCCATTGTGGCATTATATTCGGCGATATGTATTATCGCTTCATTCTTGGCACTGCGCCTGCGCGAAGAAAAATGATTCTCACAGCTTACGGGATTGAATCTTTACATCCCTTAATTAAAACGCTCGCACCGCAACAACCCCATCGAGCTGAAAGTCGATTAGCACGCATCCCGCAGGGATACCGGTACCGCAACATCAATCGTTCTTTACATTATATTCCAT
>CAYZOR010000220.1:0-1651 GCA_964479895.1 uncultured Candidatus Izemoplasmatales bacterium | reverse complement strand
ACTGCCATAGTCCCATCATCCGCAAGTAAATGAATCATATGCTGAACAAACGCATAATCTGCTTTTGATTTAGGCGCGAGTTTTCCGTATCCGCTAAAACGCTCATCATCTAAAAACTTATCACTCGCCGTCCAATTTGCTGAATATGGTGGATTTGCGACAATTGCTTCAAATTTCTTCGTCATATGATCTTCATTTGGATATTCAAGCGTATCGTTGTTTTCAATATCAAAACGATAATAAGGCACACCGTGTAATAACATATTCATACGTGCCAAGTTATAGGTTGTTGGCTCTTTTTCTTGTCCGTATAGTTTCCCTGCTTTTTCATCAACCATTTTACGCACTCTTAAAAGGAGTGATCCAGACCCACACGTTGGGTCATAGACATCTCTTAACTTAGTTTTCCCTAACGTCACGATGCGTGCCATAATCTCAGAAACGGCTTGTGGTGTGTAAAACTCGCCCGCTTTCTTACCTGCGTTTGCTGCGAATTGACCAATAAGATACTCATAAGCATCCCCTAAAACATCAATATCGGAATCGCGTAATTTGAAGTCAATATCATTAACTTTAATGATGATTTTACTGATGAGTTTAGAACGCTCTGCTTCACCGCGTCCTAACTTAGATGAATCCAATACCATATCATCAAACAAGCCTTCAAAGTCATCTTGTGAATCCTGACCAGTTGTAGATTCCTCTAAATGCTTAACTGCTCTATCAAGCATTGAAATATCGAAACGACCTTCTTTGATACGTTCAACTAAACTTGAATATAAATATTCGGGTTCTATAAAATAGCCTAACTCAGAGTTCTGTAATAACTCTTCTTTCAAAGCTTCTTTAATATCTTCGTCATTCCACGCTTCTTGATAAGTAAGTCCGTCTTCTTTTAGGTATTTCTCTTCTGCAATATAGGTTAAGTTCTCACTTAAATATCTAAAAAAGATTAACCCTAAAATATAATCTTTAAAAGATGCCGCATCCATATTCCCTCTTAAATCATTGGCCATCGCCCATAACTGTTTTTGAAGTGCTTGTTGTTGTTCTGCTTGCTTTACCATTCTTCATTTCCCCTTTTCTTATTGTATAGTCCATTTAAATAATCCATTACTGTTTTTTTATGCTTCATTACCTTTTTTTCATACTGTAATTCTTGTTTATATACTTTACCAATAGTTCGTTGTGTATCAAATGGTGGTGTCTTAAATGATATTTCTCTTAATGCCCTAACCGGGATCATCTTCAATGCTGATCCTTGAATAAATGAATTAAGTTCATTTTGAAAAAGATTATTTTCATTAAAGAGCCACATCAGAAAATACCTGTCATAGCGCGTTTGATCAAACACCAAGTGAACAAAATTGGTCGGGAGTATCGCACGCTCTTTTTTTTCTTCAATAACCATCGCTTTTCGGGAAGTTAACGCAAACACCAAATCCCCGTTTTGCACCAAAGCATACTTGTCTTCATTATCTTCTGGTAAATCAACTGTCTTGTCAAAATCCATATCAATACTTTCACCAGATCGATAACTCAGTTCTTGTAAAGTGATTACAGGATACTTCTTTAAAGTCTTAGAAAATTTGTCCTGGACACGGCTTAATACAACACCCGGCCTTACTTCAATAAATAACGGCTCATCCAT
>CAYZOR010000219.1:0-1660 GCA_964479895.1 uncultured Candidatus Izemoplasmatales bacterium | reverse complement strand
CAAACATCCCAAACAAGATAGGCATTAAGCCCACAAAGGTAATCAAGAATAATGCTGGCATTAACACAATATATTCAAACGAATGTTCATACACATTCGCAAAGTACTTTTTCTCAGATGGAACTTTTTTTGTTTCATGAATTTCTAAGGAAGTTTTATACGCATCTTTTATACCCCATACCCAAAAAATCACAAAGTACAGTAACATTAACGTCGAAATAATACCTCTAAGTAATAATTGGGTTGAATGGTGCCCAGAGAATTCCAACGTACGGGCTACATAATCCTGTGTCGGACTAGTAGGTAACAAGAACTCAAACGTATTGTGTTCAGAGAATGAACGTTGCGGACTTTCTCCTAACGTTACAACACCCCAGAGGCCTCTAACAAAGAATCCTCTTGAATTATAATAATCGTTGTCGTATTGTTCTACTAAAAACTCAAAACGTTCTGGATTATAGTGAAAATATAAGGTAGTAAGTATTTTATTGTAACTGTTTTGTCCATAGCTATCACGTCCACTGTCATGTCCACCTTGTAGGTTTAATGCAAAGGCACGGATATCATCATCATCTAATAATAAATTTGCATAATATTCGTTTAAAGCGCGAGCGTAATAGGTAGTAAAATATAGCCTTTTTTGTGTTTCAAAAATTCGTTCATAATGTTCATCATAAAGTTCTTCTCTTAAATCTTCTAAGACAATCTCTTCAGCTTCATTTCTTAAAGCAAACGTATTATCTGCGATGTAATCTTCAAGCGTTGCTGTGAAATTAGAATCATCTGGATCGTGTCCATCATCTATTAGCGCTTGAGTTGCAAGGTCTTCAACTTGATTATCCATGCGGTTTGCAGCATCTTGTGATGAGTTGAATGTATCTCTAACAAAGTTAGTATAAGAGCGATCAGCAAGGTTTGCAATGGATTCTAGTGCATCTTCTTCTGCACGTTCTGCATAAATCTCAAGATCTAGTTCTTCATCTAAAGTTCTTAAATGCTCCCCTAAATAGGTAAATAAATCATCTGGGGTGAAATCCATATTGCCTGGTTCGATGATTTGGCCGTTTTCATCTAAGAAAACAAAATCATCCTCATCGAAAGTTAAATCATTTATTTCAGCTGCATATTCTAAAATTTGAGTCGATTCAAATTCACCATCTTGTGCTCTATAGTAATATTCGTTAAGATGTCCTTTTGAGGTTACATTGGTCATCGATTCTCCTGAAATCATATCGTATAAGTCAAAATCTCGACGATAAACATTTTCAAACTCCAATCGTTCAAACGAATCATCTTCGTTATCTCTTACTACATCAATTTCAACGGTTTCTACGATGATTAATAAGGCAAAAAACACAAAGAAAAATAATGCTTTAAACCATTGTCGATTGAACAGTTGGCCAAGTCCCCAAACTAAAGATGATGCAAAGGCTTTAAGTAATGCTATGATTTTATGTTGTTCTGGTGCTTTCATAACGCGTCATCCTCTCAAAAAAAGAGATGAAGGCCATAAATTTTATATTTATGGCCGATTCTCTTTATTACAATAATCTGTTCCTTAACGTGATCCGTCAAATCCTGCTTGTGCTTCTTCAGCTGCTTCTTCTGGTGAAAGTGTTCCGTTATAAGCCGCTCCATACATTGCGCCTGCGTTATCCCA
>CAYZOR010000218.1:1448-1665 GCA_964479895.1 uncultured Candidatus Izemoplasmatales bacterium | reverse complement strand
TAATACTAAAACAAAAAAAACGACGAAAGTTAATTCACCACAAAAACGAGGAGTTTGTACACGAGTTGGAACGAGAACACCGAAAAAGCCAAACTCAGCATTACGAAAATATGCTCGGGTTCGCTTAAGTAACGGTAGTGAAGTTAGTGCTTACATCGGTGGTGAAGGCCATAATTTACAAGAGCATAGCGTGGTTGTAGTGCGCGGCGGCCGAGTA
>CAYZOR010000218.1:0-1438 GCA_964479895.1 uncultured Candidatus Izemoplasmatales bacterium | reverse complement strand
ATCATATTGTTCGCGGGGCATTAGATACGGCTGGGGTTGATAAACGCCGGCAGCGAAGATCAAAATATGGCACCAAAAAACCAAAGGATGAAAAATAGAATAGGAGGATAATAATGCGGAAAAGAAGAGCAGAAAAACGCGATGTTTATGCTGATCCCATTTATAATTCCAAGATAGTAACTAAATTAGTTAATCGTTTAATGTTTGATGGAAAAAAAGGATTAGCACAATCAATTCTTTATGAAGCGTTTGATACTGTAAAAGAGAAAACTAATCGGGAACCACTAGAAGTGCTTGAAGAAGCATTAGAAAATATTAAACCCGCTTTGGAAGTAAAATCAAGACGGGTTGGTGGCGCTAAGTATCAAGTGCCGGTTGAAGTAAAAGGTGACCGGAGTCAAGCGTTGGGATTGCGTTGGCTGGTACAGTACGCTAGATTGCGAGGTGGCAAGTCAATGGCAGAAAATTTAGCAAACGAAATAATTGATGCAGCCAATAATACTGGTGCGGCAGTAAAAAAACGAGAGGATATTCATCGAATGGCGGAAGCTAATAAGGCTTTTGCCCATTATCGTTGGTAGAAAGGAAGATGAAAGATGGCACGAGAATTTAGTCTAGAAAAAACTCGTAATGTTGGAATAATGGCACATATTGATGCCGGTAAGACAACTTTTACGGAAAGAGTTTTATTTCATACGAAAAAAATTCATAAAATTGGTGAAACCCATGATGGTGCTTCACAAATGGATTGGATGGATCAAGAGCAAGAAAGAGGAATTACTATTACCTCTGCCGCAACTACAGCCTTTTGGAATAATCATCGTCTAAATATCATTGACACCCCGGGACACGTTGATTTTACCGTTGAAGTTTCTCGTTCATTGCGAGTATTAGATGGCGCGGTCGCACTTTTAGATGCTGAAGCAGGCGTTGAACCGCAAACGGAAGCAGTTTGGCGTCAAGCAACCGAGTTTAAAGTACCACGGATTTTCTTTGCTAATAAAATGGATAAATTAGGGGCTGATTTTGCTGGTTGTTTAAAATCGATTGATAATCGTTTGGCGGTTAATGCGAAACCAGTTGTCTGGCCGATTGGCGCTGAAGCTGATTTTAAAGGCGTAATTGATTTAATTACCATGAAAGCTTATGAATATGATGGTATGCCACTTGAAGAACCGAAAGAAATCGATATTCCGGCTGATTTACAGGAAATTGCGGCGGAAAAAAGAAATGATTTATTAGAAACAATTTCTGAATATGATGATGAATTAATGGAAAAATATTTGGCTGATGAGGAAATTCCGCCTGAACTAATCAAAAAAGCGATTCGTGCTGGTGTATTAAAAGTGGAATTCTTCCCAGTTTTATGTGGGACTGCCTTAGGAAATAAAGCGGTAAAATATGTAATTGATTCGATTGTTGATTATCTTCCCGCACC
>CAYZOR010000217.1:0-1672 GCA_964479895.1 uncultured Candidatus Izemoplasmatales bacterium | reverse complement strand
CTGGCTTACCGACTAAATCATCGGTAAACCATTCTTTAATACGTTCGATGGTTTTTTCTTTAGACATCATAAACCTACGCCTACCACCATCGTTTTCGTTTGTAAGCTCTTCAATCGTTAATAACTTGTTGTGTTCATCTACATTGTTTTCAATAAATTCTAATAACTCTTCTTTTTTAGTCATAATAATCAAAACTCCCAAACGTCATAATCGCTCATGTCTTTTCCATCGGCTTTCGCACGAGCATAAACTCTTGTAACACAACCACTATCCTGTGGTGTAGCAAAGCTAACATCAACAGTAGAACCGCCTGTTACGGAAGTGCTATAATCATTGGTTGATGTTGTGTGACCCATCTCTAATACAACACCATCTTGGTCATTATTAGTTACATTGGCCTCAATATCGGTATAGTTAAGAAATCCTGTATCGCAATCACTTGTAGCACTGTTAATTGTCGGTGTAGCTGTTTGTGTACTTTCTTCCCATTTTGCGTAATACGTTTGGTTATAATCAACATCAATGTCGTTTTCGGGGTCATGTGTGAAGTAAGGACCACTGGTTAATGCTGCTTCTAAATACCAACCTTTAAAGTCATATCCATCTCTTGTCGGTGTTTGTAGTGATACGGGTAAATCACCCGTTACATACGTTTCGGTTGTGTAGCCCGTTCCACCATTAAGTTCATAAGATATGGTGTATTCAGGTTCATCATAATCCATAGTTGATGTTCCCGTTCCTGTAGCCGTTAATTGTATTGAAACGTCTTTTACGGTTGAATAATCTAATGTAGAGTTCCCAACACTTGTTGCGGTTAAATTTACACCCTCATTCAATATGTAACTATAATCTAATGTTGATACGCCACCGCTTGTTGCAATTAACTCAACATCTTGGTTCAACGTACTTACAAACTCTAATGTGGCTATACCATTATCGGTTGATTGTAAATCAATTATTTGGTTCAATGCACTTACAAACTCTAATGTAGTAACACCATTATCAATTGCTTGTAAATCAATTATTTGGTTCAATGCACTTACAAACTCTAATGTAGTAACACCATTATCAATTGCTTGTAAATCAATTTTGATTGGAATAGAAAAATACTTATCCTTTAATATTGCCTGTATATTACTTCTACTCTTTTTTCTCTCAAAGTAAATACGTCTTTTGTTTGAATTAACAGCTAAGTATAAATTATTATCTTCATCTACAATAGCCCAGTGAGACAAGCCCTCTTTATAATACCCCATAGCTAAACCATAATCTGTTCTATGTAAATAATTTTCTGCGTTTTCTATAACATCAACGCCTTCGGGTATTTGGATTTTCCTATCTTCTAATCTGAATATTTTTTTATGGTCTTCTTCAAATAATAATAACTTTAAACCTTTTTCCGTTTTGGGGGCTACTGAATAATTTTTATAAAAAAACCTAGAGCCGAAAATAACTTCATTTGCAGCTTCATCATCTTTTGGTACGAATGATATTTCAAAATCCAAAGAGTAAATTTCGGATGGGTCTTTTTTTACAACTAAAGAAGAAGCAAAGTCGTCTGTAGGGGTACCAAACATTGTGTTTTCTTCCTGTTCTTCGAAGTAAGTATCTCCCTTTGTTTGTATCAAAGGTAGGTCTTTTGTTCTGTTCCATATAGGTTCGTTGTCGTTT
>CAYZOR010000216.1:0-1676 GCA_964479895.1 uncultured Candidatus Izemoplasmatales bacterium | reverse complement strand
AATATTCTTTATATTTGAAACTTAAGCCCCCTCTTGTATGGCCTGGGGTATGATACACATCAATGACTGCATCTCCTAAGGGAAATGCATCGCCTTCATCAATCGTTTGAATGGCGTGTTTTTCTTTTACTTTAAAACGACTTTCCATAAAGACACTTAAATTTAAATTGGGATCAAACAAAAAATCCCGTTCGCTTTCGTGGATATAGATGGGCGCTTCGAACTCATGAAGCAGTTTATTTAACCCACTAATATGATCATAATGGCCGTGTGAGAGTAATACGCCTTTTAAATGTAAATTATTATCATTTAAATACTTTTTCATGGCTTTATAATTAGACCCTGGGTCAATGATGAACGCATCACTCTTGGTATGAATAATATAAGTATTTTCACTGAAATTATTAATAAGCGCTTTAACCATGATTTTTCACCATATATGAAGCCCCATAAATCCCAGCGTCATTGCCGAGTTCAGCCGGTTTAATGGCCGCATCTTTTACGCCACTAAACGCATGCGCGTCATAATGGGCGCTCACTTTTTCAAATAAGAATTCACCCGCAGCGGATAATCCCCCACCGATTAAGATTAAAGGCATATCCAAAATCGCGTTTATACGCGCTAAACCGATGCCTAACATTTTCGCCACATAATCAACAACTTTAAGCGCGACTTCATCCCCATTTTTCGCATGGTCAAAAACCGTTTTGGCATTGACATAATCAATGTCTTTAATCGAACTCTCTTCACCGCGCTTTAGGGCATCTTTCATTAACCGCGTGACCGCCGTAGCACTTGTTAAGGTTTCTAAACATCCATAAAGCCCACAATTACACTTAACGCCATCACTGATCATTTGCATATGACCAATTTCAGCGGCGGATCCGTTTGACCCTTCATGCATTTTTCCATCAAGCACAATACCGCCTCCAACGCCTGTCCCAAGCGTCACAAAAAGCATTGAACTTATGTTTTCAGGACGTTTTGAATATTCGCCTAACGCCGCAATGTTCGCATCATTGCCTACATAAACAGGGACTTTATAGCCTAACGCTTTTTCAAGATGCGTCTTCACATTTAAAATATCCCATCCTAAATTGACCGCTCCATGCACCGTTGTGCCTTTAACTGGACCTGGAACCCCTATGCCTATGCCTACGATGTCATCGTTGGTTAAATCTAAGGCATTGATCTCTTCTGCTAAGGCATTAAAGATGGCTTCTTCTTTTTCTTTTGGCGTATCAATTGACCATTTCTTAAGCAAGGGCCCCGCTTCATCAAAAAGAGCACACTTAATCGCTGTTCCACCGATATCAAACGCTATAATATACTTCATCCTATCACCATTTTAAAAAAACTTCTCGTTAAAGAAGTTTTTATTTTTTCTTTTCTTTATGCATCGTGTGTTTATCGCATTTACTACAGTATTTCTTGACTTCAACACGTTCTGGTTGGTTCGTTTTGTTTTTTGTGAGAATATAGTTTTCATTCTTACATTCCTCACAACGTAGTGTGAACTGAACTCTCATTTTGCATGCCTCCTTAAATAACTCATAGGTATATTATCACTAAAATTATGAAAAATCAAGGTTTACCCTCGTAATTAAGGCAATAATTTACTATAATAAACGTGGTGATAAATATGATAAAAAGAACCCACACAAAACCCATCTTT
>CAYZOR010000215.1:0-1687 GCA_964479895.1 uncultured Candidatus Izemoplasmatales bacterium | reverse complement strand
CTGGCGCAAACGGCAGTGTCCCCTCAATTAATTGTTCTAGCCAATCAAGCTCACTTCCCGTGTAGCCAGGATGATGCACTTTATAAATTTCGTAAGCACTCATGCCATCGACTGCACCATCTCCAATCAACACATCAAGCGCAATTAAATCTTGCCAATCATCATCCCCTTCATACTTCCATTGAATGTGGGTATCTGTCGTGTTTAACACTATTTCACGACCATCTTCGCCGCGAATACTCTCTAACCACTCTTCATAGGTATCTTCAATTAAGCCACTTTCTAGACCGAGTTCATAAAGCGCGTGCAGTCGTGTTAAAAAAGTATCTTTCGTCATAACCAAGGTCATGTGTGTTGTTAACCCTTTATATCGAATAGTGATATCATGGTGCCCAACGTCTAGCACTTTTGCCCTATCGAGTTCATCTATCATGGTTTCATCAAGTGTCACCGTGGTGTAAGTCCCATCACTCATGGTGACAATCAAAGTAATCGTCTCCCACGTTAACGCATCAATATCAATGTGCGCGGGAACCGTACTAAGATCTACGTGAATCGACAACGGCACTGCTTTTTCATCCTCTTGCGTGCAAGCCATTGTAATGAGAAGGAGTACGACCATTAGGCTGAATATACCAATTCGCTTTACCATTTGACACCCTCCTTTAACACTTATAAACATATTATAGCATATGTTCAAATTGTGTCTTTTTTTGATATCTACTAACACAAACACACTTCAAGATAATAATACCGTTTAAATTCGATAAGCAGCGGATTATCTGTGATTGTTTAAGTATGTTGTGAAATATTTATTACATAAACAATTGTGACGCAGTGTATCGAGTTACATATCCAGATTAAGCCCAGTCAGTTCGCATTCGGTGTAGTGATTTTCATTAGCCCATTTAGTAAAGGGGGAGGTTCTATTAATCAATTTTCTTAGACCTTAAGTCCATGTTATACTAATGATAAATGTTTAAAACTACTAACAAAAAGGAGATGCAAAATGAAAAAAAGCTTTATATTTTTGTTTTTGATGACGACTGTATTTACCCTTGTCGCATGTGATGTATCTGAAGAAACCATTGAAGAAGACCATTCAATAAACCTTGAAACATTTTTAGAAGCCTATCCAAAACTCGATTATTGGATGTTCTCTCTTAAAAGACAATACAAAGATATTCCTGGCAGAGTACTTGTACAAGAAGACCGGGGATACATAACACCAGAAGAAATACTATTAAAACAATTTAGACGAGACGAAATACAATTTATGAACTATTTTTACTTAGAAAGCAGTGATTGGGTGCATTGCACTGACATCCTTAAAGATGAAGCGAGCTGTTCAGATATGGAAGAGAATCCGCTTGAAGCCCTTAAAGAAGAGGTACTGGTTCTTAATTTTGATAAGATCAACGCTGATTATTTTGCATATGATGAAGACGAGGATGTCTATAACCTAATACCAGATTTTTTAGATGACTTTTTATTGGAAATTATTGGACAGCCAGCTGAAGAACTCCCACCACCAATAAAATCCGTTACCATTGAAGTTGATGAGCACGAGATGGTTGTTTACTGGGTTTTTCATGAAACCGATGAAATAGACCCTGACAATTTAACCGTTTCTTCTGTTCGAGTTAAAGAGCCTTTTCAAGTTAATGAGATAGCCTAAATAAAAAGA
>CAYZOR010000214.1:0-1697 GCA_964479895.1 uncultured Candidatus Izemoplasmatales bacterium | reverse complement strand
AAAACATTATTGAAGCTTCGGTAGCATTGGTATCGAATAACAATGCATGGAAATATTTTGTGTTTGTTTTAATTGCGCTCGTAACCTTACTAACTGGATTTGGTTTCGAAGCAGGGAATCTTATTGGTGCAACCACAGGGTTCCAAGATATTTTCGGATTACCACAATGGATTTCAGCATTCTTAATGGGACTTATTGTCTTAGCACCTCTTGTTGGATTACTTGGTTCGTTTATGACAAGTTCAAATATGGCATCAAATATCTTATTTGGCGATTTCCAACTAACAACAGCGAATATTTTATCAATCGATAGCGCCCCTATTTTAGGATCACAAACTGCAGGGGGCTCAATTGGGAATACAATAAGTCCAGGGAATATTATTTTAGGTACAACAACTGCAGGAATCATTGGTAAAGAAGGCATTATTCTTAAAAAGATTTTACCAATCGCTACAGCGGCAGCCATCATCATTGGCGTCATTTTACTCTTTGCGATTATTATATTTTAACGTATAAGAAAGGAAGTAACTTATGAGAATTGTAATAGCTTTAGGAGGCAATGCCTTAGGCAATGGTCCTTTAGAACAACGGAATTTAGTAAAAGAAACTGCAAAACCGATTGTGGATTTAATTGAAGATGGGCATGAATTAATCATTGCCCACGGCAATGGCCCACAAGTTGGAATGATTAATAATGCGTTTAGCGAATCACAAGATACACCTGATATGCCATTTCCAGAATGCGGCGCGATGAGTCAAGGGTATATAGGGTTTCACTTACAAAACGCGATTCAAAATGAACTTGCGAGTCGTAAAATCAACCGTGAAGTTGCGACAGTTGTCACGCAAGTCGAAGTTGATCCAAAGGATGAAGCGTTTGATACCCCTTCTAACCCAATTGGAGCATTTTATAGCGAAGCGGAAAGTAAAGTCTTAACACAAGAAAAAGGCTTTACAATGGTTGAAGATTCAGGTCGCGGGTTTAGACGGGTTGTACCAAGTCCTAAACCAGTCGATGTTGTTGAGAAAAATACCATTAAAAAACTGGTAGAAGAAAAACATGTTGTCATCACTGTTGGTGGTGGAGGGATCCCAGTCATTAAAGAAAACGATCAATACCTTGGAATTTCTGCGGTGATCGATAAAGATTTTGCGTCTGCGAAAGTAGCTGAGCAACTAAATGCTGATTATCTTTTCATTTTAACCGCTGTTGATCGTGTGATGGTGAACTTTAATCAACCCAACCAAAAAGCGTTAGAAGAGATAAATGTAGAAGAAGCGTATCAATATATTGATGAGGGTCACTTTGCGCCTGGTAGTATGCTTCCAAAAGTAGAAGCTGCTATAAGTTTTGTAAAGGATAATCCAGAACGTAGAAGCGTTATCGCTGCTTTAGAAAATGCTAAGGAAGCGATAAAAGGGCATTCTGGAACAAAGATTAAATCGTAGAGGATATATTTTGTTTAGAAAAACACTATTTATGCTAAAACCGGATGCATTTGAGCGCCAACTTGATGAGAATATTTTAAAAGAACTTAAAGAAGATGGTGTTGAAATTGTACGTTCGAAGAAAATTATAGTTGATAAGAAGACTATATTGGATTATTATCATCACGTTTTAAAACGAATTAACAACCCTCACTTTAAAAACTACATTTTAGAGGCTTTTGAAGGTAAGATGATAAAAGTTTTCGAAG
>CAYZOR010000213.1:0-1702 GCA_964479895.1 uncultured Candidatus Izemoplasmatales bacterium | reverse complement strand
ATGATGTTACTCATTTGTTTGATGTTAACGATGAACCAGGTGTTTTACAACTTTACCTTCATGAAATCGCTTTATATACTGATCATGAAACAAAGCCATACGATGGAACGTTGCTTCAGGGGGATAGTTACACTACATCTGGTGAATTTGAACCTGGCCATTATATAGATACCATCGATTTCACTGGGGCTCAAACCAATGTGGGTTCTTCTCTTAATCGAGCTGAACTTACGATACTTAATCAAGAGGGTGAAGAAGTAACCGACCTTTATTTTGTGCGTAATAATTTTGGATTGCTCATGGTTTCTCCGGCACCACTTACTATAGAGTCTGAAAGTGATGAAAAACCATTTGATGGAACAGTCCTAGAAAATCATTCTTTCAGTGTTTCTGAAAACCTAGCAGACAGTCATACCATTGATATCGAAGTAACAGGTTCTCAAACCAATATAGGAAGAAGTCCAAACACTGTTCGAAACGTTACTATACTTGATGAAAATGGTCAAGATGTTACAAGCAATTATAGCTTAGAAATTATTGAAGGTGAGTTGACAGTAAGACCACCGAGTTAATAACCAAAATAAAAGAAAGGAGACACAATCGCATTTGATTGTATCATTATTATGTTATATGACAGTTATGAAAAACGCGTACGCGTTACATTTAATGTATTAAAACAGATTCATAAATATCGATACTATTTAATTGCTTTTTTTGCGGTTGTGGGCCTTTCTTTTTCTGGTTTTAGTGCCATAAAAGGGATGCACTATGACTTGAATGTTCCCTCGACAACTACTTATGGAGATTCTTTAGAGATTCATTCAAATACATTCTTTTCTAATGTCGAATATGCTTACAGAGAACAAGGCGAGGAAACTTGGAGTAGTGATGCACCATCACATGCAGGAGATTATGAAGTTAAAATTTCAACGTCTCGTGTTTTTGGCGGAAGCAACGAATCCATTGTAGATTTTACAATCGAACCGAAAAGTGTTTCTTTGTCTTTATTGAGTTCAGAAATTCCTTTTGGTGATGAACCAATTACTCAAGCTTCCTTACGAGAAGGAGACTATATTGATGAAATTACTTATTCGTATCAAGATATATCCTCAAATGAAACAACTGTAGCTATTGAAAACATGATAATTAAAAATGAACAAGGAATGGACGTGACAAGCTCTTACACGTATGAAACATTTAATCCTTTAATCCAGTTTGTGCCAAGAGAAATAGCTTTAAAATTAAAAGATGTTGATCATACTTATGATGGTGAAGTATTTGAATCAAACGCTTATGAAATTTTAAAAGGGTCTTTATTGGAAGGTCATAGTCCTTTAATTGAAGCTACAGGAAAACAAGAAGAAGTAGGGTTAAGTGATAATGATTTTCTTTCAGCAAAGATTTTTGATAATGATGTCGATGTTAGTGAAAACTATGATATTGAACTTGTTTCTGGAACTTTAGAAGTCATTGAACGATCAATTACTGTACAATCAAAAAGCGCTTCCCAGGTTTACGATGGAACTTCATTAATCGAAAACGATTTTGAAGTGATTGAAGGCGCTTTGGTTGATGGACACTATATTGAGGTTATTGAATCAAAAGAAATTACTAATGTAGGATCATACGATAACAAACAAACGATTGAAATCTTTGATGAAGAAGGCGAAGTTGTTACTAATAACTACAATTTAATTCAAAA
>CAYZOR010000212.1:0-1708 GCA_964479895.1 uncultured Candidatus Izemoplasmatales bacterium | reverse complement strand
TTATGGGAGAAGCCAAAAGAGATATGGCCGCTTCTAAACGCGTATTTGATACACTTGATTTGGATGAAGAAAGAACTGATGGTTTTAATCATTCCATCAATGGTTATGATGGACCCATGATAGAGCTTAAAAATGTAACGTTTAAATATAATGGAGGTAAACCAGTAATTAATAATCTCTTTTTAACGATCAGTCCATTAAAAACGGTTGCGTTGGTGGGGCCTTCAGGGGGTGGAAAATCGACGCTTGCTAAACTCATTATGGGATTTTATGATTCTTATGAAGGTGATATTTTCATCGGAGGAAAAGAACTAAGAACATGGAATTTAAGTGTGTTAAGACAGTATTTAGCTTTGGTCAGTCAAGAATCATTTTTGTTTCCTGAAGCAATTAAAGAAAATATTAAACACGGCAATGAATCAGCCAGTGATGCGTCAATTAAAAACGCAGCAAAAATGGCCAATGCGGACGGCTTTATCGAAACGTTAGAAGAAGGGTATGAAAGTGTTTTAAGTGAACTAGGGAGTTCTCTAAGTGGCGGACAAAGACAAAGAATATCGATTGCAAGAGCCATTTTAAAAAACGCTCCAATCTTATTAATCGATGAAGCTACCAGTGCACTTGATAGTGAATCGGAAACTTTAATACAAAACGCCTTAGATAAAATCTTAAAAAAAGCGACCGCTATTGTGATTGCGCATCGTTTATCAACGATTGAACACGCAGATACGATTCATGTTATCGATCAAGGGAAGGTTGAAGAATCAGGCACGCATGAATCATTAATGGCTTTAAAGGGTGTTTACTATGATTTATATCAAAAACAATTAAGCGCCTCAGGGGGTGAAGACGATGAAGAAAAGTACGTTTAAACGCATTATCTTAGCGATGGGTAAAGAACGTCTTCCTTACTTGGTAGGTTTAATTGGAATGGGACTATGTGTCTTTTTATTTCAAACTCAAATTGCCTTTGTCTTTCAAGATTTATTTGATGCCTTAGCCACAGGAAATTATAGAGAAATCCTTCCTTCCTTAGTAAGTGGCATTATAGTCGTTGTGCTAATATTTATGATTATTCCTTTCTTTATCTTCATGGCCCAAAAAGCAATCGTTAAAATCACGGCCCAATTTAGAAAAGAAGCGTTTCATAGGTTATCGCTTTTGCCGAGTCAATACTTTATGGACCATCATAGTGGGGAGATTACTTCAAGACTTACCAACGATATCACCGAGATGGAAAAAACATATAGTGATCTACTGTTTAATTTTATGGTGAACATGATTGCGGCGTTAGGAACCACCATCGTCATGTTTTATCTTGATTGGCGACTCTCTTTAGTCGGGGTTATCGGGGCTGTTTTAACCGTACTTGTAAATACCGTATATGCAAAAAAATTACGAAGGATTTCAACCAACGTTCAATCGTCCTTAGCAACCCTCAATGTCAAACTTTCAAATATCATCTCAGGCTTAAGAGTAATTCGAGTCTTTAATATTCAGCGTTTAATTTTAGATAAATTTATGCATTCGAATCATGAAACCTTAGAGTATTCCTTAAGCCGTGTGAATAAACAAGCGTTTATTAATGGAGTCAATGCCTTTTTAGGTTTCATGAGCTTTGTAGGGATTACTGCTTTAGGGGCATACTTTGTGTTTATTGGTGAAATGACAGTTGGAACGATTGTGGCGGTTACGCAACTTCAAAATG
>CAYZOR010000211.1:0-1714 GCA_964479895.1 uncultured Candidatus Izemoplasmatales bacterium | reverse complement strand
AAAAAATGTGTGCGATAGGTTATAATATTAATAACGATAGAGGTGATTTGTGCGTAATTCTGTGTGGCGCGTTAGTTTTGGATTAGTTGCTCTTATGTGCTGTTTTTGGCACGCTTTTTCGGTGCAATCATTAGTTGTTTCAGATACGGCAGGTCTGTCAATGCTTGATGTTAAAAATAATGGCACGGTGGCGGTAATTGAAAGTGCCGATGAGATGGGGCAAGCTATTCAACCACATAGTCGTGCGGAAAAAAAATTAAGCACCACACAATTGATTGCATTGCAAAACTATGGTGGTTTGTTAGATGTCGCGCAATATCAAGAACATAATGTGAATGAATTAGGAAAGGTTCCGATTTTGATGTATCATGGCATTGTTGATAAAAAAAATGATGACATGCCGTATGTTGGTGGTAATGCTGATCGGCATGGGTATCATCGAACTGCTGAAGCGTTTCGGGCTGATTTAGAGTTTTTTTATCAGGCTGGATATCGGGTGATAAGTTTGGAAGATTATCTTCGTGGTGCAATTGATTTACCACTTGGCAAGAGTCCGTTGGTACTTACGTTTGATGATGGGTTCGCTAATAATATTAGAGTTTTGGGCAAGGATGATGATGGTGAATTAATTATTGATGATAATAGTGCGGTGGGCATAATGGAAGAGTTTCGGAAAAAATATCCGGATTTTAATGTAACAGCGACCTTTTTTTTAAATCAACCGTTATTTCATCAATTTAATTATAATGATGATATTGTTGCGTGGTTAATTGCTAATGGGTATGATGTAGGTAATCATAGTTATAGTCATGATAATTTGTCGCAACTTAGTGCTGATGAAGTGCAAGCGGAGATTGGTCGGATGGATAAATTGTTAAATGAAGTAACTAATGGTGAAAATTTAAATGTGCTAGCAACACCGTACGGGCGACCTTATGAAAAAACGCATGATAATTTTCCATATCTTTTACAGGGTGCGTATCAAAATTATGATTATCAAAATTTTTCGGTGCTTCAAGCTGGCTGGAAACCTAATTATTCACCGTTTGATAAGCGTTTCGACCAAACGTTTGTTAAACGGGTGAAAGCTTACGATAATAATGGTTATGATTATGATCTAGAAGCAACTTTTGCCGATCTTGATGATAATCGTTATATTGCTTCGGGATTATCAGAGGTAGTAGTAGTGCCAAGTGAGATGCTTCCGAAAGTGGCAACCGAAAGAAATGTTTTGTTATATGAGTGAGAGGAGATTTTACTATGAATAATCGTGGTTTTGCCATTACAAGTATTATTTATTTGCTGTTGTTGTTGTTTTTAATATTAGTAATGGGCATATTAATGATGTTAGGTTCGCAACAAACCATTTTAGATCGTTATAAGTTGCAGGTATTAGAAAAACTTGATGAACCGGTGTCGGAAGATAAATACGTGCAAGAGGATTTAGTGTTATGGTATGATGAGATAATTAATTATGATTATATTCAGAAAGGAATTATTAATGATGATTTGCTGGCGGATTTGGCTGATAATGATGATGGTTCGTTAGTTAATTTTGCAAGTGAAGATTGGGATAATAGGTATTTGCATTTTGCTGGTGATGATGAATATGTTACTACTAGTTTTTCGGCGGATACTTTTACGGCTGATGATGATTTTTCTTTGGAAATTTATTTTCAAATGAATGAAGTTAGAGCGGATAGTATGGATGAAG
>CAYZOR010000210.1:0-1717 GCA_964479895.1 uncultured Candidatus Izemoplasmatales bacterium | reverse complement strand
ACCATCTTTTTCATATTCACTGTCTGTATCAATCAATTCAAAGACACGTTCAGCCCCTGCGATTCCTTGCATCAGCGCATTAAATAATTGTGCTAAGTTAGAAATTGGCATGATAAATTGACGGGAATATTGTGAAACCCCTGCAATTTGACCAATGGTCACAAGCGAAGTACTTAAATATAATAATGCACCTACCGCAATGACACTTAAGAATATAAGATTATTCATAAAATGAATGAACGGCCAGATTAATCCTGAATAAAACTGTGCTAAGAACCCGGCGCGTTTTAATTGGTCGTTTTCATTTTTAAAATCATCGGTAAATGGTTTTTCTTGATTATACAGTTTAACGGTTTTTAAGCCACTGACACTCTCTTCAATAATCCCGTTTAAACTCGCTAGGTGAATTTGTTGTTCTTTAAAGCCTTTACGGGTCTTTTTAGAGATTTTAATGGTAAAAAGAATCATAATTGGAATAAACGCAATCACCACTAATCCTAATGCCCAGTTTAACCAAAACATTAAAACAAATGCTCCAAATAATATGATTGAAGAGTTAATCACTTCTAAAATGGTATTGCCTAGTGAATTAGAAATTAACTCCATATCATTGGATATTCTACTCACTATGTCACCTGAGCCTTTTTCGTCGTAATATTCTACGGGGGCTTTCATTAACTTATCAAACGCTTCTTTACGAAGTTGTTTAACAACGTTTTGTGAAATTCTTACCATAATAAACCGTGATAAAAATCTTACAATACTTCCGAAAAAGGCAAGCCCTAGCATAATCCCAACAATACGGTAAATGCCACTAGGGTCAAAGTTTACACTAAAGTTTTCAATATCAATGTAGCGGTCAATACTATTGGCAAAAAGCATTGGAATATAAAGAGTCGCAAAGGTTGCGGCAACCAGTGTGATCACAAAGACAATAAAGGCGTACTTATAAACTCCCATGTATGAAAGTAAACGGAATACTGTTTCTCTTATCTTTTTAGGCTTTGCCCCTACATTAGGCGTCCCACGTCGCATCCCACCGCCACCTTTAAAGTTTTTAGGATCGGTAGGATCAATTTCTTTTTTTAGTTTTTCTTTTAACTCTTTTTTATTAAGTATTTTATTCGACACCATAATCACCTCCGTTGCCTAGTTGTGAGGCTGCGATTTCACGGTAAGTCTTTGAGGTTTTCATTAATTCATCATGACGCGCGAACCCATCAAGTTTTCCATCGTTATTAAGCACTAAAATCTTATCTAATTTTTTAACCGTCGATACTTTTTGTGAAATTAAAAGAAGGGTAGGGTTAAAACTTAAATTGTTAATGTGCGATAAAATCTTTTGTTCACTCTCAGCATCGACTGCGCTGGTCGCATCATCAAAGATTAATATCGATGGCTTTTTAATCATCGCACGTGCGATGGATAAACGTTGTTTTTGACCGCCTGAGAGATTACTCCCTTTAGAACGAACCAAATAATTGTAATGATCTTCTTGTTCGTTTATAAAATCATATAGTAACGCTTGTTTAGAGCTTTCTTCTAAATCGTTTAAATTAGCATCTTCTTTTCCTTGCATCATATTTGTCGCAATGGAACCACTGAAGATGGTCGCATTTTGCGTAACATATCCTATTTGGTCTCTTAAATACTCAATGTCCATCTCTTTAACATTGGTCCCACTTAATGAAACTTTTCCTTTTTTTACATCATACAA
>CAYZOR010000209.1:0-1745 GCA_964479895.1 uncultured Candidatus Izemoplasmatales bacterium | reverse complement strand
CTATTAAACGCCTAATCCGACCCGCATTAAGAAATAACTTTTCTTGATTTTCACTTTGCAAAATATAACTTCCTAAAATAAAGCGCCGTTTGATTAATTCTGAAAAACCCTTTGTTCGGGAATTAAACATAACTTCTTCAACTGTCGCACCCGCTTCGCGCGATCCAAAACCAATTCCTGATAAATTAGCATTATTACTGGTTGCTTCCGCACAAGAAATCGCCATATATGCTGGATAAATTGCTTGTAATAATGTTTTATCAATTGATATTTCCACTACTTCCAAACCAAACGCCCGACATTTTTCAACCACTTGATAAAAATTATCTAATATGGCCTGGTTTTCCACACTTGCGGTCATCATTTCTTTAATATAGAACAACTTACGTCCTTGCACCGATTCAGTCAATCGCTCATAATAACTTTCATCTGGCGCTAAAGCGGTCATATCGTACTCATCAGGTCCTTTAATAACATCAGTAACAATCGCCGCATCAGTCACCGATGTCGTAATACAACCAACATGATCTAAACTAGAAGCAAACGGAAATAGACCATGTCGTGATATGCGACCATACGTTGGTTTAAAACCAACCACCCCAGTATATGCCGCCGGCTTGCGAATCGAATCGCCAGTATCAGATCCAATTGCGAAAGGCGTTATTCCCAAAGCCACACTAGCCACCGCGCCAGCCGAGGAACCACCAACAATTCGCTTTTCATCATAGGGATTACGAACAATTCCCGTATGACCAGTCGTTCCGGTGCCCCCCATCGCCAACTCATCTAAAACTGTCTTACCAACTAATACCGCACCAGCATCCTGTAATTTTTTATAAACTGTTGCATCAAAAACCGGCACATAATCTCGTAAAATATTTGATGAAGCCGTTGTTAAAATTCCCTTCGTCGCAAAATTATCCTTTAAGGAATAAGGGATTCCGGCTAATAAACTATCGCTTTTTTTACTAGTAAACTCTTTCTGAATTGTCACAAAACAATGATACTTCGCTTGATATTGTTCGGCTTTGGCAACCGCCTCATGAAACAATTGTTCCGCGCTTTTGCCACTTGTCCGCATTTTTTCAATCATTCCGACACCACCTTAGGAACTTTTACCTGATCTTTATAACTAGCTGATGTATTAGCAAGCACCTCATCAACCGTCAAATAATCCGTTACTTCATCCTCGCGCAAACTAACGTCAGCTTTTGCAAAAGGAAACACCATCGGTTCAACATCTTTAATTTCACTCATATTAGCGATTTTATCCATTTGTTTTTGAAAAAAAACAAACTCCTGCTCTAAAACCTCATATTCTTCATCACTCATATCAAACATTAGTTTACTAGCATAAACTTGTAAATCTTGCTTCTTGATCATAATAACCTCCTTAATAAAAAAATCAGTTATTTCGGTAAGGGGCGTTTGACACGCGGTGCCACCCTTTTTATCATAACTGATATCTCTTATCTTTAACGGAATTACCCGGCATTACCTACTTGTTTCAATAATACAACTCCATGGTGTTTTTCATCGTAATTTCCTTACTTGTTCCCACCAACCACAAGTTCTCTGGAAAAGGAAAAATTACCATTACTCGCCACTTCATCGTTTTTTTTTATTACTCCCATAATATAATATTTTTCACTAATAGTCAAATGATGATTTAGAAAAAACTTATAAAATTTCTAGAGAAGTCAAACATATGTCACACTTTCTTGAAAAAATCTCTATTATTTAAG
>CAYZOR010000208.1:0-1748 GCA_964479895.1 uncultured Candidatus Izemoplasmatales bacterium | reverse complement strand
TAATTCATGGCAAGGTCATGATACGCATTTAATTTTTCAATAATCTCGACATAAAAATTTGTGGCATCGAGAAGCTTTGTCTTCATATAGAAAAACTTAGCATCCTCTTTTTCATGCTTTAGAATTTTTATGTCAATGTTATGAGACTTAATTAGATTTAAAGTTTTACACTTTAATGTTGATTCTGAATCACCATTATTGATCAAGTCCAGGTTAAAAAAATCTCCCTGGTACTCGATCTTGGAAATGGTTTTCGAATTTTAAAATGTAACTCAAAATCCTTTGCCCACATTACTTGATTATTGAATTCATGCCCATCTTCAATGTAGCCTTCATACATAACTTTTGAATGTTTCTTAACTACTTTGAAAGATTCTTTTGTATTTGGCTTCATTTTTTTTAATTTGACACCATAATCGTTGGTGCAAAAGTGATAATAATCACCTTTGTCTTGAATCATAATGTCGAAATTACTGTGAAAGGCTTTTAACCTGCGAATCTTTTGCTTGTCAAATGTGAAGCTAATGCTGATCTTCTTACCGTTAAAGAGCGGTGAAAGATCAGTTTTTATAGTGTAATTATCTTTAATGGAAATCAATTCAGAATTTCGTATTGTACAATTACCATTTGTAATATTTCTTATACATTTAATTAAAAGATCGAAATTCACAGGTGTAATTGTTACAATAGAATCCTTTTTTAGATTATCCATGTGTGTTTCCTTATTTTTTTAGTTTTCTTTATGTCCAATCATAGGCATAACTCTCCTATATTTTATGTTAATAATTGCGCCATTGCGCTTAATGACATTTCAAATAACTAAATGAATCCGGGTTAAGCGTCTACATTCATAGGCATCACCTCCTCATCATTTAAAATAGTATATAGATACTCTACTCATATCAATCTACACTTGTCAAGACCAATGATCGCCCTGACCTTCACGTATTCATGTATGGGGCCATTCTTTTCACGTTTTGTACCGGTTCGCAACTATCTTAAATCATATATTATTTAATGAGAGTGATGAGATTTACACGTTTTGATGAAAAAAACGTGTATATCGTAAGATGCTGACATGGTTATGAATAATGAGTGTTTTAATGGACTTTTACACGTTTTCACGTCAAGAGAATTATTTGTTGTGTTTGCCGATGTGTTCGTCGTAATTTTGCTTTGTTATATAGATCCCTTGCGCAAGTTTCCTTACCATGCCTTTATCGATTAAGCGGGACAGGAGGTTGAATGCGCTTGACTGCCCATTGTAAGTTCTTTTGGCTATGTCTTTTAAATACATTGCACCTATTGGGTGTGCATCAGGAACCTTGTCGCTTGTGAGTTCATAGGGGTCTTTCGCTTTTCTGCCTTTCTTACCTTGAATATTTGCTTCGTCATTTAGAGATGAAGGGCTTATTGTTATCGGGCCTTTTTGTAGAGCCTCATAAACAGCGAGTTGTTTTGGTGTCAGGTTGCTTGGCAATGTATTGTCATTATACCTCCACAGTGCACAGTCTTGATCAAAATACAACCCGGTTTTCGAATCTTCTATGTCTCGCCCGGTGGTCTTCAAGGATGCATATACGCTGTCCCTCTCCCGTTCTATAAAGTGAATCGTATCAGACCCTCCCGATAGTGCCTGTGATCCATATAGATTACTGACCCAGTCTCCCTGGGTGCTTTTAACCGTATGGTGCAATAACAAGATCGAAATGTTTAACTTGCTCGCCATGTTCTTGATAGCCGACACA
>CAYZOR010000207.1:0-1751 GCA_964479895.1 uncultured Candidatus Izemoplasmatales bacterium | reverse complement strand
TTTTTACATTCGGTATGACAGGTTATAGAAAACGTTATTTCATTTCCTAAAACGATCGTTAAAAACCATCAATTCACCTTTTGGCCTTTTTCAACTTTTTGAGCATATGTTTTATGGTCGATTGGGTTTAACAATGTATCAATCATCGCCATTAAACTTTGAACCATAACACTCTCACTCATTGAAGGGATATTAGGCTGTTTATAGACCATAGTAGGCGTCGCAGGAAAGTGAATGAATCCAGCTTTAATATCTAAACTGAATTGTTTAATGTGATGAAGGGTCTTATAAAATAAATTGTTACAAACATATGTCCCCGCTGTATTGGAAACCGTAACTGGCATACGCTTCGAATCAATTTTTTGTTTAAGTTTTTCTAAAGGAAAGGTCGTAAAAATCCCATCAGGTCCATAATCAACAATCGGTTGACCCGTTTTTTTATTGCCTAAATTATCCGCAATACTCGATTCATTCACATTGATTGCGATTCTTTCTATATTAATATGACTTCTTCCTTTGGCGAGCCCTAAAGATAAAACCATCACTGGGTCATATTCATCAATCAAAGGCAACAAGCGTTCAAACACATGATTGTAAACGACCGGCAATGTCATTTTAACAATTTTTACATCGTATAGGGTATCAGGAATTTTATTTAAAATCGATTCTGTAGGATTCACCTCGTCATTGTTAAATGGTTCAAAAGCGGTAATGATTGCGGTTTTCATATTAACTGTCCTCCCTCAAAAATGAAAAGTCATAGTCACTATCTTCTAAAAATGTATAGATTTCTTCTAAGCCAACAGCGTAATTATATTCATTATTGTCTGAAGACCAGTTATTGATTCCAATTAAGTTCCCCTCGTAATCTGCGAGTAACCCACCACTATTGCCAGGATAAATTTGGGCACTATGCGCAATGACATTAAAACTGACTTTATCAATTTGAGCCATCCGCTCATATCTTCCAAACGTAATGACTGAATCGATGCCCGAAGGATTTCCAGCCGCAAGCACAAATTCTGTTTGTCTTAAAGGACGGTTTATTCTTTCAGTTACATTAATAATTTCCATATCCGCTAATGTTTTATCAAACCTTAATAGCGCCAAGTCATAATCTTCTTCATAATCAATTAAGGATGCATTGAGCGTTTCATCTTCATCAAATCCTTGAGGTTTGACTTCATAGGTTGTTTCCGCTCTGAAGGTCGGTTCAATCACATGAAAACTACTTAAGACATAATAATATTCATCGTCTTCATAAAAAACCACACCACTGCCTAAGCGTGATTCACTACGCCCTGGTAAAAGCCCTTGTTGTTCATCGGTCACATAAAGGCCAACATTGGTTTGTATTAAGTGATCACGGCTTTTTATTAATGCTTCTTGAAATTGACTTGATTCACTCGTAAAGACTTCTTCTACGATGGCACAGCCACTTAACACAACACTTAATATGATAAGCATAAAAAATGGTAGTAGTTTGTTCATATATGTTTCCTCCTAATTAAATATATTGTACCATAAAACCCCGCTTAACAACTTGTGAATATATTTTTTATGGTTTTAAATAAAGCCACTTTGATTTATAATCTTTACTGTATATGAAGGAGTGATTGATTTGAAAAAATACTTAGTGATTTTTAGTATGTTAATGATTGGCTTTTTATTAATAGGATGCAACGAGGAAGATGATGAGTGGGCGATTGATGAGGATAGTCTTACCCCCTATACTGATTTATTAAGTGCCC
>CAYZOR010000206.1:0-1752 GCA_964479895.1 uncultured Candidatus Izemoplasmatales bacterium | reverse complement strand
CATGATTTCTTAACTGGTCTACATAACCGCCTGTATTTTAGTGATAAACTCTCAGCACTAGACCGTGTAGAACATTACCCACTCGGCATTGTAATGATTGATTTAAATGGATTAAAAATATTAAATGATGCATTTGGGTATGATGTGGGCGATCAAGCGTTAAAGGCAATCGCGGACGTATTAAAATCGCAATGTCACCCTGAAGCATGTGCGGCAAGGCTTGGTGGCGATGAGTTTGCGTTGATTTTACCTTCGCGCGGCAGACGCGCGCTTCAGTCTACATGTAAAGCGATTGAAGAAACAGTTCAAAATCTTAGCGTAGCGTCTGTACCGTTATCGATTTCTATTGGCTTTGCAATCAAAGACAGTGAGACTGTATCGATTGCGGATACATTAAAAACTGCGGAAAACTATATGTATCAGTATAAATTACAAGAAGGCAAAGATGCTCGTACAAGAATGGTTGATGCCATTATGGACGCTTTTTTTGCTCAAAATCCGCGCGAACATGACCACGCATTGCTTGTGAAAAAGCTTGCGCTAAAGGTAGGGAAAGTTTTTAATTTAAGTGGTGAAGAACTACATAAGTTAGAAATGGCTGCGATGTATCACGATGTCGGAAAAGTCACCATTGACAAAGCACTTTTAAACAAAGAAACACCACTAAACGATGAAGAACGAAAGACCTTGCAAAACCATACTGTAAATGGTTATCAAATATTACGCACTACAGATCATTACGCACCGCTTGCAGAACATGCATTATCTCACCATGAATATTATGATGGTTCAGGTTATCCTAATAATATAGCTGGTGAATCAATTCCGCTCTATTCGCGAATTATCGCTGTATGTGAAGCGTACGCAACGATGATTGTGGAACAGCCTTATCAAGCGAAAAATACGTCAGATCAAGCACTTTCAAAGCTTAAAGCGAATGCTTTAACACAGTTTGACCCGAGTGTTGTTGAAGTGTTTGATAAAATCTTACAAGACGATATGTGATTCATGGGGTTTTTACAATAGCGTAGCGTCAATGAATATCAACGGATCTAGCGGACTGTAACGTGATAGACAAAAAACGATTTGAGGGTAGATACCTTATGCCCTTTAATCTGATGAAGAGGCCTTGCATTATGAAAAGGGCTTATAAGAAAATATAACACTGTTTTAATGGTAATATGACCTTAAACAGTGTTTTCATTTGAATATAGTGTAGTGTAACGGCGTATGAAACACTTATAAAAGCATGTAAAATGCGTTTGTGATAGGGAGTGTTATGAGGTTTACTTTTTGTGTTTTTATCAATACGGTGAAATGTATTTTCACACAAAAAAATATTAGCACTCTATATAGTTTTTATACAAACAAAATAACGATTATATAAAATGCAATACATAATACATAATATTTTGGTTAATTATAAAAAAATTATAATATTTTGTGTTTACGGTTGATTTATCGCGTGATTGCGTTATAATTAAGAACGTAAAGCGGTCACAACTATGAGTTTCACTGAGGGTTTTATAATGATTCGCACACAAAATAAGACATGTGCATTGGAAAATACTATGGCTGACGTTAACACCCCTGCCAGATTTTTTTCACACATGGAAAAAATCAAGGATAATTGAAAAATTGTCCTTTTTCTATTGCTAAAAAAATCAATTGAAAGGATAGATTACATGGAAACGGTCGTCATCGGTGTCATCGGCGCAGATGTACACGCGGTGGGAAACAAGATTATCGAAC
>CAYZOR010000205.1:501-1780 GCA_964479895.1 uncultured Candidatus Izemoplasmatales bacterium | reverse complement strand
ACAGATGAAAAACTCCTGTCTTCTTCCACTAACCGAACACCATAACTTAAACCATGATGTTTACCATAAACCGCTGCTTGCTCTAAAATCGTTTCAGAATATGCCTTCAAATATGCATCAGAATAAGCTACTTGATATGCTCGTTTATTAGCATATTGCGAACTATAACTATCAGGATTACGACTTGGAAAAGGATCTGATGAGGCAAGTAGCGATGATTCCGATGTATCTGCAATCGCATCACGATTTCCGGCTTCAAAACCATCAACTAAACCTTGTGCTTTTAGTTCCTCTGTAACATTATGATCTTCTATTTCTTCCTCAGTTAATGGTTCTTGTGTTGATTCAGAAACTTCTGGTGCTGGTTCAGTTGTCTCAACCGTTTCTGCCATTTTTTCTTCTTTTTGTTCCTTGCTTTTCTCTTCAATCGTTGGACGCGCAACATAAATAGGATCTTTTTTTTCGGTTACATTAGCAATTAATTCCCGAAAACGAGATGTTACTTCATGCTCTTGGGCGTAAACGCGCATTTGTTCATCATATTTTGCTGTCAATTTAGCTTTGGCATCAATACTATTATCACTATATCGCGAAGCAATATTAGGATTATATCGCGCTTCTTTATCCTCTAAACAATGAGTTTGATTGGCAAACATAATTAATTCTAACGATTCCATTTTATTACCATAACGATTAAAGATTTCTTTGTCATTTAATAAATCATGATATACATACCAAATTTTACTTTGAATCAACATACTAACACCATCTGGTAGGGCTTTCCATTTATCCGTCGCGTACATATCCTCAATTTCATTTAACATTATGCGCGCAATATCAAGTTTTTCTGATTCGCTGGCATCATTATAACGCGCGAAAATTTCTTGAAAGGTAACAATCGCAGCACTAGCTTGATCATCAACTACTAATGAAGCAACATCAATATACTCTCCTGGTTTCGAATACATTGCATCACTAGCAATTGTATTAATCGCTTGCGTAGCATTATCCATCAAAATTTCAGCATTAAAACGATCATCATATAAATGGGCTGCTTGACTAGGCGAAATTTCTTCAATATTAAGCAAAATATATAATGCTAAAATATTTTCCAAAACCAAATCTCCTAATCCTCTTTGGCTAGCGTCTTCCACAAAGTTAATCATTTTTTCTTCAATTTGTTCAAAATCATTAACTTCCGCAATTTCCGTTGCTTCAACAATTTCTTCCTCCATCGTTTTTTGCTCATCTTCCATTAATATTTCATTACCATCATCCA
>CAYZOR010000205.1:0-491 GCA_964479895.1 uncultured Candidatus Izemoplasmatales bacterium | reverse complement strand
GCTCACTAGCAAATATCTTATGAGAATATTTACTTAATTGCCACCCAGAAGCAAATATTGCGGCCGCAGCAAAAACTGCTAGGATTTTAAATTTGGTTGCATGTTTGCGATGTGCTATTTTTGGCATAAATTACCTCCTTATTTAATTCTTTTGTCTTTCTCTTCCGGTTGGTTTAAAACCACGATTTATTAACGAAGAATCTTTTGGATCCTCGCTCCATCTTATGACAACTTGTTCATCACGATGAATTTGTCCTTCCCGATAACGATAATATTTTTCGGTTGTGGTATATTCCTTATCAACATATCCATAAATCGGTGTGCGCACATTGTAAGAAACTTTTTTATCAGCATAAACCGCTTGCTTAGTGAAATCATAATCGACACACACGTTTTCGCCACTAGTAGTTGTTTCAGTTCGACGTTCAAAAACTTTATAAACACCTTTCTTTACAACACATCGATCAGAATCACAATCATAACCATCAGTT
>CAYZOR010000204.1:0-1794 GCA_964479895.1 uncultured Candidatus Izemoplasmatales bacterium | reverse complement strand
CCACTCACTCTGATAATGGCAATCCCACCTTCTCCTGGAGGTGTAGATAGCGCAGCGATTGTATCGTGTTCCACCATTCATCACCTCAACCATAACAGTTACGCATATGTACAAGTAAACCGCCGTGGAGGCGGTTTATTTTAAATCTATGACAACTTTTCTGTTAGGCTCTTTGCCTTCACTATAGGTCTTAACGTATTCGTCGTCCTGTAGAGCCGTATGAATTATTTTACGTTCATAGCGATTCATTGGCTCTAAGATAACTTGTTTTTTTGTCCTTAAGACTTTTTTGGCCAAATTATTTGCTAACTTTTCAAGGGTTTCCTTGCGTTTATCTCGATAGTCTTCCGCATCCAATATAACGTAATAATTGCTCCCCTTGAGTTTTTGGCTCAGATAAATGTTTACGAGGAGTTGTAGGGCATTTAATGTCTGACCGCGTTTACCGATTACGGTACCCAGTCGTTTCCCTTTTATGTCTAAAAATATTTCTCTTTCATTATTTTTTTCTTCTTGTACTTCAACCATTGCTGGAATTTTCATTTTATCTAGGAGGGCTTCTAAATAATCACAGCACAGCTTCCCAGGGTCATATTTTTTCGCAACTTTCACTTGTGCAGGTTTTCCACCAATAATCCCAAAAAGGCCACTAGAAGGTTCATCAAGTACTTCTATTTCCGCTAAATCTCGAGTAATACCCAGCTTTTCTAAACCCTTTTCAATCGCTTCTTCAACAGTCTTACCAGTTATTGTCAGCTGGTCCATTATGCGTTAGCTCCCCCTTTTGTTTGAGCCTTGGGTTTTTTGATGATCAGATGCGTAATCAACTGAAAAATGTTCCCGACCACAAAATACAGAGGAAGTCCGGCAGGCAAGTTAATACTAATAAATAATAGCATAAAGGGCATAAAATATTTCATTGTAGCCCCTGCACCCCCGCCACCGCCTTCAGGCATGCTCATCGTCAGGTGAGACTGCAGGAATGTGGTCAAACCAGCCAGAACGGGTAAAATGTAATAGGGGTCAGGATTCTGAAGGTTAATACCAAGAAAATTTGGGTCAATTGTTACGTCAAATCTTGTTTGTAAAGCATTAAGATCATGAAACACCCTAAACATCGCAATCAAAACCGGCATTTGTACAAGTAATGGTAAACAGCCAGCCGCAGGGTTTACTTTATGTTTCTGCCACAATTCCATCGTTTTTTTGTTCAAGGTCTCTTTGTCATCTTTATACTTTTCTTGTAATTTTTTTAATTCAGGTTGCAGTTCTTGCATCTTACTCGTTGATTTCATTTGTTTAGCCATCAATGGAAAAGTCAGGGCCCTGATGACTAGTGTAATGATGATGATAGCGATTCCATAATTCCCAGTCAGCTGATAGAAATAATTTAAAATTTGAAATAATACATCAATAATCGGTTGTAACATAAACTTCCTCCTTTTATTGAGCCCACACGTCAGCGATGTAGCGACACATTCGCGACGTATTCACTACACTAAATTTATATTGTTTCTAAACTCATTATTCCACAGGGTCATAACCGCCAGGATGAAATGGATGGCATTTAGATAATCGTCTTGCTGTCTTGATAAAACCCGCGAAAACACCGTATTTATGAACGACCCCAATGGCATATTCAGAACAAGTTGGTTGAAATCGGCATGATTTTGGCAGAAACGGGGATATGAATTTTTGATAGCCATGAATGAAATTAATCACAAAGTGCTTCATACCCTTCTACCCTTCCCAATTTGCTCATGATTTAGACTTTCAATCATCATTATATATAAC
>CAYZOR010000203.1:0-1801 GCA_964479895.1 uncultured Candidatus Izemoplasmatales bacterium | reverse complement strand
ATTTTAAAACGATATTTTCTCTGTAATGCTTGTCGGTTGTAAAATCTAACCAATCAACTTTATGAGCGGATTCATCGATTTTTGAATACCAATCAAATCGTGAGCCAGCCTCTATTTCTAACCTATTCATATATAGTCCTGCTATATCAAAAGCCCATACGGTATGCAGTTTTTGCGATTCCCCATGAATTATATAAAATTGAATGCTTGAGCGTATGACGTTTTTTATCCCAAATTCATAGTCCCCAACTTGAGTGCTATAAATAGGCTCTATATCCCATTTTCCTTTTTCCTTGTCCCATTCCCCTGATTCTTTACCAAAGCGCATCATAGCCCTATCTGCATCCGCATGGTCTTTGTTTTGTAATAACGTTCTTAAAATCACATAAGGGTCTAGCCTATTCCAATAGGCCAAGGCTTTTTGTTCGTTTTTACAATATTTAACCATCATAAAAAGGGTCGTTAAAAAATTATCGGTATAATAATGATAGCCATTATCTTTATCATAAAAGCCTAAAAGCATTAACTCCCCTGTTAAATGATTGGTTTCTATATCAATGCCAATCGTATCTAAAGGGGAGTCGCCTAACTTATTATGATTAACGGTTGCATAATACCGTATTAACGACGGATGTTTAATGCTCCTGCCTTCTAGATTCAAATGTTCCGTCCCTATATATAGCTCATTCTCTCTAATCGCCATATAAATACCTCCTAAATTAACTCAAAAGTTGCTTAACGTGCGTTACATAAACATCTGGCAAATAGCGATTAAAATCCGTTTCTTCAATCAATGTATCTATATCAATATTATATTTATAATGATAATACATAACCGCCCAACCAGGTTTTGCGTCCATATCAACCTTAAACGCCTCTTGATTAATGCGATAAGCCTCTTGTCTTATTTCATCGGGATGGTTTCTTAACCTAGACCAATACGCCCATGTGTCATCCCGACGTGATAAGGTAACTTTATCACGTATACGCCTTGACTTAATTTTGTCATAGCGTACTTTTTTTATGAATTGACTTAACTTGTTAGGGTCTTTTGATAATGTTCTAGCGTGGTCGTCCTTGGTATATTGCCTGGCTTTTAAATAATTATTGTATCGTGTTTTTGAAAAGGTACTAGCCGCTTTTGCCTCTTTTGTGTTTACATTTAATTGTCGTAAGGATTGATACCTATCACGACGGTTATTTTTTTGGATTAAATATTGTAACTCTTTACCAAATCGTGCCTCTGACCAATACTGTGCTCTGGATGCAAATGCGCTAGGCGTTTTCCGATAATCTGCTTGCGCTTTTCCTGTAAATTCTACATTAAACGTTTCTAATATGGCTTTAACATCTTGATAAGACCGATATTGTCCCATTGTTACACCCCTTTATAATTGCGATTTTAATAACTCGTTAACATCTTCATCTGTATATGACCCTGCCATTTGCCATGCTTGGTCATAGTTAAATTCTAACACTGCGACTAATTTATCGCAACGTTTCTTACGTTTAATCAATACCGTTATATTATCATCTTTATGATATTTATAAATGTTGGATTCGTTGGCGCTAAATCCAGCCTCTCTTAAACGCTCATAGCGTTGTTTTAGTTGCTGCTTACGTTGTTTGGTTTTTTTATGATTCATTATTTGTCCTCCTTTAAAAAATCTTTAATTTTGTAAGGCTCATTATCTGTGCATTTTATGAATTGGAATAGTTTATCAAAAGCAAGTCTTTCGGTGCCACCATTTTCTAAATGCCAATGATTAATAAAACCTGTTTTATTATGGGGTTTACCACT
>CAYZOR010000202.1:0-1821 GCA_964479895.1 uncultured Candidatus Izemoplasmatales bacterium | reverse complement strand
TACTTTAGCAAAATCAGCTTGATTTTCCATTTGCACAATCATCGCTTTTAACGTTCGATTATGGGGCATGTTTTTAACATACCATAAGGCCTGTTGGCGCATTTGTAAAACTGCCACCCGCTCCGGTTTGATTGCTAATAGATATTGAAAATGCTTTTCCATCATCGCAATCTTTTCGTGCATGGTTGGTTTAGTAACTTGTTCTTCTCCTGCTAGATAAGCCAAACAATCACTTATTAACCATGGATTTCCAAGTAATCCACGACCAATCATGATAGCATCACAACCAGTTGTTTGTAACATTCGCACTGCATCAGCACCACTTGTAATATCACCATTACCAATCACGGGAATACTAACATTTTCTTTGACGTCTTTAATGATTTGCCAATCAGCTTTACCACTATAACCTTGCCGTCTCGTGCGCGGATGAACGGTAATCGCACTTGCACCAGCTTTTTCACAAGCTTTCGCAATTGCTACTGCATTTATTTTATCATATCCACTCCGAATTTTCACGGTTACGGGAATCGGAACCCTTGCAACCACCGCTTTAACCAATTCATAAGCATGTGTTTCATCCCGCATTAACGCACAGCCAGCTTTATTTTTAATCGCCACTTTGGGGACTGGACATCCCATATTAATATCAATTATATCTGGTTGCATTTTTTGATAAATTATTTGCGCGGCGGCTACCATGGTTTTAATTTCCGAGCCAAACAATTGTTGTGCGATCGGTCGCTCATCCGCCATCATTTTTAATAGCGTATCGGTTTTTTCATTTTCATAAACTAACGCCTTATCACTAACCATTTCACCAAAAACCAACCCAGCACCCATTTCGCGAGCAATCCGACGAAAGGCACTATTACTAATCCCCGCCATGGGAGCAGTAACAATTTGATTAGCAATTTTTACGTTTCCAATTTGCCAACTCATAATAACTCATGTTTTTCCTTTTTTATATTTTCCCTTGTAATATTCGCCAGGGCGCTCGAGATTAAGGCCGCTTCATCTAATTGTTGCTCATATTGTTGCACCAATGATAATTTTGGTTTAATGACCGGATGTTTCGGAACAAACACCGTACAACAATCTTCATAAGGTTGAATACTTATTTCATAAGTGCCAATTTTTTGCGCCCAGGCAATAATTTCATTTTTATCATAACTAACCAGTGGGCGGATAATTAAATGAGGAACTTTTTCATCAATTACCGCAATACTCTCCAAAGTTTGACTAGCCACTTGACCAACACTTTCGCCAGTAATTAAAGCTTGCGCGGCTTTTTCTTGGGCGAATTGTGCGGCAATAGCAACCATAAAACGGCGCATAATAGTAATATTATAATTCAAGGGAATCGTTTGATAAATTTTTTCCTGAATCGCCGTAAAATTAACGACATATAAATTAAGCGTATTGTCATATTTTTGTAATGTTTGCGCTAGTTGTTTAACCTTGTTTTTCGCTTGTTTACTAGTATGTGGTGGCGATTCAAAGTAAAGACAATCCAAAGCAATCCCTCGCTTCATTGCTAAATAACCAGCGACGGGCGAATCAAGACCGCCACTTAATAGCAACAAACCACGCCCACCAACTCCAACTGGAAAACCACCAAGACCTTTAGTTTCATCATAATAAAGATAAGTATAATCATCTCTTATTTCGATGGTTATTTTAATATCAGGTTTTTTTACATCAACTTTTAAATTGCTATTTTGTAAAATGTGCGTCCCAATTAAATGATTCATTGCTTGCGAGGTAAGCGGAAAACTTTTATTAGCGCGTTTTGTTACAACTTTAAAAGTTGTTCCAGCA
>CAYZOR010000201.1:0-1823 GCA_964479895.1 uncultured Candidatus Izemoplasmatales bacterium | reverse complement strand
ACGAGTGATCAATGGAAGTTTCTTTATGGCTTGTTTTTAAGAAACGGCTTGATGCAAATCAGTTTTGTTTGTCGCGAAAATGCTTTGAAAACAGCTATCCGCGAAGCAGAAAAAAATCCGATAAGTTCTGATAAACTCGCTAATGCTGCTAAAGCGTCAATCGATAAGGGTGCGTTAAGAACTTCTGGCTTGTATATAAAAAAACTGGCCGACCAAAAAAGCTCCTGGTATCATGTATTAAATTATTTTCAGAGCTTATTGTTAAATGATAGTGTTTCGAAAAATGAATACAATGCGGAAAATGATTCAAAAAACGAACTTGCGTTTTTTAATTATGTTTCTAATAAAAGCGTTGCAATAGTTGGTCCAGCGCCAACAGACCATAACTCCGGTGCAGAAATCGACTCTTTCGATGTGGTAGTCCGTGTCAGTTATTTTGGAAATTTACCAAGGGGCTCTAAGAATAAATTTGGCGCCAGAACAGATATCAGCTATTATGGTAATGTCTTTTCAAGACGAATTAACCAAAACATCAACGAATATGATTTCGCGAACAATATCAGATTTGCTGTTTTTAAATCACAAATCCCCCACAATTTGTTTCAAAAAGAAATGATTAAAACAAACAAAGCAAGGTTTTTTAAAACAAACAGAAAAGCGTTTTTTAATGGCTCCCCTATGATGATCCAAAATGCTTTGTTTGATATATTGCACTTTAACCCTGCTCGAGTAAAGTTATTTAATACAACGTTTTATCTGGGAGCTAACACACATTTTGATGGATATAGAATAACCAATTCCCCCATAAAGGAAAACAAGCCAGAGAATCCCTTTAAACATCTTCCCGGCTTCGCTCACCACGACATTATATCAAACTTCGTATTCGTAAAAAACCTTTATGAGTTTGAACGAATTGAAGCAGATGAAGCCTGCCAAAAAGTGCTCCAATTATCAAAAGAAGAGTTTGTTGAAGCATTAGAACAGGTTCACTCTTTTTAATCTCATCGTTTTATTCTTTGATCATTATGAAAGTTACTCAAAAAGTAAAACGCCTTATTCCAGCCACTCTAAAACAAATGGCTTTAAAGTCGTATTCGGTTATGTTGCGTTTTAAAAAATACGGCTTCAGCTACCGGGGCAACATCAGTGGCGTTACATTTCTAGCTGACGGATCAAACCCCACATTTTTTGGCTACCACGACAAAACACCATTCAGCGAAGATGGCTCAAAAATATTAGCTGCATCCATAACATCAAGCGACACAGACCCTAATAGTGAATGCACGCCAATGAATATTGGCTATTTTGCTAAAAACAAAAAGGGTGTTTTTGAAAACAAGTTTATTCCCTTGACACAAACTACAACTTGGTGTTTCCAACAGGGATGTATGCTTCAATGGAATCCTTTAAAACCAAACACGGAAATTTATTACAACGATCTGGTTGATGGAGGATACGGTGCTAAGGTTTATAACATAGAAAAGAATAAAGTTATCAAAGAATACACAAACCCGATTTACTCGATATCGCCTGCCGGTAATTTTGCTGCTACTGTTAACTTCAGTCGGCTGGGGCGATTACGTCCAGGTTATGGTTATGGACTCCTGCCCGATAAAACTATCAATGAGCCGGCACCAGACAACGATGGTCTTTTCCTTATCGACCTGAACAGCGGTGAAAAAACAATGTTGGTTAGCCTGCATGAGCTGGCAACAGATGCAAAAGAATCAGAATCTGAGCACTATGTGAATCATGCAACGTTTTCCCCGGATGGCAGGAAAATCAGTTTCTTTCACCTGTGGTTGACAAAAAGCAAAAAGCGC
>CAYZOR010000200.1:0-1830 GCA_964479895.1 uncultured Candidatus Izemoplasmatales bacterium | reverse complement strand
TTTATCTTTTCTTCGTTTTCTATAAGATCATAGTTCCATCGACATGAATGCGCACATCCACCGCGATTGGCATCGCGATCCGTCATTGAATTTGAAAGGGTGCATTTTCCAGAATAAGAAACACACATACCCCCGTGAATAAACACTTCTAAATCGGCTTTAGTATTTTGTTTTAATATAGATAGTTCATCTAAAGAAACTTCTCTCGCTAAGACGACTCTTTTTACATCGCGCTTATACCAAAAATCAATCGCTTTAGAATTCGTGATTGATTGTTGGGTAGAGACATGAATTTCTAAGTTTGTATGATTTCTAGCCACATCAATCACTGCAGGAGATGCACAAATAATCGCATCTACATTGATTTCATCTAACGCTTGTAAGTATTCTTTTAACCCCTCTAAATCCTCACTATGTGGAAAGATATTGGTTGTTACATAGACTTTTTTCCCTAAACCATGCGCAAACTCACAGGCTTCTTTGATAGTTGAAAGTTCAAAGTTAGAAGCTCTTGCGCGTAAAGAGAATTTTTTTCCGCCTAAAAATACAGCATCTGCGCCATACATCAAGGCAATCTTGAGTTTTTCTAAGCTCCCTGCTGGCGCTAATAATTCAGGCTTTTTCATTGCTCTCCGCCTCCTTGTTTGTAGACGGTTTTTTTATGATAAAAGCCATCATCATGATCTTTATAATATTCTTTATTGATAGATTCTCCACGTTTTAAGGCGCAGTAATCACTAACAATTTGTAGTACTTGCACTTTAGAATAAAACTGTGTATCTATAATGAAATGATCAACATATCGATGGATCACATCAAATACTTGAATACTTGATAACGGTTTTTCTCTAAAAATATGAGTTCCAAATTGGTCTTGATAGATGGGATAGGCTTCATCTCTAATCTCTTCTATTAATTTATAGGTTTGTTTGTTTTTTGAACGAAGATTATCTTTTTTTGTATAATTCAAAAAGGTTTTAATTAACCTTCTTTTTGAGTGAAACATATTTAAATACCCATGACCAATAATCGATACATCGAGGGTCGTGTTTAACGCAATATTTTCAATATCTTCTAGTGTCATTTCCCTTGATAAAACGGCACTACTGATATTTTCTTGTTGCCAAAAAGCCATGTCTTGATAATTGGTCACATACGTTTCAGGGTAATAGATAAGTTTATCTTTTAACCCAAATTCATTTGCGTATTCAAAAACAGATAAATCCGCAAAATAAAGGCCATCTATTGGTTGTTTCGCTATATTTTTCACCGTATTTTTTAAATCCTCTAATTGGTCTTCATGATAAATGGCATTCAATGCAACGTAAGCTAACTTATCTTTTGAATGAATGGTATTTATCATTTGAGCAATTTCATCCACGCTAAATTCATCGCTAAAACGCATCGCATGATTTTTAACAGGCAAAATAAACCCTTGAATATCTTTACTCAGTAAAGATTCAAAAGTGTCTTTAGAAGCAGTAACAATTAAATTCATTTCATCACCTCTTAATACTTAAACAAACGCCATCTCCAATAGGATGAATGACAGAATGATAATCTGAACGCTCCATAATATAGTGATTGAAACGATCAACTTTTTTGATGAGTTGTTTTAAATTACGACTCTTAACATTGTCTAAGTTCACATCATGAAAAAGTACATTATCGATAATGATAATGCCGTTATCATTTAATAATGTTTCATATTTTTCAAAGAATTTAATATGTTGCGCTTTCGCCGCATCAATAAATATTAAATCAAATGAATTTAATGCGTTAAAATCAACCTTTAAAGCATCTTGTTCAATCAACGTAATATGAGAAGAT
>CAYZOR010000199.1:0-1837 GCA_964479895.1 uncultured Candidatus Izemoplasmatales bacterium | reverse complement strand
GGAGCGTGTCTATAAGTTTTTATTGATTTGGGATATGTCGAAAAGACAAACTAACATCAAACTCTCAACGGATTTTATCGCTTTTGCTCTTGAAATCGCCTTAGAAAGAGTCAATAAAGTTTTAGAACTTTTAGCGGATAAGAAAATGGCTCGCTACAATGTAGTGCAGGAGCAATGGGAAATATTTGAGGGTAGTCCCATTAATTTGGACAAAGTAATCAACCTTAAAATGGGTGAAAGCACTTTATCTGAAAAAGAGTTCGTTCATCATTTAGAAGCAAATTTCCCTAACAGAAACATTTTCCCCCACAATTATAACGCTGAAGTAGAGATGACCCGTTTCGCGACAGTTCAGTTTACAACAGACAAGTTATCAGACTCTTTTACACTTGAACCAAAAACTGATTACAACATTGTCATTGATTTGGGTGGAAATTATCAGAATTCCAATGAACGCGTTAGAGTTGTTTCTCATAAAGCGCCTAGTAAAAAAATCCGAAAATCTATACACCGACTTAAAATCGTCGATTCCATGCTTCGGGATAATTATTATTTGCGCAATTATCCGAATATTGATAGCGAACTAGAACATGAACGTGAAAAATTGATTAAATCTTTAGAAGGTTTTTATCAAAGCGTGATTCAAAAAGCGTTTGGTAGCTTAGATTCAATTTCACGTGAGCTAGATGAAAAATTCAAAGAGATATACCCACACACCTTTCGGATTGTAAACGACCAAATCAACATGTTTCAATTGACAAAAATTCAGAAAAAAGCGATTGCACAAGTATTGGATGCAATTTTAAGAAATGCTTCGTTGGATTTAGATCATATTTTCAGCGGCACAAAGCCGACCGATTTGGTCTATTACACCACCATTGAAAAATTGCATGAACACTCTAAAAATAAAAGACCATTTAAAAAGTTATCTAATGATTTGAATAAACACATTCTTGAGAACCCTAGTGACAAGCTTTCAAATTTGATAGATATAGCAATCAAACCTCCGTACGGACTACGCCCACAAGTGGCAATGTTGATAACTTTTTCGATGATTATAGATAAATGGAAAGATAGGATGTTGTTTTACACCGGCAGCTTCATTCCTTCAATAGAAACCGAAGATTTGATTACAGAATTGATGAGTGAGGATAGCTCAATCTCTTATGTTTTTGATAGATTTGACAATGAAAACCGTGGGTACTTGGAACAATTAGAAGAGGTTTTTCCGGATATTGGAGAAGGAACAAAAGAAAAATCCTTATCGGTAAGAGTTTGTAGCGGCATGTATAATTGGTACCTTGCTCTTCCCATAATTACCCAACAACAAGAGGATGTTAGCATCTCTCAAAAGACGTTTTTGCAAATCGTTGCCAAATCGCGCATCAATCCTAAAAATGCGGTTGACGATTTAATGGATAATTTTGACATTGAATATGTAAAGGAAATGAAGAACTCTATCGAATCCCACTTAGAGATGTACAAGAAAAAGCTTCTTGAAAGAGTATACACTCAAATTGGAATCAAAAATACAAAAGATTGGGCAAGCAGCCAAGAAAAAATTCATCACAAAAACAATCGGTTAGTGAAAAGTCTATTGCAAGAAAAGGACTTGTTTAGTGTATATGCCGATGATGTTGAAAACATCGATATAACCAGGTGGACGAAGAGCAGCTTTAAAAATCTTGAAAAAAAGATACTTGATGATTACCGAAAGCTTTCTGGAAAAAGCAAATTTCAGGTCATTAAAGTTAACGGAGAAGAAAACCATATCCAAGATGTCGATTTGTCACTAAAGGCAGAAACAACTTTGAGCAATTTGAACGCAACAATCGAT
>CAYZOR010000198.1:0-1842 GCA_964479895.1 uncultured Candidatus Izemoplasmatales bacterium | reverse complement strand
CTGCTTTTTCATGATTGGAATTATAATGAATGGATACCTTATAACCTGCTTTTGCAAACGCTAAAGCAATGGCACTTCCAATGCCACCCGTTGCGCCTGTTATTAGTACTGTTTTATTCATACCCTAACTCCTTTAATACAGTGTGTAATGTCTCTTGGTCTTCTACATGAAGACTAAAAACATCTTTATTGATTTTTTTAACCATCGCACTTAGTGTATTTTTAACTCCAAGTTCTATAAACGTATCATAGCCATCTTCAATCATCGTTTGAATCGCAGGATAAAACTTAACAGGTGCGGTCATTTGGTTGACCATATGATTTTTTAAATTGTTTTGATAGATTTGGCCTGTTGTATTTAAGTAAATGGCACCTTTAGGGTCAGACAACGCTACACAATCCAAAGTTTTTTTAAATATTCGTGCAGCCTTTTCCATAAAGGGAGAATGAAACGCCCCGGCTGTTTTTAATAAACGAACACGTCTTATCCCATTTTCTTTTGAAATCTCCATAAAATGATTGATTGCATCTTTTGAGCCGCTGATTACATATTGGTTTTCAAGATTATAATTGGCGATATATAAATCATCAATTGAATCCACCATTGGTTTTAAAGTCTCTAAATCACTTCTTACTGCGGCCATTGAGCCTTCAGTATGCTTCGTCGCTTCATCCATCGCTTTTGCTCTTGATTCTATAATGCTGAGTCCTGTTTCAAAAGAAAATACTTCTTGGTCATAAAGCGCAGCATATTCACCGAGTGATAAGCCTACACTCCCTTTTGAAACAACCCCTAAATTCCTCATTAAATCTCTTAAAGCAGTGCTTAAAACAAATAAAGCCGTTTGAACATACCTTGTTTCATTTAACAACGCTTCATTTTCAAATAAGACTTCTTTTAAGTCATAAGGCAGCAAAGCGTTTGCTTCATCAATGCGTCTTTTTACTAGGTCATAATTTTCATATAAATCTTTCCCCATGCCAGTGTATTGCGCACCTTGTGGAGAAAACATAAATGCTATTTTCATACTTAACTCCTAACTATTAAAGCGTAATGAGCGCGCCACCCCAAGTTAATCCTGCTCCAAACGCAACCGTAATGAAGGTATCCCCTTTGTTTAATTGCTTTGTTTTAATGGCTTCATCGATTGCCATTGGAATACTTGCTGCTGAGGTATTGCCTCGTTTATCGATATTCATAAACATTTTGCTTTCATCAATTTTTAATGTTTTTGCTGCTTTTTGGATTATTCTTGAATTGGCTTGATGGGCCACAATTAAATCAAGATCTTCAAGTGTTAGATTCTGTCCTTCTAATAATTCATTAACGGTCTTTGGCAGTGCGCTGGTTGCGAATTTAAACACTTCGCTGCCTTGCATGGTTAAAAAAGGCGTTGCCCTCTCAGGGGTTTTAAAGTTTTCTTTTAATGGATAGCCATCCATTTTTAAAAGGCCTTTATCATCGCCATCAGCGTAGGTCACAACATTCTTAATTTTATCTTCATTGGATTGACCAATAACCATCGCCCCCGCACCATCTCCAAAAAGAACGCAGGTATTTCTATCCGAATAATCTGTATATTTGGTTAAGGTTTCAGCCCCTACAATTAAAGCATTTTTGTACGCCCCACTTTTGATCATTTTATCCGCAACATTTAAGGCATAAACAAACCCACTACATGCCGCATTAATATCAAAGGCTGGGATGGCTTTTGTGGTTAATTTTTTTTGGAGGAGTTGTGATACACCAGGAAATACATAGTCTGGGGTCACAGTCGCTACTATAATTAAATCTATATCTTCAGATTTTAACCCAGCATCTTCTAACGCTTTTAAAGATGC
>CAYZOR010000197.1:0-1846 GCA_964479895.1 uncultured Candidatus Izemoplasmatales bacterium | reverse complement strand
GCTTAAGTGAACTTAAGGTGGTACCGCGGCTATGTCGTCCTTATTAAATAAGGACTTTTTTTATTGTTAAAGGAGTGATTTTATGGATATCAAAAATCAAATTGATGCCTTAGAAAAATCGTTAAAAGAATCGTTAGAAACAGTCAGTAATCAAGCAGATTTACAAAATTTAAAAGCCCAATACATTGGTAAAAAAAGTGATCTTAATGGACTCATGCGTCACATGAAAGACATTGAAGATTCAAAAAAACCAGAATTTGGTCAGACCATCAATCAAGCGAAAAAGAAATTTTCGATATTGATTGATGAGAAAAAAGAAGCCTTAAGAAGCGAAGCAATCAATGAATTGCTTAAAAAAGAAACCATCGACGTAACATTAGATGCCCCAGATTACCGAGTTGGTGCAACCCATATTTTAAATCAAATCGTAGATGAGATTGAAGATCTTTTCATTGGAATGGGCTATCAAATTAAAGAAGGGCCTGAAATTGAAAGCGATGAGATGAACTTTGAAAAACTCAATCTTCCGAAAAATCATCCTGCAAGGGACATGCAAGATAGTTTATATATTAGTGAAGATACCCTTTTAAGAACGCATACATCTCCGGTGCAAGTAAGAACAATGCTTGAATATGGTGGAAAAAAACCTGTGAAGATAATTTGCCCAGGTAAAGTATACCGTCGTGATGATGATGATGCGACGCATTCTCATCAGTTTATGCAAATTGAAGGCTTAGTTGTCGATGAAAAAACGACCATGAGTGATTTAAAGGGCACCTTGCTTGAAGTGGCACGTAAAATGTTTGGACCCAAACGTGAAATCCGTTTAAGGCCTTCTTATTTCCCGTTCACTGAACCAAGTGTTGAAGTTGATGTGACGTGTGCAACCTGTAAGGGTAAAGGCTGCAGTATTTGTAAACAAAGCGGCTATTTAGAAATTCTTGGGGCTGGTATGGTTAATGATAAAGTGTTAAAAGCGAGTGGCTATGATCCTGAAATTTACCAAGGGTTTGCGTTTGGTGTTGGGGTTGAGAGAATGGCAATGCTTAAATATGGAATTGAAGACATTAGAAATTTTTACACCAATGACTTACGCTTTAATAAACAGTTTAAACGATGAATAAAAAAAAATTAGTCATTATAATTAATGGTGCAGGCACTACAGGCGCAGAGTTAACTGGGTTATATCGATATATCGATACGTTGGATGATGCTTACTTTGTTTATTATCCTGATAATATCCCTGGCGCATTTGTTGGCGATTATTTCCCCAAAGCTAAGATAAAAGACTTTAACGCTTTTATCCATCAAACCATGGATATGATGAGAGACCCATTTGATAAAGTGTATGTCATTGGCTATTCACTCGGTGCAGCCACAGCGTCCGTCATCGCTTCTAAAACGAACCGGGTTGATAAACTTGTTTTGATTGCGCCGATTGTTAAAAATCCGAATTTTAGAAAATTTTTTAGAGGATTCGTCTCGAATTTCGCGAACAAAGAATCATTAACCCGCGTTCAAAAATTATTCTTTAGAGAATTTTTAAGGCGTTTTCAAAATGTTCCAAAAACCCATATTTGGACCTTACAAAGATATTTTTGGTACGCCAAACGATTTATTAAAAAGATAGAAAATACCGATATATTGGTTGTTGAGACCTTAAAAGATGAAATAGTAAAAACACGTTCAATTGACTGGCTGATTAAAAAACTCGATGCAAAACACGTTACGAGATTCAAAGTAGAATCGTCACACTTTTTGTTTTTTGATCCGAAGAATCGTAAAAAAGTGTATCAAAGAATTGGTCAGTTCCTAAAGGAGGAAAATTCATGAAAGTATCATTAAA
>CAYZOR010000196.1:1192-1849 GCA_964479895.1 uncultured Candidatus Izemoplasmatales bacterium | reverse complement strand
AATGCCTGCAGCTGCAAACCACAGCTGATGATTGAAAGTCATATCAAAAGAACGATAACTGCCATCAACATTAACGACTTTCCATAACGCTTTCTTTTTATCAAAGGGATGTAAGTTAAAAACTTCTGTGGCAACTTTAATATAATCTTGTTTTTTGGTAACTTTATAAGCCTCAACCAACCCTTCAATAATCCATGCCTGTCCAATCAATCCATTGGAAAAATCTTTATGAGGATTTTTGCGACAATAAAAAACACTGCCCATTGGTCTTGCAGCATCTGATATCAAAACATCAGCGTATTCAACTATTTTATTATAATAGCGTCGATCCTGTTTTAACTTATAAAAATAGGACAGCTCAAAAATCGTATGAGCATAAACCCTAAATATAGTTTCCGGATCATAATAAGGGCCATTATGTCCTGGTTTCAGTTCGTTTAAAACACTTTTCTCTTTGTGTGCAATAACGGTATCATACATTTTTGTTTCGAACATCGCAATCCTCTCTTTCTTTTTCAAAACTTTAATACCAATTTATTAACCATTTATATTAGTTACCCATTGAACTTTTTTTCTTATCTCTATTTGCCATGATTACACCCATTAGCTTAGAGACATTCATAATCCAAGAAACCCATAATAATAAGGGGATGTAAA
>CAYZOR010000196.1:0-1182 GCA_964479895.1 uncultured Candidatus Izemoplasmatales bacterium | reverse complement strand
ACATATAAGCACGGCCGCGTATTTTAATTCTCTCGATTAGTTTTTTGGGTGAATCTGGCAATAACAACCGGCGGAATTTGCTTACTTTAAATTGTTCATCAGGGTTTTTTTCATTCGCGATATGTACTTTTCCTTTACCTATCCTATATCTTTTTTTAAGTAGCGATTTAAACCATCTGGTATACTTAAACATGATTATATCTTCGATGTAGGTCAAAACTTCACCGCTCATAGTTGCTTTTTGTGTCCATAAAATGTCGCCTCCAGATCTTAACCCTTCAGTAAATTTGCCGTAAACATCAAATAGCTTGGATTTGACAATCAAATTTGCAGTTGGCGATGCCCCACTTTTGGAAGAACCTTCCATGTCAATACTCGTAATCGAATCAAATATTTCAGATACGGCATATTTATGTTTAAAGGTAAACTTGACATTACCTACAAAAATGTTTTTACAGGTTTGAATTGCCTTTTGAAGATGATAAAGCCAATACTTATCAAACGTTGAATTTGCATCGATAAAGGCCAAATAATCGCCTTGACTATGTTCAATGCCACGGTTTCTCGCAGAATAAGGACTATTTATATACCTGTCTTCATTTAATGATATGATATTTAAGCCGTGGGTTTTAGTGTACTTATCTATAATGTCTTTTGGACTGATTTGAGATTTATTGTCTATAATGATTAACTCGCAAGTCAAATCACACGATTTCATTTTCAAAAAACTATCGAATAGTTTTTCTAAATTCTGATTGTCGTTGTAAACCGGTATAATGATCGATACATCGGGCTTTGACATACGTAAACCACCTTTTTTCTAGATGATGAGTTAATCTTTATGATAAATCAGGGTTGCTTTATAAGCCTTTTGAAAACAGCTAAATATTGTTTACTATTTATGTTTGGATCATAGGTTTCCTTGATATATTTTTGAGCCTCATTAGAAACCGAAATTCTCTTTTCTTGATGACGATATAAGACCTTTATCATATTAGCCCATTGAGCTGGCTCATTATCAACTAAGAAGCCGTTGACTTCATGCTTGATGTAGGTGTCTAGGGGTCTGACATCAGATAACAAACAAGGTAATCCAATCGCCATGCTCTCGATGATGATTTTTCCTAAACCTTCATATTCACAAGCATGCAATAACAAATCTTGTTGTTCCATAAGTGCCCA
>CAYZOR010000195.1:0-1861 GCA_964479895.1 uncultured Candidatus Izemoplasmatales bacterium | reverse complement strand
TCTTGAATTAACTGACCCTTTTTGCCGCATTAAAAACTCAATCATATTTGCGATGCTTTGCATATTGTTTTTAAAATTTTCAGTCTCATTTTTCATTCCAGCGTTAATGAAACTCTTGTAGTTTTTCTCAAATCGTGGAACATACTCATGAATAAACTCTAAAACCGTCATAGCTATCTCCCCTTATCATTGATGGCTTCATTAATTAGATTACAGCCATTTGTTATTTGTTTATCTATATTATTTTGCCGGTTCCCAATGGTTCATAAAACCATTCAATTGAGCATAATTGTATAAATCTTTAATCTTGTGTTCCCTATAGCGTAGCATGCTGGGCGGTTTGTCTCTGCCCATCACTTTAATCCTACTATCATTAAAAGATATTATTTTGTCAAGATATTTTCTGGATGGTAAAGAAGCCTTTTTATTGTTATTACAGGATTTGCAGGATAAAACTAGGTTCCATAGTGAATCGGAATACACAAAGCTCCATGGAATGAAATGGTCTAACTCAATGCTGTCATTTTCACCATCTTTGCCATTGGATAATGCTTTATTACAGTAAAAACACTCCAAGGGGTCGTGATTAATGAGCAGAACACGCTCCTTGTAGAGGTTCGCCCGCTTCGTGACATTTTCTACGACTTCTATAAAGTTGCCACTGAAACTTTTATTATATTTCTCTAGGAATTTGACCATCTCATAATTTGCAATGCGATGCAATGTGTTTTGGAATCGTTGCATGAAGACGTATACTATGGGGTTAAATTTAATATACTCATCTTTTCTATCAAAGTCATAGATAGTTCCTTCTGTATCCCCATAAATAGCTCCAACAACATACTGTTTACAAGCCGTTTTCACTTGTGAATTAATGGTTTCTTTCTGTTTGTCGGACAGGCTTTCGTACTTAAGATTATCCGGAACATTATGCTCCTTTTTGAATTCATTCACAACAGTTTGAAGAACAGGATTTTGTCCACCTTGTTTCAACCCATGCACAACAATAAGATTCCAAGACAACTCGGTAAATGATGAAAACAAATCTTGAAATGTTAATACCAGTTCATCGGCTACATTATATAAGTTGTCCAAAATAGCTCGCATCATAATGAGTTTATACGATTGCGTTTTTTTAGATTCAGTCGAAAAAATCCTATTGCAAAATCCAATAATTTCATTGTCTGAAACGTTGAATTTTTTAATCTTTCCTTTTTTCAGCTTCCAACCTTCCACTTTTTCACAACCTTGGGAATAATCCTTAATTTGATGACTCATGAAACAAAAATTATAGTTCATCAATAAATCGGCTAAGCTCATCTTCCTTGGTGAAATGACTCAAGGAAAAACGAATAGATTCCTTTATCTCCTTCGTCGAAAATCCTATAGCCTCTAAAACTTTAGAAGGTTTCGTGTTGCTACAAGCACTGCCGGTTGATGCGGCGAACAAATCTTTAGCCCTTTTTAGCAACATTTGATTGTTTATGCCTTTGAAACGTATATTAATAATCCCGGGAACTCGTTGAAAGTCTTCATTGTTAACCACGATAGACTGGCCAAGTTTTTTGCGCAATGAGTCGAGAAACAGCTCATCAAGTTTGTTAAGTTTTTGATGATTTTCTTTGCGATTCGAGTATTCGAGTTCTAACGCTTTTGCGAAGCCAATGATGTTTGCCACCGCCAAAGTCCCGCCTCTTAAACCATGCTCCTGGTTTCCACCGTGAATCAGCGGCACTATAGGACGACGTAATCCTTCTTGATCGTGGCGCAAGATTGCCGCTCCACTGCCTTTGGGACCGAATATTTTATGTGATGAAAAAGACATGAAATCAACATGGGGATAATCTTTTAGATTAATATT
>CAYZOR010000194.1:0-1862 GCA_964479895.1 uncultured Candidatus Izemoplasmatales bacterium | reverse complement strand
CATTGATGGCAAAAGCCGATATTGAGCATTTAATCGATTTTGAAGAAGACAATGAATAAAAAATAAACGCCAAATGGAAGCCACTGAAAAACTACCCTAATAAAAAAGAGACCGATTATTTAATGAATCCTAAATAGGATTTCGGTCTCTTTTTGTATGAAAAATATAAAAAACAGAATAAAGCTCTCTGTTATTGTGCCATTTCTTTCAAGATTCGTTTTATATTGACAACGAATATCGCAGTAGCCGCCTGCAGGTTCATGCCGAAAAGATCATGGGATTGCGCGGTCGCATACCCATGACGATGTTTCATTTCACCGTTTTTAGCTTCTATTTTATATCGTTCTTTTACGCGCGATTTAAAATATTCCGTATCCTGAAAATCCATTTGATTGTGATGCGTCTTTGATTTGATAGATACTGAATATGATTTGGTTTTTGAGCCTTCCTTATAACACTTATCTTTCAAAGGACATAGTTTACATTTTTCTACATCGAAGAAGTACGTTTCTACGGTTCCTTTACCATCAACTTTGTGCTTTTTGGCCCTTTGGCTTAATTTCTTGAAAGCCATATGGCCTTCAGGACAAACCATCATCCCTGCGTCCTTATTGAAGAAGAAACCCTCAACTTTTCGCTTGTTACCTTCCGATACTGTGCGGCTCAATTTGGCAATAAGTTTGATGCCTTCATTGGAAGTCATGTCAATGTTTTCAGCTTCTGAATAGGCGGCGTCACCGATAACTTCATCGACATCCATGCCTGCTTGTCGCGTTTTTTCAATCAATGTTTTTAGTTGCTTGCCATCGTGTTTTTCACCAGATGTCACGACGGCGCTGGTGATGATTCGCTCATCACTCATCGCGATATGGGTCTTATAACCGAAAAAGGAAGTGTCTGCTGTCTTGTGGCCTGTTTTCGCATCTTCATCCTTTGATAATTTCAAGTCATGTAGATGGTCATCGACGATCTCATCTAAATAATTGATAGCTTCTTGGATGTGTGGATATGCGATGAATCGTTCTTCCTTTTTTATAAGTGTCGTTAATTGCTTTGTATATTCGATTTCATCTTCTAAGATCCCATTGTTAGGTTTGGTTGGCATTTTTTCTTTGAATCTTTCATCAAGTTTATAGACAGCTTTCCGAAGGTTCTTTGTTTTTTCTTGTAATATCTGTCGCGGTGATTTTTGGTTGAACCGTGCGCCTGTATGGGTGGAATCGACAATGATGGTCTTATTTCTCATAAGTCCATTCTGTTTCGCGATCATGACGGTTTTCGCGATTAACTTGTCTAAAAGCGTAGAGTCCTTCAACCGCTCACGTCGGAATTTGGTTAGGGATGATGACTCAATTACATGCTCTTCTGGCGTCAACCCTAAAAAATACTTGAACGACATATCCACCATTGCACGGTTGACAAGGTCAACGTCCGAACACGGATAAATCTGTTTCAATAAAAGGTATTTGAACATCGTAATAGGATTCACGGCGTTACGCCCCATTGATTCACTATATTTATCTTTCAGTTCATCATATATAAATTCGAAATCTACCAACTCTAACATCTTTCGCAAAAAGTTGTCTTTGGGGATAATTTGTTCATAGAGTTCGGAATAAGCACTCAATTTAAGTTCGGTTTGTCGTTTCAACATAATATCACACCCTATATGCCTATTATACTGTATATAAAGGGCTATTAAAACCTTAATAAAGCCATTTTAGCGATTAGTTTTCCACATTTTCTTATATGCGCAACAACCTAAGAAAAAAATCTATGATTTCTCATAGACTTTTTCAGTGGCTTCGCTTCGGCTTCTTTTTTTGATTAGGATGAAAAAGTTGAAATTAACCCTACACGTT
>CAYZOR010000193.1:0-1882 GCA_964479895.1 uncultured Candidatus Izemoplasmatales bacterium | reverse complement strand
GAAGAGGAGTTTGATTTAGCGCTTTTAAGGTTTGATAAATCGTTAGCTGAGATGGACCTTATTAATATGACTGCTAGAAAAGAGAGTCCTTTAAGACAAGGTGAATTTGTGCTTGCGGCTGGTAATCCTTCTGGGATCGATTCAGTGATTACGTTTGGAAGATATGAACGCATGGCCCAAATTGATAAGGTGAGTTTTAATGTGATTGCCCATAGTGCCCAAATTTATCCTGGCAATAGCGGTGGGTTACTTGCTGATTATGAAGGGAATTTAATTGGAATCAATAACTGGTCTTCAAATAGTAACGAATTTAATTACGCTGTAGGCTTAGAAGAAATATATACGTTTTTAGAAGACAGTGACTATGACTTTTCATTTTTAAGGGAGGAAAGTTAATATGAAAACCGCAATAATAACGGCATTTGAACCATTCAACAATGATTCAATGAATCCTAGTGAATCTATTTTAAAAAAAATTCCTGATACGCTTTACGATGTAAAGATTGTTAAAGTCACACTACCGGTAGTGTATAATCATGCGTTTGAACGTTTGCTTCCTTTAATTGATGAATATGATCCGATTATGGTATTATCTTTAGGGTTAGCTAAAGGAAGAAGCCATATCACTATAGAAAGAATCGCCATCAATGTGAATGAAGCGAGCATTGCGGATAATTTAGGCAATAAAAAAACTGGACAACCGATAGTAGAATATGGCCCGGATGGGATTTTTACGACCTTGCCATTAAAGAAATTAAAAGAGCGCATTAAAACTGATAAGCTCCCCATTCATATTTCTAATACGGCAGGAGCTTATGTATGCAATAACTTATTTTATAAAACCTTACATCATATCAAACAATTTAACTTAAATATCGAAGCGGGCTTTATTCATATCCCTGCGACCCCTGAGATGGTTTATCAACAAACGAATATCCCTTCAATGAGCGAGAGTGTTATCTTAGATAGTTTAATGAAAATGATCGATAGTGTGTTAAATCCAATTGACCATAAAGCGCACGCTCAAAAGGTTAAAGCGGGTCAAAAAGTACATTAATAATTTATCTAAAAACCATAAATTTTATCTAGAAAAAATATTAAATCACATCTATAAAGGAATGAAAGAATGAAAAAAATAATCTCAGTTTTTTTAATCATGTTTACTACTTTTTTATTATCAGCATGCACATTGTTAGAAGTTAATGATCTTAATGATAGGGACCCTTTAGACCAAGTGACTTTAACACTAAATAGCAATCTTGATAATGTTACTTTTAATATAGACTCAACAACGCTCCATAAAATAGGGAGTGAAGTTGATGTGGAAGTTGAAACGTTTGATGAAGCCTATGAATTTTTATATTGGGAAAAGGATGGAGAGACTTTTGAAACATCAATAAGTGTTTCCATAACGATAGAAGAGGATGTTGTTTTAAATGCTGTATTTGAGCGCATCGATTCAAACGATCAAGACGATGATAATGACACAAATGAAGAAAACGACACAGACGAAGTGGAATATAAAGATTATGAACATGAGGATAAAACCTATTTAGAAACCTTTGAAACAACAGGGGTTGATAGTGCTTCTTATGTTGATGGTTCATTTGTTGGGGATGGTGAGATTGAATGGTATTATAGTGATGCCTTATTTGATCAAGTTGCTTCTCGTGTAATTGAAGGGGATGTATCCCTTAGATTGGATGGCTCAAGAAACTCTACTTTAGAGGCAAGTATTCCTGGTGGGATTAAGTGGCTGAGTTTTGATTACGCAAAACATTTTTCAGGCAATGCGGGGTTTGAAATTTTCATAAACGGTGAGCGAGTTGGAAGTGATGTTTCTAATGTGGATGATGAAGTTAAAACATTTGTGTTAGATGAT
>CAYZOR010000192.1:0-1922 GCA_964479895.1 uncultured Candidatus Izemoplasmatales bacterium | reverse complement strand
TAAGAAAAAAGATCGATACCATGATCAAGGAGGAAAACGATGGAAAAAGAAAAAATAATTCAAGAACTTAGTGAGCTGTATAAGAAAAAAGGGTTTATAGAGGTGAAAGACATTGAAGCATATGTTTCTAGCGAATCCGATGTGTTTGATGAAATCATTACCATCTTGGAAAAAAACGATGTGGATGTTGTAAGCCAAGAAGAAATGGTATCTTATAAAGTTCCAACGATGCTCCAAGACGATGATGAAGATGAAGAAGAAGTCGTAGAACAAATTAAATTAAACCTTGATTTTGCGAAAGACATCGAAGAAGAATTGCTTCATGATAAATCATTCGAAAGCATCACAAGCATCAAAGTCGATGACCCTGTGAGAATGTATCTAAAAGAAATCGGACGGGTTGAACTCCTAGACCCTGATACTGAGATGGAACTTGCGAAAGATATTTATCATGCGAAAAATAAAAAAGATGAATACGATGAGTATAAAGCCCAAGGTGAAACGATTACAGAAAGCTACAATAGTGAAGTTCAAGACATTATGTTTAAAGGTGAACTTGCGAAAAATAAACTCGTTGAAGCGAACTTACGGTTAGTTGTCTCCATTGCGAAGCGTTATGTTGGGCGTGGGATGCAGTTTTTAGATTTAATTCAGGAAGGAAACATGGGCCTTATCAAAGCGGTTTCTAAGTTTGACCATAAAAAAGGATTTAAATTTTCAACGTACGCCACTTGGTGGATCCGCCAAGCCATTACCCGTGCGATCGCCGATCAAGCGAGAACCATTAGAATTCCTGTTCACATGGTCGAAACCATTAATAAGCTTGTAAGAACGCAAAGACAGCTTATCCAAGAATTAAAACGCGAACCGTTACCTGAAGAAGTGGCGAAACGCATGAATATCAGTGTAGAAAAGGTTCAAATCATTCAAAAAGTCGCCCAAGAACCCATTTCTTTAGAAAGCCCTGTTGGGGAAGAAGAAGATTCTTCATTGGGGGATTTTATTCCAGATCAAGATACCTTAACCCCAATGGAATTTACGTCTAAAGAAATGTTAAAACGCGAACTCGATGATGTGTTAGAAACCCTAACCGATAGAGAAGAAAAAGTCTTACGGATGCGCTTTGGGTTATTAGACGGTAGAACAAGAACCTTAGAAGAAGTGGGGAGAGAATTTGGCGTCACAAGAGAGCGTATTCGTCAGATCGAAGCGAAAGCCTTAAGAAAGCTTCGTCACCCCTCTCGCAGTAAAAAACTGAAAGACTTTATGAGTGGACGATAATGGATATAAGGCTTCAAACCATTCTTGAAATGATGCCGCCTTCCAACGTTTTATATGACATAGGAACCGATCATGCGTATTTACCGATTGCGGCGGTTTTAAATGAACGCGTATCAAAAGCGTATGCGGTTGATAATAAGGAAGGGCCTTTAAATCAAGCATCTTTAAGCGTTCAAAAACAAGGCTTAAGCGAAAAAGTTTTTCCTGTTTTAAGCGATGGCATCAATGCTTTAAAAGAAGAATGTGATTTAATTACCATCTCTGGGTTAGGGGGGAAACTTATTTTTGATATATTGAATCAAGCCCCGCTTACCCATGTTAATACATTGATCTTACAGGCGAATAACCATGTAGAACTTGTAAGAAAACTTACTGCCTCAACGCCTTTTAAAATTACCGAAGAAAAAGTTATCAAGCAAAAAGAAGAAATCTATGTGATTATTAAAATGGAAAAAGGCTCACAAACTTTAGATGAAACAGATTTATATATCGGACCCCTTTTAAGAAAAAATCCACCAAATATTTATATCGAGTCATTACAAAAAGAATATCTATTTTTAGAAGAATTAATCAATAAAATACCGCATGAACTCGCAAAAGAACCGTTAAAGAAAAAACGCAATTTACTGGAGGGAATTTTC
>CAYZOR010000191.1:0-1939 GCA_964479895.1 uncultured Candidatus Izemoplasmatales bacterium | reverse complement strand
GTTGGTTTAGCACGCGCATTAACCACTGACCCTGAACTTTTACTTATGGATGAACCATATAGTGCATTAGACCCACTGATTAGACGAGAGATGCAACAAGAACTTATGAATCTTGAAGATGAAATGGACCGTACCATTATTTTCATTACTCACGATATGAACGAAGCGTTCCGCTTAGGAGACCGTATTGCTTTGATGAAGGATGCTGAAGTTGTACAAATAGGAACGCCGAAAGAGTTCTTTGAAAACCCAGCCAACCAATATGTAAAGGATTTTATCGCGGATGTTGATAAAACGAGAATTCTAAAAGTGCGTAGTGTAATGAGTAAATCATTTACTTATGCAAAACTTGGTGACTCTCGTAAAGACACGTTGAAGATTTTAAAAGAAAAAAATATGGACTTTATTTATGTAACGGATCAAAACCGCAAGTTTAAAGGTTACATTACGATAGAACAGCTTAAAAAATCTAAAGCGGAAACGATTGATAAACTCGTAAAAGAAGATGATACCGTTATTTATAGAAAAGCGTATTTATATGAAGCATGGCCAAAATTAAAAGAAGCAACGTATGATTTACCGGTCGTTGATCAAAAAGGCCGATTACGAGGTATATTAGATTATAATGTCGTTGTTGATGCTTTAGCATAAAAAATCCTGCCCAATTGGGCAGGAATTTTTTTATTCAAAAGCACTTTCGTAAATCTTTTTCGCATCATCTAAGGTCAAAGGTTTATAATTTCCAAAGCTTTCTCCCATGTTAATTTTCATGGTTTTTAATAGTTTAGGAATGTCTTCTATTTTAGCCCCAGCTTCATCTAAAGTAATTGGCATGCCAATGGATTTAAAGAATGTTTTTAATGCTTCAATCCCTTCTAAGGCTACTTCCCGCTTTTTAAAGTGATTCGATGGAATCTTAAAGACTTCAACGGCTAAACGATAAAAACGATCGATGTCTTCATCCATGACATACTTTAAGTAAGCTGGAAACATAACAGCGAGCCCAGCTCCATGGGTCATATCATAGAGTGCACTTAACTCATGTTCAATGCCGTGAGTGGTCCAATCTTCACTTCTTCCCACACCTAGCGATCCATTGTGCGCAATGGTTCCTGCCCAACATATTGTTGCCCGTGCTTCATAATTGTTAGGATCATCAATAAGTACTTTTGCGGCCTCCATAATAGATATAAGTGTTGATTCACATAGTCTATCTGTTAATATAACAAAAATATGACTCATCATATCTACGATACCCGCAGCCGTATGCCAAAAAGGTAGCGAATAGGTAAGTTCAGGATTAATTATTGAAAATTTAGGTCTTAAAATATCTGCACCAGACCCACGTTTTAACCCATCGCTTTCTTTTGTGATTACCGTTGCACTAGACCCTTCACTTCCAGCGGCTGGAATGGTTAAAATAGTTCCAATAGGTAGGGCGTTTTCAATACGGGCTTTGCCGTCAAAAAAGTCCCAAAAATCACCATCATAATAAACCCCTGCCGCAATCGCTTTTGCGGAATCAATGACAGAACCACCACCAACTGCTAAGATAAAATCGATATTATGTTTTTTACAAAGCTCGATTCCCTCATACACTAAGCTATCTACTGGATTTGGTTTTACGCCTCCAAGTTCAATAGGGTTAATTGACGCTTCTTTTAAAGATTTGATGACTTTATCATAAAGTCCAATTTTTTTAATTGAACCGCCACCATAATGCAAGAGCACGTTTTTGCCTTGATACTTTTTAACGAGAGTAGCTACTTGTTTTTCTTCATCTTTACCAAATACAAATTCTGTGGGACTATAGAAATTAAAATTTTCCAAATTTATCACCTCTTTAATATTATAACACGATGAAATCTATTGATAAAATGAACCTACTGAACAATTGTGAAAGATCTAAGTTTTATAAATAAGATTAAAATGATATAAT
>CAYZOR010000190.1:0-1952 GCA_964479895.1 uncultured Candidatus Izemoplasmatales bacterium | reverse complement strand
TTCCCATGAATATATTTGAAAACGTTGCCTATGGACCAAAAAGACAAGGTGTTAAAGACAAGCAAAAGCTTGAAGACATCGTCACCAAATCATTAAAACAAGCTGCACTATATGATGAAGTAAAAGAAAATTTAAAAAAATCAGCCATGCAACTATCTGGGGGACAACAACAAAGGCTATGCATTGCAAGAGCGTTAGCCATGTCGCCGGATATATTATTAATGGATGAACCAACAAGTGCTTTAGACCCCATTGCGACTAAAAAAATTGAAAACTTGATTTTTGAACTAAAAAAACATTTTACGATAATTATTGTCACGCATTCAATGCAACAAGCATCAAGGATTGCTGATTACACAGCGTTTTTCTACATGGGGAGCTTAAAAGAATACGACAAGACAAACATTATTTTCACCAAACCTTCTTTAAAACAAACAGAAGATTATGTTACAGGAAAGTTTGGTTAATATGGCTTCGCTTAGAGGAAAATTTGATAAAGATTTAAGCACATTGGACACGATGGTAACAGAAATGCTTAATCACGTGATCAATCATTTTAATGTCGTACAAGAAAATTTTGAAAATAAAAAAGAAGATGTTTTAAATACTTTGATTAAAAAAGATGAAATCATTAACGATTACGAGGATGACATTAACGAAAAAGCATTTTTAATCATCACACAGGAATGCCCCGTCGCCAGGGACTTAAGAACCATATTATCGTCCATTAGAATCGCAAATGAACTGGAACGACTTGGTGATTATGCATCCAATCTGGCCAAAAATTTGATTAAGACAGAAAACAGTCATCCGTTCAATAAATATGTCATCGAATATTTTAAACCATTGAATGAGATGCTTAAGCAAGTGAAAATTGCTTTTGCAAAGCGGTCCATTGATGCAGCTTACTTGGTTGTTAAACTGGATGATGATATCGACACGATATATGAAAAACAGGTGAATCAGTTTATTACCATTTTAAAACGTGAAGTTAATGTTCAAGCAGAGGAAAGCGGTCGGCTATTGATTGTTATTAAGCAACTTGAAAGAGCTGGAGATCATTTAACAAATATTGCCGAAGCTATCATTTTTTTAATTCGAGCACTAAGAATTACATTAAACTAAGTCTTTTTAAAAGGATATCAACCAGCCTAAATGAAATATAACCATAATTTTGATATCCTAAGATTGAGTTAAAAATACAAGGAGTTCAGTAACATTTGTCTCCTATGAAGGAAAGAGGTTTTTTATGAAAAAAATTAATGTTGCATTTATTTGTGTTCACAACAGTTGCAGAAGTCAAATGGCAGAAGCAATCACAAAAATAAAATATCCAGACAAATTTAACGCTTATAGTGCGGGCACACACCCCAAAGAGGCAATCAATCCAGGAGCTTTAAAGTTCATTCATACCCATTACAATTTTGAAATGAGCAATGAACAATATCCAAAACTGTTAAATTCACTTCCAGAAATTGATGTTGTTGTAACGATGGGCTGCAATGTCGATTGTCCATTCATTCCTGCTAAACATAGAGAAGACTGGGGATTGGACGACCCAAGTGGTAAAGCGTATGAAGCGTATTTAAAAACTGCGAACATAATCGAGGAAAAATTAGAACAATTAATTCATACGATGAATACAAAATATAATTTTTAACCCATTTTATTTGCACTACCCTCTTAATGGTACGGTGGCTTAACTGTAAGTGGTAATCCTGTAAACGGATATTATTCATTAAGACTGAAAAATCTTGATAAAAAATATCTGTTACAATAACTCAAAGGAATGTCTTCATACCTATTTTGCTTAATTCATTTTCATTTGTTGATCTTGCTCTATACTATTTCGTTGTTTTCCATACGCAATACTGCATTAAAGATGGCGTTCTAGTCATGACCAATTATATTGATGAATGTTTCAATACGACAGAATGAACGGCTTGCGTTCG
>CAYZOR010000189.1:0-1968 GCA_964479895.1 uncultured Candidatus Izemoplasmatales bacterium | reverse complement strand
ATCACATCTAAGTTATGTTCAATGATAATAACCGTTGCGCCATAATCCACAATATTATCAATCACATCCATTAACCGTCTTACATCATCAGAATGCAGTCCTGTGGTAGGCTCATCTAATATGTATAAAGTATCTGAAGTAATTTGTTTGGTCAATTCACGTGCTAGTTTCACACGTTGAGCTTCCCCACCAGATAATGTAGGCGCTGGTTGACCAATTTTACTGATTCTTCAATCGTCATTTCTAAGACATCCGCAATGGTCTTTCCTTTATATTTCACTTGAAGTGTCTCGTGGTTATACCTTTTGCCATCACACGCTTCACAAGGGACATAAACATCTGGTAAAAAGTGCATTTCAATTTTTAATACGCCATCCCCATTACAGCGCTCACAGCGGCCGCCTTTAACATTAAAACTAAAGCGTCCCTTTTGATACCCTCTTATTTTCGCTTCGTTCGTCATCGCAAAAATATCGCGAATATCATCGAAAACACCCGTATAAGTCGCAGGGTTACTTCTTGGGGTTCTTCCTATGGGGGATTGGTCGATATTTATGAGTTTTTTTAGATGGTTTTGGCCTTTAATGCTTCTAAAGTCGCCTTTCATGAGTTTTTTAGGGTAAAGTTCATTATATAGCCCTTTATATAAACACTCATTGATTAAAGAACTTTTCCCAGAGCCACTCACACCACTTACTACTGTGAGCACCCCTTTTGGAAACTTCACATCAATATTTTTTAAATTGTTTTCTTTTGCCCCTTTAATTTCAATATATGTTTTATCGCCTTTACGTCTTTTTGAGGGCACATCTATATTCAGTTTACCACTTAAATACTTTCCAGTAATAGAATGTTCATCTTTTAATATTTCATCGTACGTTCCTTGGAAAACAAGTTCTCCGCCATATTCTCCTGCGCCAGGACCAATATCTACGATTTGATCAGCTTGTTCCATGGTTTCTTCATCGTGCTCAACGACGACCAAAGTATTGCCTAGATCTCGCATATCTTTAAGCGTTTGAATCAAACGATTATTATCTCTTTGGTGAAGCCCAATGGAAGGTTCATCTAACACATATAAAACTCCTGTTAAACGTGAGCCTATTTGAGTTGCCAAACGAATACGCTGTGATTCGCCTCCTGATAAGGTAGCCGCTCTTCTTGATAAGGTTAAATAATCTAGGCCGACATTTTTTAAAAACGTAAGTCTAGAAATAATTTCCTTTAAAATCATTTCTGAAATTTTCGTTTCTGTTTCTGAAAGGGATAACCCTTCAATGAACGCAAGCATTTCTTGAACAGATTGGTCGGTTAACTCAATGATGTCTAGACCTTTTATTTTTACACTAAGGGCCGCTTCATTTAGCTTTTTCCCATGACATACCTCACACGTTTTTTCATTCATTAATGTCTCAATCCACTCTCTCATAAAACGCGAAGTGGTTTCGATGTAACGACGTTCCAAATTATTTATAATGCCTTCATAATAATCGAGTTTATCGTGTTTTACTTTACTTGTTTTTCCTTGAAACATAAAACGAAGCGGTTCGTCTGACCCATAAAAAATTAAGTCTCTTTGTTTTTTGGTATAGGTTTTAAACGGTTTTCTTAAATCAATACCGTAATGATCCGCAAGCACTTCAAGTTGTTTAAAGTGATAGGTATTTGTATTTTGCCATCCTTTAATGGCGCCTTCATACACCGATAAATTTTCATTATGAACCAATAATTCTGGGTCAATTTTCTTTTTATACCCTAACCCACTACACGCTTCACACGCTCCAAAAGGCGCGTTAAATGAAAAAAGTCTCGTTTCTAATTTTCCAATTGAAAAATCACAGTGTGGGCACGCAAAGTGTTCACTAAAGGTATGTTCTTTTTTATTGACCAACACAAATACTTTTCCATCGCCTAATTTAGAAGCGGTTTCTAAAGAATCATAAAGTCTAGAAGAGACTTTATCTCTTA
>CAYZOR010000188.1:0-1970 GCA_964479895.1 uncultured Candidatus Izemoplasmatales bacterium | reverse complement strand
CACAACAAATAAAACAAACAAAAAAGAGACTTAAATCCTTTCATGAAGCGGATTATGTCTCTTTTACACTTTTTGAACTATAAAACTCGGGTTATAGCACTGTCTATACAAACAACTAACATATTTGCAAAGCGTGTTTAGCGGTTGAAAATTGAATTCACCATTGCACTCAAGTGGCGCGATAATTGCGCTTTTTTATGTTTTATTGCATAAAAAAAACAACATCCGCCATACGGTTGAAGCGTCATAAATAAAGATGGCTTTTATCACACCATAATCTGAAACATAAATAGCCTTTAGATTATAATTGATGGTCCCAATATTCTTCAAACACCGCTTATCGCTTAAACAACTTTAATTTTAAGAGCGTCTGACACTTTCGTTTTTTTATTTTTATACATTTCAGCATCTAAAAACCTAAAGAAACTCTCTAAATTCGTAAATGTATTAGGATTGTATAACCCAGCACCGATGCTAATCGAAACCTCAAAATCAAAGCTGTTCAAGGCGTTGAAATTTTTAAGGTTCTGATTTAACTCAGATATTTTCTGATTTAACTCAGCTACATCGTTAACGGCAAATAAAAACCCAAATTCATCGCCACCGATTCTAGCCTTGAAATGATTGTAGTGACTGAACGTCTCCTCAAAAACACAGCTGAGTGCTTTTAAGACTAAATCACCAGTAAAATGTCCATACGTGTCATTGATTTGTTTGAAATAGTCGATATCACACACCATACAACCAAGTTTTTGATGCGCGGTTTGTTTTAATGTTTGGATTTTCCGATTAAATTCATGTTTGTTGTAAAGCTGTGTTAAATTGTCAATGCGAATTAATCTTAACTGGATAAAGATAAAAACAATCAGTAAAGATAAAGCGGCCATGGGCCAAAACAATAAAACCCCATAATATAAAAATTGAATGCCCCCGCCTATGCCAGGAAAAATCGGTAAGGTTATAAGCGGCACCCAATCTTGGCGTTTCATGTATGTGCGATGTATAAAAATAAAGATGAAGACCGCAAAAACATAACCAACAAAAATCACGGTATAAAAAGAAAATAATGGCCCTCTGGTGTATATGTTGTCGGAATTAATATGAAAAAACATATCAAAGAATAGACTCATAAAGGCCATCCATACAAACAAAAATGCAGGTACTGTATAGAGAATTTTTATATAGGTTTTCGTTTTAATACCAATATAATCAATGGTATATAAAACCCAAAATAAAACAACAAACCCAGAGGTCGCAAACAAAAGAAATGTGGCCATTACATGAAGGCCATAATAAATCGTCCCGGGAGCACCATTTAAAATTTCTGTCGCTGTATCAAATATTAAGATGGCGCCAACCGAATAGATCATCGCAAAAAAGTAGCGTTCATTTCTTAAGGCGACAGGCTTATTTTGACGCATCGCACCATAAACAATCATTAAAAGAATCAGTGCAAATACATTAGTTTGAAGCGGATAAACCATCAAACCACACCCTTAAAGAAGCCTTACAAAATTTTCTTTACAATATATTATATTATATCATGATGCAGCGGTCATATGAATAAAAAATGTAATACGGTGAAGCTCTAGCATTTAAAAATCATTTATTCCTTCCATTATTCTAATGGTTAGGAATTTAAAGTGTTTTCATTAACACACTACCAAACCGCGCTTTCACCGTGCTGCTTGATCGTATATGTATTCAAATTGACGCGCTAATGGCATATATTAAAACCAATCTTGAAGGTATAAAAAAGTAACTCTATGGTTACCCAATCATCACATAGGCGACAAGATTATCGGGTGATGCCTAGGATGTTTGAATTGCATTAAATAAACGCTTAAACGTGAACGCTTGTAATGAAACACCTTGACATAATCTCTCAAAAGCATTCTTTTATACATTACCCGTAGATAGCTTCATTCTACCTTAGCTTGTTTTATACTCAGTAAAGTAATAGACAATAA
>CAYZOR010000187.1:0-2000 GCA_964479895.1 uncultured Candidatus Izemoplasmatales bacterium | reverse complement strand
ATCGTATACGGGCCTAGATACTGAGATGCACATACCTAATCACATTGCAGGGTATGATGTCACCGCAATTGATGACTTCGCATTTTTCGGTGTTGAGCACGTTGAACATATTGTTATCCCATCAAGCATTATTTCAATTGGAACCGGTGCGTTTGCAGACATGATAGCTTTGAAATTCCTTCACATTCCTAGTTCAGTAAAAACTGTTGGGGAAAATATTGTTTCAGGTTCTGCTGAATTAGAAATATTTAGTGAACATACAACACAACCACCTGGATGGCATCCAGCTTGGAATATTGCTGGTTATCCAGTCGCATGGTTTCTAGAACTGGATTACCATGGCCTTTATGCAGACTTATTTAATGCACAACTCTTTACATTTCATCAAACAGGCATAGAAGAGGGTGTTCAATACGAATCAACCTTCAAGGTTCATAGTAACGCCTATTTCTTTGATTTTTTACCGCCTAATTATTTATCGCCTACAGAGCGGGTAACATGGTATTGTGTGAAAACGCCACCAACGTTTGAAACCCCGCCATATTTTGATCGTTATGACTATGATGTTGATAACGCTTGCTATACTGAGAAAAGTTATGTTGATTCAGGTACATACGCTGCTTATTCGGAGTATGCCATGCAAGTAAGGGAGATGTTTTATGTCCCAACATTGGAATCAGAATGGTTTGAACGTACCATCACAGGTTTTGCGTTAAAGGAAACATACTTAGATGAAATTCCTGATTTTTATATACCGGGCGATGTATATGCTTTTGAGATTCACTTAATCGATGAGGGATTTGGGATTTATATCCGTTTACTAGCTCCTAACCATTCTGAAGCGATGGAAGGTTGGTATTTTTACACCGACATTGATGTTATTAGCGAGTTGCCTGATTTTGTGCCTTGTGACCCTTGATTTATTGTATAGAGGATCAGTAATAAGATTTACGTCATAAAGTAAACTGGATGCTATTCGTTTTTTTAGCATGCAATGACTAATTTAACATGCATGAAGCTGTGTGGAAAATTTCAATGAAGGAGCACATTTTAAAAAATATATCAAGATTATGCGCTTTAAATGGGGTGCTTTTAATGATTGATAAAAGCTTAAAAAACGATACCGTTTCAACCCTTAAAGGAGAGTTTATTGATCGTCAGGTTGAAAGAGATTATTTAGCGTATGACATGGATAAAACTAAGCGTTTTTTAATGCCTTTATTAATATTTTTCGCGGTGCTTTACTTACTTTTTATTGTTCCTGATTATATGAATTTAGGGCACAGTATACGGTTTTATGCAGTGTTATTAAATAGATTTTTTGTGGTTGTTTTAATCATGATTCTTTACCTAAAGCTTTCAAAGGCGCATACTTATGACTTTTACTATCGGTGGATTGCAATTTATGAGCTATTAATTTTTGCCTCATTTCTATTCACATTGTTGGCGTATGAAAATCCGAATATCCTTATCCAAACCTTTGGCATGATGCTTATCATCATTTCACTTTTTTTAGTGCCGAGTCGGTGGCACACCACATTTTTAATATCGTTGATGTTCATTCTTGCCTTTCATAATATATCAGGGGTGTTGAACGACACGATAGACCTTAGTGAACGGTATGCTTCATTGGTGTTTTTGCTTGCGGTTTTGGTTATTTCAGGGATGGCGTCACTAAGGATGAATTATTACAAACGGATGCAGTACAATCAAGAACAAAAACTTACGACCATGTCGATTACCGACCCGTTGACAGGATGTTACAACCGGTTAGTGTTAAACAAAGCGTTTGATACACTTTATAGACCTGCTAAAAAACAAGACGCTGCGATTATCCTTTTTGATTTAGATGATTTTAAGGTAGTTAACGATCAATATGGCCATTTAAACGGAGACAATGTATTAATCGAATTAGTTCGATTGTTTATGCCTTTAATGAATGATAAAACATCGCTGATTCGGTGGGGTGGTGAAGAGTTTCTCATCTTTATGAAAGACAC
>CAYZOR010000186.1:0-2003 GCA_964479895.1 uncultured Candidatus Izemoplasmatales bacterium | reverse complement strand
CGGCGACGGCTGCGATAATTCCTAAAATTACAATAACGATTAGTAATTCTACTAATGTTACCCCTTTGTTGTTTTTAATCATAAAAATCTCCTCCAATTTTTTTTTGTACGACTAAATAGGGTTGTTTTTATTTAGTCATTTATAATAGTCCATAAATCTTAAGGGTCACCCAAATCATTTATATTCATCTCCCCAGACAAACTATTTCTTGATTTCAGGCCACCAACTCCTTTTTATGTCTACTTAGATGTATTATAGCATGCTTATGCCAATTATTACAATTCTGTAATGAATTTTTTTAAAAAATTATTGGAGCTGGTCAGAAAGTTGGAGTGACGGAAGCATAACCGCTAAAATCATCACGACGATTAAGGCGTAAATGAAGATCAATAATATGGGTTCTAATGACTTCTTTAAGCGATCAATTTTGACATCGCTATTATCATCATAGAACTTACTTAAATTGCTCATCATTTTCCCTAAGTCCCCGGTGCGCTCTCCGACACTCATCATACGGGTAAAAATCACTTCACTCGCATAGTGATGTTCAAAGGCAGTGGACATATATTCGCCGTTCATGACATTTTTCTGCGCCGTTACCAATAAATTTTTATAGACTTTATTATCAATAGTGCCACGCGTAGTATCAAGGGAATCTTGAAGCGGGACATGGTTTTTTAAGAGTTGGGCAATGGTTGAGGCGATACGGCTTAAATTATTGAGTTTAACAAGTTCACCGAATATTGGCAATTTGACAGCGATATAGCTGAAAAAACGCTGCATCCGATGCGATTTTTTATAAAGAATTCTAAATCCGATGATAAAGGCGATGATCCCAAGGACAATATATAGCGCATTCGCTCTTAAAAAGTTTCCAGTATTCATAAACAACATGGTAACCGTGGGTAAATCGCCACCTAAGGACGCATACATCCCTTCAAACTGAGGCATGACCCCTACCATTAAGAAAATGCCGACCCCAACCGCAACAATTAAATAAATTAAAGGCATCATCAAGGTTGATTTAATGCTTGCTTTTAATTTTTGTTGTTTCTCAAAGTAATCGGTGGTTTCCACCAATACATCATCGAGTTCTCCCATTTTTTCGCCAACCGCAATCATCGAAACGAGCAATCTAGGAAACTCTTTAGGATACTCTTTAAACGCATCACTTAAGGTTTGACCACTATTGACAGAATAATAAATTCCATAAAGAATGCGTCGCACATTTTTATTGGTTTGCTGCGTCGCAAGCATCTCACACGCTTCGTTTAATTGAACGCCCGAACGAAGGAGTGAAGATAATTGTTTCAAATAAAAGATTAAATCGGTCTCTGTTATGACTTTATTAATCGCAATTTGATTGAGTTTAGAAACCCATGTATTATGGATATCAATTTCAATGGCACGCATCCCATTTTCATTTAAAAATTGTGAAACGATTTGTTTGGTAGGCCCTTCTGTGGTCCCTGAGACAATTTTTCCATCTTTCATCCGTTTTGCTTTGTATTTGTAATCATTAATTTTCATGGAATCGCCTCCTAATCAAGCCCTAGTTTTAAGATTTCTTCTACTGTTGTTTGGCCCGCTTCTACTTTCGCAAGGCCCGCTTCTACCAACGTTCTCGTGCCATCTTTACGGGCTTGTTCTAAAATTTCATACTCTTGGGCGTGATTAGAAATTAAGCGGATAATGGCATCATTAACATCCAATACTTCAAACACCGCAACGCGCCCTTTATAGCCTTTATTATTACAGTTTGAACAGCCTACAGCGCGCTTCACTTTACGGATTTTTTCAAACCCGTGTTTAGCAAAAATCTCTTTTTCATTGGCGGTTGGCGATTCATTTTTCCCGCATACCGTGCATACTCTTCTCACTAAACGTTGTGCCACAATACCACTTAAAGAAGAGGCGACTAAGAAGGGATCAATGCCCATATCGACTAACCGGCCAATCGTTTTAACGGCGCTATTGGTATGAATCGTTGATAACACCAAGT
>CAYZOR010000185.1:0-2011 GCA_964479895.1 uncultured Candidatus Izemoplasmatales bacterium | reverse complement strand
GGCATATTGGCAACACTATAGTGAACAACACCATGTTTTGTGTATACAGGATTATCATGGGTCGTAATACGGTCAATCGTTTCAATCGACCCACCTTGATCAATTGATATATCAACAACCACTGCGCCTTCTTGCATATTTTTAACCATTTCTTCAGTAACAACTTTACTGGCTTTAGCGCCTGGAATTAAAATGGTAGAAATTAAAGCATCCGCATCTTTCAAATACTTTTCAATATTTAATGGGTTTGATTTTAAGACCGTTAACTCTTTGTCAAAGATATGGTCTAAATAACGCATTCTATCTTCATCGATTTCTAATAAAGTAACACGTGCGCCTAATCCAATGGCCATTTTCGCAGCACTAATACCTGCGGTTCCGCCTCCTAAGACAACCACATGCCCACGGTTAACCCCAGGGACACCACTGAGTAAAATACCTCTTCCGCCGCGATGCTTTTCAAGTTGCGTTGCAGCAACGATGGTTCCACGTCGACCGGCTACTTCACTCATCGGCCTTAATAAGGGAAGTTCATTGCCAACTTGAACGGTCTCATAAGCAATGGCTTTACATTTAGAATCGATTAACGCTTGCGTTAATGCTTCTTCAGCTGCTAAATGTAAGTAAGTGAAAATAATTAAATCTTCTCTAAAATATTTGTATTCAGGTTCAAGGGGTTCTTTAACCTTTATAACCATTTGTTGTGACCATGCTTCTTTGGCCGTTTTAACAATGGTTGCGCCTGCTTCAACAAATTCTTCATCAGGAATACCGCTGCCTTCACCGGCTTTTGTTTCTACAAATACTTCATGACCACCATCAACCAATAATGAGACACCTGGTGGGGTAATACCAACACGATTTTCATTGTTTTTTATTTCCTTTGGAACACCGATCTTCATATGAAACCTCCTAGCATTTTTAAATACGAATTTATTGTAACAAACAAGCCCATTAAATGCAATCGCTTTCATTAAAAAAATATATTTTTATAATACAGGTTTTTTCAAAGAAAAACACCCCGTAAAAGGGGTGTATGTTAACGGAGTGTTGCGTTGTGTTCGTTTTTTAAACCTTCTAAAATATTTTTAATGATTTCATCAATCGTTGATGTTTTTAATGTGCCACTTTTATCTTCAAAACGAAGGCGAATGGCTAAGGATTTCTTACCTTCTTCTAAGTGTTCCCCTTGATAAACATCAAAGACATAAGCATCTTTTAAAACACGCGTTGAATTTTCATAAATAGAACGGATTAAATCCCCAGCAAGCACGGTTTCATCCACAATCAATGCAATATCTCTCGAAACTGAAGGGAAGCGTAAGACTTTTTCATAATTCGGCGAGAAATCTGCGCGTTTATAAAGCATTTCTATTTCCAGTTCTGCGACATAGACATCATCAGCGCTTAAATGTTTTTGAGCATATTCTGGGTGCAGTTTTCCAATATGACCAATCACTTCATTCCCCGCTTTTATAAGCGCGGTTTGGTGAGGGTGATGATTAGAAATAATGGTTTTTTCATACGTCGCATTGGTTATATTAAAACGGTCTAACAACGCTTCGATAATGCCTTTTAATGTGAAGAAGTCACTAGATTTTGAGCCTTGCCAACGTTTATTACGATACACCCCATACATTAATAGTCCTAAAATTTCGGTTTCTTTTGATACTGTATAACGTTTTCCAAGTTCATAAATATTGACACTGCTTTGTTTACGGTTTATGTTATGGGACGCTGTTTTTACCAATCCATTTAATACCGAAACACTTAAGGTATCGTGCTTATCACTGATTGGATTTGCAAGTTTAACATAGGCGGTATTTTTATAAGGGGTTAAATCAAAGATTTCTTTTTCAGGAATCAAACTATAGTTTAGCGTCTCATCCATGTTCAATCCACTAAGAACATGACGAACATTTCTCTTAAAGCGTTGATACTCACTCAATCCCCCTTTAGAAATCGTTTTAGGTCGACTTACAGGAAGGTTGTTATAATCATAGATTATACC
>CAYZOR010000184.1:0-2021 GCA_964479895.1 uncultured Candidatus Izemoplasmatales bacterium | reverse complement strand
GTGTACTTGGTGCATTTGGCATAAAAACCTACTTTTTTGATGCCTTAAGACCAACCCCAGAGTTATCCTTTGCGGTTCGAGAACAAGGGGCGTGTGGTGGCATCATGGTCACCGCTTCACACAATCCTCCCAAATATAATGGGTTAAAGTTTTATGATCATACGGGGTGCCAATTAATCCCTTCACTTGCCGATCAAGTCATCGAATACTTTCATACCGTTTCCAATATATTCGAAATTGAAGCGTTGAATTTTGATGATGCATTAGAACAAGGATTGCTCACAATGTTGGGCGAATCCATGGACGAAACTTATATCAAAAAAGTTCAATCGATTCAGCGCGCTGATTCGTTAGATAAAACCATCAAAGTTGTTTTTACACCGCTTCATGGTGCATCACGAGAGATTGGGGTTAAAACCTTAAAACAATCAGGCTATGATGTTATAAGTGTTAAGGAACAAATGGTTGTTGACCCTGATTTTAAAACGGTAAAAAGCCCGAATCCCGAAAATGAGGCTGCCTTTGAAAAAGCTATAATAGTCGGTAAAGACGAAAACGCAGATATTTTAATTGCGACTGATCCTGATGGGGATCGCTTAGGGGTCATGGCTAACCATGAAGGGTCATATCATTTCTTAACTGGAAATCAAACTGGGGCCATCATGATTCATTATTTGCTTTCGACAATGAAAGAAAATGATACGCTCCCTCAAAAAGGAATCGTTTATAATACGATAGTGACTTCAGAATTTGGAGCCGCCATTGCAAAAGCATTTAATGTGAATGTAGAATCTACCCTTACTGGGTTTAAATTCATTGGCGAAAAGATGCACGCCATCGAAAACACTGAAGAAACCTTTGTGATGGGCTATGAAGAATCTTATGGTTATGTGCTTGGTGATTTTGTAAGAGATAAAGATTCTATTCAAGCGCTTCTAATGATCAGTGAAATTGCGAATGTTTGTAAACATAAAGGGATTACACTGATTGATTATTTAAATTCTTTATATGAGACGTATGGTTATTATCAAGATTACTTAAAAAATATTGTTCTTGAAGGGAAACAAGGCGAAGAAACCATTCAAGAAATTATGCAGTATTTTAGAACCTATGAACCATCGTCTTTACTCGGTAGAAAACTAATAGCGAAAGAAGACTATCAACAAAGCACCATTCAAAAAGATGGTCAAACCTTGCCATTAGAAGGCTTTCCAAAAAGCAATGTATTAAAATTTATATTTGAAGATGATTTATGGTTTGTTTTAAGACCAAGTGGGACAGAGCCAAAACTAAAGATTTACATGAATGTCTTAGGTAAAACATACGATGAATCGAAACAGGTTTTAAGTGATTTAGAATCACATTTAAATAAATTATTAGAGACATTAAAAAATGCAAAGGATGTGTTACAATGATCGCCAAAACAAGTAAAGTAGCCGATTACAAAAGACTGGCTACTGAACTTCCGACCTTAAAATACATCGACCCTGAATATATATATTTGGCACTTTCAACCGATCGTGCGAAAGATTACAGGCTGGATGTTAAAGAAGGCGACACTGTTAAACTTGGCCAAATTCTTGGTGAGCGAGATGGTGGATACTTCAAACAACCGATTTATTCCACAGTCAGTGGAGTGGTTGAAGAAATTAGAAAAATGAATCACCCTTCTGGCATAGAAGTTGACGCGGTTATGATCCGAAATGATTTTAAAGATGCGTACCATGAAACCATCACGGATCGTACCGATAAAATGATTGAATCGATGTCTAAAGAACAAATTATTGAAGTGTTAAAAGAAAAAGCCATTGTTGGACTTGGTGGAAGTGGGTTCCCAACTTACATTAAATTAAACACCGACAAACCGATTGACAAAGTGGTTATTAACGCAGTTGAATGTGAACCTTACTTGAGTAGTGATTATCGTTTGATTAAAGACCAACCTGAAGATATCTTTAGAGGATTAAAATATATTATGCAAACGATGAACGCCAAAGAAGGCATAATCGCGGTTAAAAAAA
>CAYZOR010000183.1:0-2032 GCA_964479895.1 uncultured Candidatus Izemoplasmatales bacterium | reverse complement strand
TCTTTAACTGGGGCTATATGACACTTCATTTTAATACTTTAGAAGGCTCATACGCAACAGACCCTTTCGATGGATCGGTAAGAATCGAAGAATTTAAAACCCTTGTGCAACAATATCACAATGCTAATATAAGGGTTATTCAAGATGTAGTTTATAATCATACCGCAACAAGCGATGACTCGAATTTCGAGAAAATTGTTCCTGGCTATTATTTCCGTTTTGATGAAGAAGGAAACTTCTCAAATGGATCGGGAACTGGAAATGAGACCGCATCAGAACATTCAATGATGCGTAAATTCATGGTAGATTCAGTCGTCTATTGGGCTGAAGAATTTAATATTAGCGGCTATCGTTTTGATTTAATGCGTCTACATGACGTTAAGACCATGCAAGAAATTGAGGCCGCTTTAAGAGATGTTGATGAGTCAATTTTAATTTATGGAGAACCGTGGGACGCTGGAGGCGCCGAGTTAGACCCTAGTGAAGCAGCTGATAAAACCAACATGGATAGATTAGATGGCGTTGGCGTTTTTAACGACGATATAAGAGACGGCATACGCGGTGGCGTATTTATGGCCGATGAAATTGGATGGGTCCAAGGCGATGCTGATCGTATTAATGGTGTTAAAAGCGGGATTGTAGGCGCGATTGCGCATCCTGATACGAATATTGATTGGGCAATTCAACCAAATCAATCTGTTAGTTATGTTTCTGCGCATGATAATAATACGCTGCATGATAAATTACAATTATCTGTAGAAGATGGAACGTGGGAAGATATTGTTGGTATGCAACAGTTATCAAATGCTATAGTTTTAACCTCGCAAGGGATCCCCTTCTTACATGGGGGCGCAGAAATCATGCGGACCAAACCTTGTACAGTAATTGACGGCGATCCTCAAGGTGAGTGCGATGATGAACTTTTATATGATCACAACTCTTACCGTTCACCCGATGAAACCAATCAAATTGATTGGAATTGGAAAGTTGATAATTATGAAACATTTAAATACTATCAAGGCTTGATTGAGCTAAGAAGACATACCGATGTATTTTCGATGGATGATGCAGATGCAATCCGTGAAAACTTATACTTTACCTCTACTTCTAATAACTTTATCTCTTATGTTATTGACCACCCAGATTCAGCATGGGATTTCACCCTCGTTGCCCACAACAATTCTGGTAACTCAAGAACCCTTGATTTATTAGGCATAGAATGGGAAATGGTCGTTGGGAATGATCAAGCTGGCATTGAGTCAATAGGCGAGACTGTTAGTGGACACTCATTAACCGTTGACCCTTATGAAACCGTTGTTTTATATAATCTAAACGCTGGAGATGAATGGCCAATACAAAGAACCAATTATGTCATTCCACCATCGGAACCACTTTTAGAAAGTGGGGTTAGTTTACCAAGTGACGCAACTTCATTAGTCGGTTGGTACGCCGCAGGTGCAGTAGTGATTGTTGTTGGAATTGGCGGCGCAATTCTTTATAGCATAAAATTTAATAAATAAAAATCGTTTGCCCTTGATTTTCAAGGGCAAACCCATGAAAGAAGGTAAAACATGCATTTTGCAGATTTTCAACACGAAGCTAAATCAGTCGATGCGTATTTATATGATCAATATACTGTGCATTTAAGATTAAAAGTCAAAAAAGGCATCACTAATAATGTGAAAATCGTTTATGGAGATCCCTTTTATCACAAACCAAATGAATTAAACGAATTTACTTGGAGTCCTTATGGTGATGGAGTACCTTTAGTAAAAAGAGGAGCTACCGCGTATCATGATTATTTCTTTATCGCAGTTAAACCAAAACATTTACGAATGAAATATGCATTTATCATCAATGATAGATATTTATTTGGTTCTCGAGACGTTATTGATTTAAAAGTGGAATCTCACTTAAGATACAATTTATTTAATTATTTTAATTTCCCTTATTTAAATGAAGAGGATTTATTTACGCAGCCTAAATGGGCTGAAAATAGAATATGGTACGCTATTTTTCCAGAACGATTCAA
>CAYZOR010000182.1:0-2033 GCA_964479895.1 uncultured Candidatus Izemoplasmatales bacterium | reverse complement strand
CCCTCAGATACACCTAAAATCACTGGGGATTTTTTTTCCTGTGCAACGGTTAAAATTGCTTTGGTCCATTCTAAATTGTTAATGTTAAATTGCCCAACAGCATAGCCTTTTTTACGTGCTGTTTCAAGCATTTCTTTTGCGCTTACTAAGCTCATTAATATAGCCTCCTAAAGTTTCTTAAATACCATATTTATTATACAGTGTCACTTCTTAATTGTAAACCAAAGCGGCTCATATGATGCGAAAAGAACGTTTTCAAAAAAATCCTACAGACAACGCGTCTGTAGGATTTAATTTATTCGCCACTCACCGCAACATCATCGATGCGCAAGGTTGGTGAGCCTGTATATGAAAAACTAAATTTTAAATCGTTTCCTAAGTTCTTAACATTTTTAAGCAAATCTAAATAATTTCCAGCAATCGTAAATAGTGATATAGGACGATCTAATTGACCGTTTTTAACCATAAATCCACTGGCTTGCAGTGAAAAGTCTCCACTGACTGCATTGGTCCCTGAATGTAACCCTTGCAATGAAGTTATAAGCAATCCATCATTTAATTCTTCTAATAACCTTTCAAAAGAATCATTGCCCTTTTCAAAGTAAAAATTGGTAGGGCTAATAGAACCTGAGAAGGCATTTCCAGTCGATTCAACACCATCTTTTTTAGCGGTTTTCAAATCATAAAGATACGTCGTTAGTGTCCCTTGATCAATCACTTTTTTATAAAACGTCGCAACGCCTTCATCATCAAATCCACCACTTTGGGTAGATTTTTTCATGAACGGATCATCGACTAACGTAATATTTGAACCTGCGACGCTCGTATTGACTTTGTCTTTGAGTTTAGAGAGGCCTTTTTGAACGCTTTCTGCTTTAAACATTGAAGCGTAAGCACCTAACAATGAAGCACTCGCTCTATTTTCTAAAAGAATGTTATACTTTCCACTCGCTAAACTCTTAGCCCCTAACATTTTTACACCACGTGATACCACATTATGGGCAATGTGATCTAAATCAAAATCATTGGGATTATTGGTTTGAACAAAATCAAACATTGAACGCGAATCTGATTCATCACGAATAACGGCGTCTGCGCCTAAAATAGCGTTTTTAATGTTTTTCTCTAAGTTTAACCCTTTAGAGTTTTTAAGAATCACTTTTTTCGTAGACTCTCCATAAAAGGCTTGAGAGATTTTTACTTTGTCATCCAACGCTTTAACTTTCTTTTCTAGTTCATGCACTAAGTTAAGTTTATCTTGATGGGTTAATTCTCCAAGTTTACTTTCTTTAAACAAATCAATGTCTTTATAACTTGCATCCCCTTCGTAAATAAACACTTCGTCTGTATTTTCAATCGCTTGAGCTGAGGCAATGACTGCGTCTAAATACGCATCAATCAATTCGTCTTTAATAATTTCCGTTGAAGTTTTCCCCATTTTTCCATCATAAATCCCTTTGATCGAAAGCGATTTGGTATCGGCGATTTGGTGTTTATCTAATTCCGAATTAAATACATGAAAATCGACATTTTCAAGACTGACTAAATGAATCTGTAACGCTTCGATGCCTTTTTCTTCTGCACGTTTGAATAATTGATCAAAATTCATTATGATGACCCCTTTCTACCGCCAACGGTTATTGAAGCAATACGCAAGGTTGGCTGTCCTACATCCGCTTCAATGCTTCCTGATACAGACCCACACATACCTTGGGCTCTTAAAAGATTATTGCCTACCATATCAATTTTCTTAAGGGCATCTTTACCAGTTCCTACCAACGTAGCGCCTTTAACCGGCTCAGCAATTTTCCCATCACGAATCATATAGCCTTCCATAACCGCAAAGTTAAAATCACCCGTAGATGGTTGAACAGATCCTCCGCCCATTTTCTTCGCATATAATCCATATTTTGTATTCGCAATGATTTCATCAAATGTCGATTCACCGTTTTCGATGAATGTATTACTCATTCTTGAAGTTGGGGCGAAGCGGTAGTTTTGTCTTCTAGAAGACCCCGTTGAGGCTTCGTTCA
>CAYZOR010000181.1:0-2047 GCA_964479895.1 uncultured Candidatus Izemoplasmatales bacterium | reverse complement strand
AGGAAACAGATTTCGCTTTTACCATCTTCGGCTGTCATCATCAACACATCGCGCGGTGCATGTATAGATCAAATCGAGCTTGGCCAAGCTTTAAATGCAGGTAGAATTAAAGGAGCAAGTTTAGATGTTTTTGTTCAAGAACCACTACCTGTTGATGATTGTTTATTAAAGTCAAACAAGGTTTTCTTGACTCCTCACATCGCAGGACTAACAGAAGAAGCCATCAAAAATCACTGCAAAAACATTCTTTCTAATTTACACAAATGGGCGCGAACAACCTAATTTGAATATGGATTATGTCAATACTCTACTAATTCAATTTATATTTTATAATTACTCAAATATACATATAGTGGTCTATAAATTGACGTTAAAGATAAATTTATGATGATATTATGATAAATTCAGATATTCATTGGTCCCTATTCTCCCATGTTATCAGTTGGAAAGGGAAATCAGCATTATATAATTCTTTAACCCAAGAAATTATTGGTTTTAAAGATGAATCTATGGCTGGAAAAGTTTTAACGAGTGATCCTTCAGGTCTAGGTGAATTAACCCAGGTTCTAGTAGATACAGGATTTATTGTTCAAAATAGTGATGATGACTTAAAAAAAATTAACAGTTTATTTAAATTGGCTTGCAATAAGCCTCTTAGTACCCTTTATCTTGTTCCCTCATTTCAATGCAACATGAGTTGCCGTTATTGTCATATCATTAAAAATGCAACTTCATATAATTCCAATATGAGCTTGTCGGAAGGGCAAATGATTAAGGAAGTAGAGAACTTCATGAATCAAGCCAACCAAGAAGGTGCGTCACATGTCGATGTCGTTTTTTACGGTGGAGAACCGTTATTGCAAGCTGCTAAAGTTTTTACCATAGCAAAATATATCAGAACAGTGGAACGGTCAATGCCCTTCTCGGTGAGCATTCATATCAATACAAACGGTACGCTTCTTACCAAAAACAACCTTTCTTTGATTCAGAAGTATGATATTTTAAATATTGTCTCCATCGATGGACCTGCTTATATCAATGATAAAATGCGAGTTTTTAACAATGGTAAAGGCACTTTCAACGCTATTGAAAAAAATTTAAACCTATCAAATGAGATGGGGATAAAATTTGGCATCTCTGTTGTGGTTTCATCTCACAATATCAGTCGATTAGAAGAGTGCTATCAGTATCTATCTGATCGATTTTCACCTTTAGATTTTGGATTCAGTACCTTACACCTTTTCGATAATGGAGAACACCCCGAAGACCCCCCAATAGAAATAACAACAAAAGCCTTACTTGATGTGTTTTCCCTCAGTGCAGCCCGCGGTGATTATTGTGAGCACATGTTTCGAAAATTAAGACCTATTATTAATAAAAAACCTCGGATTTATGACTGCCCTGCCTGTGGTGGTAAAATGCTTGTGGCTCCTGATGGACGTATTGGTGTATGTGAGGCGCATGCCGCCCAACAAAAATATTTAGTGTCATCAAAAGATATAAATGCGTTTAACGAATTACGAAAGATAGTAAGGGACATCACACCTTTTAATCGCTCCAGTTGTATGGATTGTCTAGGTTTAGGGGTGTGCGGTGGTGGATGTTTTTATGATGCAGAAAAATCAAGTGGATCAATATATGGATTAGATTTAAGACGATGTAAACAAAGTCAGCTTATAGTGAAATGGGCTGTCGAGCGAATTTGTGAATTATATTTGGAACAAAATAAAAACAAAAAAAACTCGATTTTTTTTCATGTCGATGATAGTGCTCGAAAGGCTCTGGCAGGACAAGTATCGATAGCGGAAGAAGGTCGTCCTTTAAGTAGTTTTAGTGGTTTTGGGGAGGCATCATAGTCGGCACTAAATTAGCTTTAGAGCTTTTTCATTTACATATGTTAGAGAGTTTTTATGAACATTTTGGGAATAAAATATCCAGGCCATGACACTTCTGCAGCAATTGTTATTGACGGAGAGGTTGTAGCGGCCGTTGAAGAGGAAAGATTTGATCGATGTAAACATACCAATTCATACCCTTCCAATTCTAT
>CAYZOR010000180.1:1000-2059 GCA_964479895.1 uncultured Candidatus Izemoplasmatales bacterium | reverse complement strand
ATGAAAATCAACAGGCGTTGATATATCTTTCAGAGATTGATTCCATGGAAGAAGTTACTTTAAATGATTCAGAAAAACTTGATCTTTTATCCAATATATTGTTACATTTTTTAGAAACTGAAACGTTTAATGTAGGCGATGCATTAGAAATATCAGGAACCGATCCATTTTTTGGCGCTACTTTAGATGTTTTAATCAGTGGTGAGTCAGCACATTATTACGATAGTGAAAATGATCAATTCTTATACACTGAAAGCGATCAAATTATTGATTTAGAATTAACGATTGTTTTAAATGATGAAAGTGTCGTCATTGATTATCAAGGGGTATTAAAAGGGCGCCCAATAGATGGTTTTTCTGAGGTTGCTGCGAATCAAACAGTCGTTTTAGAAGGGGCTTTGCTTTACGTAGATGGTAATCAATTATTATTTGGAAATAGCTCAGAAAGTGTATGGTTAACAACACACAATCAAGGGTTATTTACCTTACATGATACCTATATTATAGAAGCGTCTTTTACAAAAGGAGATAATATTCTTTATGGAGTCGTTGATCGTGTTTTAAAAGAAAATGATCAAACCTATGAACCGAACATAACCTTTGAACCTTTAAGTATCGAAACATTATATACATCCATTGAGGCTTCCAATGGAGTTATTCAAACATTTGAAGGTGTTATTTTACGCGGAGACCACTATGCTTATCCTTATATTTTAAGCGATGGAATAAACTTTATTCACTTAGCTTTTGAAGATTTGGAATCTTATGTTGGTGAAAAAATCACGATTGATTTACTCATTAGTGATTATATTGGTTCAGGGGCACATGAAGGATATGTAGGGACTTACTTAGAAGAAATCTCTTCGGTAGAAGTTTTAATGTTTCAATCGTTTGATCAAATGTTATTTTCAGAAAAGTTACTTAATCAATCCTTAGAAGATATTTATAGACCAAATCGTGATTATATTCTACCGCTTGCGTTTGAAGATTTATCCCATACGATTGAATATACTTTGATGTTTGGTGATTCAAATGATGTCATTATGATTTCTGATGAAA
>CAYZOR010000180.1:0-990 GCA_964479895.1 uncultured Candidatus Izemoplasmatales bacterium | reverse complement strand
ATGGCTTGAATTATCAAATGAATGAAACATTTGTAGTCGAAGATTATGTTATAACATCAATTGAAGATGCCTTGTTGGATAAAAATGAAACGTACACATTTTTGGTTAAAGCAGATGGTACAACACGTGAATATGATATGGTTGTAAGTGATGGAACGGGAGCTTTCTTAATTGAGAATAATAAATTAGATGTGTATTTATCTTTGGGTGAAACTTTTAAAGTCAGTGGCAACTTAAATGAAACAGACGGTCACATTTGGCTTGAAGACCCAGTGTTTGAAACGTTGAGTTCGACCCCTGTAAATGAACCAAGTAGTGAAACCGTCACTTTAGAAGATTTATTGGCTTTAAGTGATCCATTTGTAGGATTAAAAGCTATAGAAGTCGATGGTGTTTTAAGTTTTCCACCTTCAGGAATTGATATGTCTATAACAGTTGATGAAACAATCTTTTTAATCGCTCGTGACCCTTCGGAATCGCTTTGGTTTGATTATTTAGATCAAGCAGTGACTTTAAGAGGATATTATATGTACACACCAACATTTAATCAAAATGTCATTGTGGCAAGTGAAATTATAGAATAAATAAAGCGATGCAGTTTTGAACTGCATCGCTTTTATAGTACCCATTTAGCGTTAGGGGGGCTATAATCTCTTACGTCTTTAGACAAAGCATCTAATGTTTTAATCGTTGAAGGTTTTAAAGGAGAATCAAGCATAATATTTTCTTTCATTCTTTCAATGGAAGTTGTCTTCACAATTGGATAAACCCCTTTTTCAATCGTGTAGCGCAAGGCAAGTTGTGAAGGAGTTAGGTTTTCTTTTTTAGCAAACTCCTTTACAATTTCTTCCTTTAGGAGTCTTGATCTAGCTAAAGGAGAATGCCCTTGAATCACCATGCCTAATGATTTTGAAAAAGTTACAATGTCATCTAAGGTATGCCCTATGAAGATGCCAAGTTGATGGATGTGTGGTTTAATACGCACGTGGG
>CAYZOR010000179.1:0-2103 GCA_964479895.1 uncultured Candidatus Izemoplasmatales bacterium | reverse complement strand
CAAAATGTCGTTTCCTAAGTCCCATGCGTTGATAACATTTTGCGGAATTTCAACGTCTGCACCTTTTTCAAATGCTATGGTGAAACTCATGCCATGAATGCCTTGGATATCCTCAGGTTCAAAAATCATCATCATGGCTTCATAGATATCGATACGTAACACAAATTCCTTATTGTCATAAGGCAATGTTCTGAGTGTGAAATGATAACCATCTAATAAGCTCAATATATCTTTGATCATTTCATAATCATCACTATCTAAAAAATCTTGTTTATCTGGAAGCTCGATGTCATCAACCATGCTTAAGAGCGCATACATTTCATCAATGAACCCATCATATAAAACGTTAATTAAAGCTTCTTCAAAAATTAGATGGGTTTCTAGGTAAATATCTTCATGAATCATCGCTTGTGATTCCATGAGTTCATGATTTAGTAAGAAGGTAAGATCTAAGTAATCAATTAGTCCTTCAAAATCATTGAATATATCTTCTATAATCTCAATTATTGATTCATCAAGTTCATCTTCCAATGTAGAAAGGAAAAATTCAAAGATGCCTTCGATACCTTCTTCTAATTTATCTTTTGTGATTGGAAGGTAAATATAAGTTAAATCATCGTCAAAGCCAAAAATTTCTTTAGAAATCTCTTCTTCTTCCAATAATGCAAGTAAGAACCCTAAATCTAAGTAAAGCTCAATATATAAAGGATTTTCTACAATAATAAAGGTAACATTCACCGCATCTTCAATGGTGTTGATATCTAAATGATTAAAAAAGATTGTTTGGTTACCATTGATAAGATACTTTTGTGTTAACTCAATTTGATTGGTAAATAAATGCTCAGGATCATCATAATAAATTTGCTCAGTAACTTCAAAAGTCAAAGTAGTGGTAAAACTCTCTTCGAAAATATCATCTAATAACAGCGTTAAAAATTCTAAGTCGCCATCAAAATTACTAAGCGCTAAAGCCGCTGCATCGCTGGCAGTCGTTAACACATCATAAATTGCTATTAGTGCGACATCTTCACTCACAATAAAACTATACGCTAGATCATTGCTTAGATGTGCTCCATCCGCTTTTTCCCAATGTGAAAAACTCAAACCAGAAACATTTGGCGCTTCAACCGTTAAATGGGTCCCCACTAAAACCATCGGATTATGAAGCCCTAAATCTAAAGAATCGCGATTAGAATCGATTAAAATTTCATAATATGTAATTTCGTGATACACAGCTTCTAGTTCAACATCATCCGTTAAAGTAAATTGATAGGTGGTATCGTAGGAAACAACCAAATCATCTGAAGTGTTTTTCCAGTGTAAAAACACATACCCTTCATGGTCTGGGGCTTTTAATGTAACGGGGCTACCGGCTAACAAATTCGATTCACTTGGTCCACTAATAACCGCTTCGATATTTGCCTTAAATGTTAAATTATGATAAATAGTAACTACTTCATAGACCGCTAATATGGTTAAATCATTCATGACTGTGTGATCAAATATAGCATCGGTTGATAATACTAAATCATTGTCTACATCGAACCAGTGTTTGAAAATATAACCACTCATTGCATTTGCTTGAAAAGTAACTATATCACCAATAAAAACCTCATCACCTGGTGAGACGCTGATCGTAGCACCACTAGGATCAGCGGATAATGTAATTTTCGCCATTTCACTAACCGATTCATAAACCGCTTCAAGGCGTAAATCACTCATTGCATTGAAGGAGTATTGCATGGATTCGCTAAAAACCTCTTCCCCATCTAACCAATGAAGAAAAATGAAACCTTCTACATTACTAGCTTCAATCGTCACATTTTGTCCAACCGTAATATTTTCTTCAGGTTCAACACTCAAAACAGCGCTTTCGGTGTTAGAAAAAACTTCAATCGTTACAGAATCATCAATATCGTCAATAATATCGATTGGATCACTCCCGAAAAGATCACATGCTTGTAAAGTAACAAGCATTAAGGCAATTAACCATAAACTAATAAATTTTTTCATCTCTCCACCTCATTTTAAAAGATTGCACAGGCAAAAAAGCATCGGCAATCATCGGGCATAAACACTTTTGTTTATTGAAGAGGTATTATT
>CAYZOR010000178.1:0-2109 GCA_964479895.1 uncultured Candidatus Izemoplasmatales bacterium | reverse complement strand
TGTTTAGTAGCGTTTTCATAAGAAACTTGTCTTGTTTTTAAAAAACTGGTGCCGATATCTAAACTAAACGTATCTTTAAACCTTACATCCATGTTTAATTCTTTTATCTTTTCTGTGGTCATGCTTTTGAGTTCAGGATGAATGAAATTAACACAATCTATGACGTTAAAAGCTTTTTCATATTCTCTTAACTTGCTTTGTGATTCTTTGGCTTGTTCATACCAATACATCCCCGCCATTCTCATCACTATTTTAACCTTTGGATGAGAGTATTTAACGCCTTCAAGTGCCTTTAAAACACTGAGTTGATAAAAACAATAAATCAATTGAATGTCATGTTTTTTTATTATTTGACTAACCTTTTTTGACAGTAAATAAGTATTTATAGCTTTAATGAGTTTAAATTTTGATGAGCCAGGGATCTTTTTATGAAAGTGAAGCTTAACTGACTCATCCACCAATGCATCATCGATCTCTTTAGGGCTTTGCATTGTCAAATAATGCACAGATTGTCCTAAGTTTACAAACTTCTCTGCCATTAATTTAATGGATGACTCAGCGCCACCAAACCCTGCTTTGGTGAAGGCCGTCTTATAGGTTACAAATAATATTTTCATCTGCAAATGCTCCTTAATGGTCTTCACGATAAAACCGTCCATAGGACATACTTGTTCGAAACCTCAAGCCATTATAATGCATCAAAACGAGTCATAATCATTCAAGGTTTTTTTAAGGCTTCATCAATCTTTGAACTGGACAAATTTGCCACATCCAGCGTAAGGATGTTATCTTCGTTTAAGAATTTTATGATTCGGTCATATTTTGCTTTTTCTTGCTTTAAAAGGTTCATTCTACCAGCTTTGTCGTTTAGTTTTCTTATCTGCTTATCCAATCTATATTGGTGCCTGTTAATCAAATTAGTTAGGATAATATCAGGGTCTAAATCAAATAAGACTATTTTGTTTGGGTGGTTTTTTAATTCGTTTTGGATTAAATCATCTAGTTTGTCTTTGTTTTTTGCACCAAACATGATTAGGTATAAAGCATGGATGATGCCTTCATCGATTAATACAATGGCCTCATCGGATTTGAGCGCTCTTTTTTGAAGGATTATTGAAACGATAAAACTTACATACACGGCCCTGATGTCTCTAATCCGGTTTTGTCTTGATGAAATGATTATATATAACAGTTTAGCCGCATATATCGGATGCATTATGCTGTAAACCAAAACATGAGCGTGCTTTATTAAAGCACCTCGGTGATAACGAATGCAATTGAATTTTGAGGCTTTGCAATAGTGGCTTTTCCCTGTGGCAGGCAAACCAACGATTTCAATCACGGTTTTTTTCACACGAAATCTTCCTTGTATTTTATTAAAATTAAGTACAATGACCTTTTTTAAAAGGTTTTAAACAGACTGGATAGCATCGATCCACATTGACTTAATTTTATCTTCTGAATATTCATCATTGACCGTTTGGGCAAGGTTACTAAATTTCTTTGCAAGAGACTTATTTCCTATTAAATCAATAATGGCATCCGCTAATATCTCAGGTTCACGAGTCGGTACCAAAATGCCTCTTTTACCCCCTTGAAGCAATAACTGTGGTCCCCCGGGCGCACAATCGGTAGAAATGCAAGGCAATCCCACAGATAATGCTTCTAATAGGGCATTTGGAATGCCCTCGTAATCCGATGACATGACGAATGCGTATGAGTTTTCTATCGATTTAAAAATATTGGTGCTTAACCCTTTTAAAAAAACATGTTCACTTAAGCCTAAAGACGTAATAAGTCCTTTCAAATCATCATACATAATGCCTTCCCCATAAATCTCTAAACAATATTCGGGGTATTTTTTAATCACCTGTTTAAAAGCCTTAATCATAATGTCAAATCTTTTTTGTTTTGAGAGTCTACCATAACTGACGATTCTTTTGCTGTTTTCATCAAACAGACTTTTATTGACTTGACTTTTTATAGGGTTAGGGATGATTTTAACCGATTGTTCGTCCAAGTTATGATAATAATCCCGAGCCCTTTTTGTTTGGAAAACTACTTTATCGGCTCTTTTATACGCATTAAAGTACTTCTTTTTATGCTCAT
>CAYZOR010000177.1:0-2113 GCA_964479895.1 uncultured Candidatus Izemoplasmatales bacterium | reverse complement strand
GTTCCGTCTCTATCAATCAGATCTCGAAAACACAATGAACACATTTTGGATGCCCAACAGGAAGCACAGGTTTGCTCGCGTTCAGATTTGTATATATCCAGTAGTTTTCTCGTATTGTGATAATGAAACTTGTCATCAACTCTTCCAAAAGCATCACCGAACGTAAAATTTTCACAGATGTTTATACATCCTTGAACATCGACAAACATTTTTTTGATGAACGGTTGACACACCCCACCAAGCACATGATTATGTTCTGGCGACCTCCTGTGTATGTTCATGAATTTTTCATCAAAATGGCTCACAATCAAATAATCAAGTTTTTTAGCAGACAATAACTCAATATACTTTTCAAGCAAATCAACGTCATATTTTTCATTGTACTGTTCAATGATTTCAGAACCGATATTGTGAACATAATCATCTGCAGATGCAAGATCGATGAATGAAATCTCCGGTTCATGCTCACTGCCTTCAAAGATATTTTCTGTATCCCAAAATTGTTGGATGTCCAGAAGTTGCAATTCGCTGAAAAGGTTAAAAATGAAATGGATTCGCTTATTATAACTTTCCTCGTCGTACGCCTTAATATTTAGTAAATTTTCCTTAATAACCTCATACGTGGGCCGATTGTCTTTCATTACACGTAATCTGTCATGGACATCCGGCGTCCCAGCAATGCTGACATAGATATGAACATTGCTGTTCTCAGAAAACCACTTCCTTATCTTTTCACCTAGCAGCAGCCCGTTTGTGGTGATATATATCTTTGTGGTGCTGTCCAAGTTGTTAATGTAATCGACAGCGCTTTTGATCGCTTCAAAACTTAGAAACGGTTCACCACCATAGAAATTGATAATTTTTTGCGAGCTTCTCGATATGTTGAAAAAGGTTCTTATGCTCGACATCATCATATCAAAATCCATCTCATTTTCCGTGTGGGTCCTTTCGTTTTCATAATGCCCGCTATAGACACAGTATTTACATCGCATGTTGCACTTTTCGGTCACACCGATCATCAAGTGTCTAATCCGACTTCGGAAGTCAGTTTTATAATCGTCTTCGTTGAACCAATACGAAACAGTATTATTTTGCCTCGGTATGAGAGTATGGTTCTCAATAGCCGCATGTATTTTCGAAAGTTCAGACTCAAATTCAAGCGTTTTACCCTTATCCCCCTCGCTCACCGCTAAGATCATCTTCTTGTGATTTTCATAAATGGATGGTGGGATTTGAAAAATGTTAGAAGAAACACCATCAAACAGATAGTGATGGTTTTTGGTTGAAAAGACACAATAATTGAATTCCATTCTAACAACTCCTTTACATGAAAAAACAAGCAGCGTATTTGATTGGCTGCTTGTCTACGATGAATTATCTTTTGTGAGGAATACTCATTCCTGGCGAGGATGAAAAAACATTCTTGCACTTACAGACACAGCGTCCTCTTGAAACATTAGGACGAACGGATGGTGTAAACATTAATTTCAAGATAGTACCCCCTTCATACTTGACTCATCCCAAATATATTTTTAATATAACATGACTCATGAGTACATGTTAATTACGCACCATAACTAAGCGTCTGTTGAAATCATTGTTCACTTCACATTCCAAGACGGTTCTGACGTGCCACCCTTTTTCCTTTAATTTACGGACATTTTCACTATCGCGTTCCTTGTTCTTCTGTATCTTGTTTTTCTAGAACTCGTTATTGCTCTTAAGTTTCTTGTACAAATCACAGTCTTTATGAGGTAAGAATTCGCATATAACAACATACCTCATAAGTTACCATTAGAGTGGATTATGTCTATTTTATCCATACAAGGTTCTCTAAAATCAACTAAATGAAACTTTTTTCATTTTTTCCCTATATCAATAGATTTCTTACCCATTCACCGGATGATTTTCTTGTTCTTATCTCACCTGCAGTCGGTGCATATTTCACTGTTGATCCACCGGTATCCTTAATTGATTGTTAAATCATATCTTCTTCCAATCAAAATAAAATTCTTCTTCTCTTTTCATTACGTTTTTCGTTTATGCGTCTATACTTCTTCGATAAATGTTTATTGTATTTTTTCGATTCTTTTATCTTTATCTTCGCTTTCTT
>CAYZOR010000176.1:0-2128 GCA_964479895.1 uncultured Candidatus Izemoplasmatales bacterium | reverse complement strand
TCGCTCAAGTCGATAGTTCTATTGGCTCAAAAGTTGCGATTGATTTAAAAGAAGGCAAAAATTTAATTGGGGCGTTTTATGATCCTAAGTTTGTGTTTATTGATACTTACTTTTTAAAAACCCTTCCAAAAAGACAGTTAAAAAGCGGTCAAGCGGAAATGATAAAAGCGGCTTTAATTGGTGATAAAAGTCTTTATGAAGATTTGAAACAATCAAAAGACGTTCATCCTTTAATGATAGAAAAATCAATCAATGTAAAAAAACATTTTGTTGAAGCGGATCCCTTTGACCAAGGCAAACGCATGATATTAAATTTCGGGCATACCTTTGGCCATGCGATTGAAAAAGCGCACAACTATCAAACCTTTTTACACGGTGAAGCCATTAGTTATGGCATGTTAATGGCCTTAGAAATTGGGGTGTTAAAAGGCATTAACAATGATGAATTATATGAAACCGTGAAACACTTACTCCTTGATTATGAGTTAGTAAACCACCCCTTATTAAATCGAAGCGATTATATTGCTCACGTTAAACACGATAAAAAACAAAGCGCAAAAGGCATGCAGTTTATTTGCTTAAACAGTATTGAAAATCCACGCATCTTAGCGCTTAAAGAGGATGATGAAGTATGGACAAAACCGTATCAGGTGAAACGTTAAAAGGAACGCTGAATGCCCCCCCTTCTAAATCACAAACGCACAGAGCGTTAATTGCGGCAAGCATGGCAGATGGGCTTTGTAATATCACCAACCAATTAAGTAGCGATGATATCGAAGCCACTCAATCGATCTTAAAACATTTAGGCGCTTTCATAGACGGAGAAACCGTTAAAGGGCCATTAAAGGTAGATACGTCCAAAACCCTTAATGCGAATGCATCAGGGTCTACCCTTCGTTTTATGATTCCTATTGCTTTACTTTTTGATCACTATATTACCTTTGATGGCAAGGAAAGATTGCCTAAAAGGCCTTTAGAAGTGTATGAAGAAACCTTTAAAGACAGCGTCCATTATGAATATTTAAGCAGTGATTATTTACCGTTAAAGGTAAGGGGCCCTTTAAAAGCAAATGATTTTAAATGTAGAGGCGATATATCCTCACAGTTTATCAGTGGGTTATTGTTTGCCCTTCCCCTATTAAAGGGCGATTCAACCATTACCTTAACCACCCCTTTAGAATCTTTAAATTATGTTGATATGACCCTTGATACCCTAAAGCATTTTGGCATTGAAGTGGAAAAAAAAGGCAATCAATTGTTTATAAAAGGCAATCAAACCTACAAGCCTCGCGATTTGAAAATAGAAGGGGATTATTCTCAGGCTGCGTTCTTTATCGTCGCAGGAATGATTGCTGGAGATATTACCATTAAAGGTTTGAATCCATCCTCATTGCAGGGTGATAAAAAAATTATAGAAATTATTCAGTCTATCGGCGGCAATATCACTTATGATGAGACGGTTGGTGGGTATCACGTCTTAAAAAGCACATTACACTCAACCACAATCGATTTAACAGATATTCCTGATTTAGGGCCAATTTTAATGGTTTTAGCCGCGCAAATTCAAGGGAAAACCACCTTTAAAGGATTAAAACGGCTCGTCTTTAAAGAGTCAAATCGTTTAGATACAATGAAAGATATCGTGAGAAAATTAGGTGCTAAAGCATGGAAAGAAAAAGACACCTTAATCATCGAAGGGGTTCCCCAGTTCAAAGGCAATCAAACCTTTGATGCTCATGATGATCACAGATTGGCGATGGCGTTAACAATCGCCACTCTTAAAGCGGATGGGCCTCTAACCATTAAAGGCGCATCGTGTATTTCCAAATCATATCCTTTGTTTTTTGAGGATTTTAAGCATTTAGGGGGACACGTTTTATCCCCTAAGGAGGAAAGATAATATGAACTCATATGGTAATTTATTTAAAGTCACTTTATATGGAGAAAGTCACCAATCCGCAATTGGCGTCGTGATTGATGGTGTATTGGCGGGATTAAAAATTGATGAAGAACAAATTAAAGCAGATCTCTTAAAAAGAAAACCAGGCGCCATAGGGACGACGACGCGTTTAGAAAAAGATGCGTTTAAAATTACCTCAGGGGTTTTTAATGGATACACAACAGGCTC
>CAYZOR010000175.1:0-2135 GCA_964479895.1 uncultured Candidatus Izemoplasmatales bacterium | reverse complement strand
AATTAAAGAGTTATATTTCTTTATTTCATAAAATGAATTTGCAAGTCATTAGAACCGATATTCCACCGCTTTCTTTGCATAGACTTTATTACTTTAGAAAACATGAAGAACCTGAAATAGAATTTGATAATGACATTATGTTTGTGACGGTGTTTGATTCAACGTATTCGCTGTATGTTTTTGATGAAGAAATTCCATTGTTTTCACTGGTGCAAAATGTAAGGTCTAAAGTTTTAGAAGATGAAAAATATTTAGAATTAATTGATGCGGAGATATCAAAGATTAATAACTATTATAAGTATAATTTACATAATGGGGACCGCGAGATTAAAAAGGTTGTGTTATTCAATATGACCAGTAAATATTCAGATGAAGCTTTGAGTGAGTATTTTGTGGAAGAAGCGTCGTTAATTCGAAGCGAAGTTTTTGATATGAAAAACGTGAGTAAAATCGTTGATACGTTGATTGACCGCGATTGTTATATCCCTTTAGCCTCTTCGCTGATTAATCAAAAGAGGTGGTATTAATGCCCAATAGACGATATGAAGGAAAAGATAGTGAACAAAGTGAATTTGTTTATGTAGATTTACTGCCTAATATTAGAAGACCAAGACAGTTTAACGTTAATATTATTCTAATTGTCTTAGTAACGGTGTTTTTCACGTGGCTTTTAATTTATTGGCCCCTAAATAGTCGCCAAGCAGAATATGACGCGGCCTTAGAACGCTTAAATGATTTAGAGACCCAACAAACATTCATTAACGAGCAAATTGAAACCTATAACATCGATCGAAACCGTGTTGCTTTATTGGATTCTATTGAATCTTCAAGAGACCATCAAATCTTTGTGATGCATCATATCAGTGATCTAGAAACTGAAATAGGAAGAATTGATGATGAAGCGAGTATTGATACCATTCAATTTCATCTTGGAAACAATGAAATACTCTTGAGAGTAACACTTCAAAGAGCCGTGGATTATACAGGGTTAGAACTTAGGTTTAATGATTTGTCGTTTGTGAATAATGCGACCTATACCCCTGGTAACGATACTTTTGTTTTGGAGGTGGATTTCGATGCTTTCGAAACGTCTGAATGATATTGTTTTAATCGGGATATTCGTCATTGTAATTGGCTTAATTTTTGCCGGAAGAGTCTTTGTTTTAGGGAATATAGATGATCAAATAGAAGCGACTGAACAAGAAATCTTAGATGTTGAAAATGCCATAAGCGTTGATCAAGGGTTGGTTGATGAATATCGTTTTGAAAACATTCCAAGTGAGTCCCATTTAACGGCTCAGATTCCAAGAGATTTTAATAGTGATGTACTGCTTTATAAAGTGGAAGCACATCTTCATTTAAGTGGTATAGAATTTGGTGAAGGTAGAGGCATAAGCATTGGATATAATGAAAATGTGACGTTTTCAGAAAATAGTCGCTATAGACAATTATCCCAAGATTATTTCACCAATGTAGTAATCATTGACTTTTTAGCCTACGATTTAGATGAAATTGAAGATGTGATTGTTCAACTCTATGAAGCCAACCAATTGTTCTTGTTAGAATATATACGCTTTGAAGAAGTAAATAGCGAGGACCATGCGTTTAATTTAGCTGTTCGGCTTCGCTTCGCAACTTTCTATTTTGAAGAATAAAGCACGCAAGTGCTTTTTTCTTTTGCATAAAAAAAACAGCGCCTAAGCGCTGTAGGATTCAATGGTTTCAATTAAGGTTTCATAAAGTTTATCTTGTGGGACTTTTTTAATGATTTTTCCTTTGATGAAGAGCAAGCCTTCTTTTTTACCCCCAGCAATCCCTATATCGGCATCCCGTGCTTCACCGGGTCCATTGACGGGACACCCCATAATGGCGATTTTAAGGTTGGAAGGATTGTTTTCTAAGTAGGCTTCTACCTTATTAACTAAAGGCTGCATCTCATAACTTAACCGTCCGCACGTCGGGCAGCTGATCAGTTTAGGCATTGTATATAAATCAAATGCGCTTAATAAGGTTTTACACGCTTTGATCTCTTCATGGCGCGGCGCGCTTAGTGAAATACGAAGGGTATCGCCAATGCCTTTATGGATAAGTGCGCCCAATCCCGCGGCCGATTGAATGGTGCCTTGGTAAGCGGG
>CAYZOR010000174.1:0-2154 GCA_964479895.1 uncultured Candidatus Izemoplasmatales bacterium | reverse complement strand
CAGATCGAGTTAATAGTTTTTATCGGGTTATGAATAATGAACTAGGAGAAATTTATACTTTAAATTTTTTGGATCGAAAATTATTAGCGCATTTAGTTGGTATGAAGGCTGGCACCAAATGTGTTCCGGCACCTTCGTTTGATTGGGATTTTGTTGAAACGATTGGTGGTATAGAAGATATTAGCCATGAAATGGCTGATTCTTTTGAAGATTTTTATTTATTGATGAAGACATGGGTTGATATGGATGATGTATCAATTGATGAATTACCCCAAAAAATGATTGATGTTGTGCCCCAACCATTACGGATGGTTGTTACTGGTGGTCCTGGGGTTGGCGCTATTAGTCATGGCGTGAGTGTTGCAGTAGTTTTGTTTTACAATGTAAAAAGTTATGGTGATTTGGGGTTTGATCCGTGGAATTATATTGAACACTGGGGAACTGGTGTTGCAGTAAATGTTAAAACACAAAACCCGTTTGTTATGTTGAGTCGAATGTATGAAGCAAGTGTTGAAGATGATACGAGTTGTGGTGATGATGAATGGGGAATTCCAACCCTGGTTTTATACCAAGATTATGAATTATATCGTAAATATTTAGTCGATTATTTTATTCCCGCTTTTTATATTGATTGTTCGGGTTGTGAATATCGTGATATTCCCGAAGATGATCCGATGCGTGATATAATTATTAATCGTATTGCGGATGAAATTTTTCGAATGCGTGATATGTATACTCATTTCTTGCCAAGTGAAACAGTAGGCGATGCTGATGCAAGTTTGTTTCCGGGAAAAACCGCCTTTATTTTTGATCCGGAAAACTGTACGCAGCCGACTAACCTCGATAATGTGTTAGATTTTCGTGAAAGTGGCACTTATTGTAATCATCATAACACACTAGAATGTGGTAGTTCGACCGGTGCGCATCCGACTTATTCAGGTCCGCCGAATCAGTCAGATGGTGGTTGTATAACAAGTGCCTATGGGACAAGACTTATTGGTGGAAGTTGGCGATTTCACTACGGGGTTGATTTTGGTATGCCGACTGGGACACCGATTTATGCAATGGCTTCTGGAACAGTTGAATATGTTCATGTATTAAGGCGATTTTATGGTAATGCTATTGGTATCAATCACGGTGAAATAGATGGTTATATTTATGTTTCCGAATATTTACATTTGCATGAACGACCCAATTTTAATGTTGGTGATGAAGTTTTAGGCGGAACGCAGATTGGGATCGCTGGTGGATCAGGTTCTTTTCAAACTGAATATGACGCCCATTTGCATTTTGGCATGATGCGAAAGCCGGCGTCTGGTGGTGATTTTTCTTATGTTAATCCAACGCCGTATTTGCAAGCAATCATTGCTGGTGATTCGGAATTTGAAACAGGTGCTGATCGGCAATATTATGAAATGGTTGATTATAGTGGTGAGTATTGCAGCCCCGATGAAACGGTGGCTGATAGTGGTCAATTACCAACTTCTTATGCTACAATTGCTTCGCAACTTGGTAATGATACCAATCCTAATAATGTGGCAGAATTTATTTGTGAAAATATGCCGGAAGAGCGAGAAAGCGTTATTTGGTCTGATGAAGCGACGGATGAATTTAACATCGCCAGCGAAGAAATATCAAATAATACCAATGATATCAAAAATGCTTTGAACAATGGAAAGAAAGTGTTAGTTCATGTTGGTCGCAGTCCCTTTAGTGCTCGAGGAGATAATTATTTGGTAATTAGTGAATATTATAATGGATTATTCTTGGTGATGGATCCAATGGATCATAATAATACCAAAACATATATGGAATCAGAGGTTGAAACCAAAATAGTTAATAATATTATTGATAATAATATTTGGGAGTTTGATACGGTTGATTAAAAAAGGAGTGGAGTAATGATAAAAAAAATAAAGTTAGCGTTATTGTTGGTAATGATAATTTTTTTAGCGGCATGTTCCGTAGAATATGAGTTATTAATTACGGAAGATCATCGTTTTATTGAAACAGCGAAAGTAGAAATTCCGCGCGACAAACTTCCAACAAGAGAGGCTGTTGCGCGACAAAAGATTGCTGAAATAATTAGTGATTATCGTCAACAAGAACCAAGTTATAATCAACATCAAATTGATTATCGCTTTGGTAGTGATT
>CAYZOR010000173.1:0-2166 GCA_964479895.1 uncultured Candidatus Izemoplasmatales bacterium | reverse complement strand
TTTGTAGTAGCTTTTTGAACCGGATATCCATGAATAACATCGGTTTCATCTGATAGTGTCCAATCGAACAGGTCAAGGTTTTCCTCATACTGATACATGTCTGGTAAAACATAATCAAAAGTTGTTATGTTACCTGCGGGATGGTTTTTGTATATACGCATGTTGCTTATAGCTCGTGGAGGATTCAGTTCACTAAAAGCAGATAAATTTATGTCAGGATTGGCAAGAAAGACTGAGTCACTAAAATGTCTGCCATAACCATAAAATAAACTAGTTTTTTCCTCGACCAATAATATCATTCTTTCATTCCGTATATGATCAGGATCCACTGAGTCCTGCTGCCAGTAATAGTTGTAAAAACATATTATTTCAGCTTTATCAACATTTTTTAATGTTGTTTGTCCCTTAATAGTGGTGTTAAGTCCAAGGCTGAATGCCAATAACAAGAATATTGCTTTCATACTTAATTGTTTAAAATCCACAGGAAGATTAACCGCCCTGTGGATTTTTGAATTACAGATATCAAACTGCATCAAACAAATCAACAGTCATAAATTTCAAACCATACTGATAGCATTTCCTGCTGTTCAAAAAAATCATCTCCGCAAATCATTGCCGTAAAACCTCCATGAGGTCCACAATCTTCAGTCACAGTAATACATTCCCAAGAGTTCATGGCTTTTGTCATTGTTGCGGTGCCCAGCAGCATCGCCGCTGCAAACACCAAAGATAAAATTTTCCTTTTCATGGTAGTAAATTTTGGTTAATAAATGAAATGTCGCTTCAAAGGTTAAAAAAAAAACGACAAAACCAAATTTTACCATACTTTTTTTACATTTAATACGTCAACCGCACTGATTAAACATGCAAATAAATATTATTTCTATTAAATTCAGTTATGTATAAATTAGAACCTTAGTCAGCCGTAAGCTCAATGGGGTTGTTGCGGCGGCGCATGTTTTCGGCAGCGGTTTGCTGTGATTCAATGCCCAATCCTGCTTCAGCAGCGCGGTTAATGATATCCTCTCTAAAATGATTTTTGGCCTGAAAAAAACGTGCCCTGGTAGTTTCAATAAAATTACGTTCAAGGAAATCAATGGTGGTTAATTCCCTGGGCTTTTCAATGGATAGTAGCTCAAACACATAATGGTTCTGCGTGTCATGTATGTTTAGGATAAGACCTGGAAGACCGTGAAATTTATATGGGCCATCCCTGAAGGGAATTTCTGATGTGAACCAAGCCACCCAGGTTCTTCCTCCATAATCGGCCATGGCTTTCTGCACAGGATAACCTTGAATGGATGTTGTATCGGCCTTTATCTCCCACAATAGCGCGTTTAACTCTACCCTGTATATGAAATGATCGCCGGGAAGATGGTCTGCGGTTGTCAATTTTCCGCGCGGAAAGTTTTTAAAAATATTGTATCTGAACCTGCCCGGAGGTGGACGAAGGTCAGGATTACCCATAAATTTTTGCGTGAGGCCCTTAGCAGCATATTCGCGTGATTTTTTCCGGAATAGATATGAATCATGGCTAAAAAACTTGCTAACGTTTTCTCCCAACTGAAGGACCATTTCCTCATGCCTGATATCCTGGTCGTTAAGGGAGTCTTGCTGATATGACAGCAAATACCTTACAACCAGCTCTGCTTTTCCCAATTCCTTGACAGGAATCTCCGGAAAGTCTTGCGAGAAACTGACCAAACCACATGAACTAAAAAATAGAAAAATGAAAATGCGTATCATTGTTTTTGTTTTTCTAACTAATCAAAGTTTTTATCTTAAACCAACTTATTATTGTTCGTGTATACAAGACTCTACTGGGAGAAAGTGCTTTGAACACTTTCTCCCAGTATTAATCGATCATCTCTCACATAATAATGCAACCCATGCATCCTGATCAGCTTCATCACAGACAATAACATAATGTTGTGACCCATCTGAACCGCAAGTTAAAACATAAGTCCCGCATGGACCGCCTGATCCACCTTCGACAGAGACAACAAAGCCCAGCAGCATCGCCGCTGCAAACACCAAAGATAAAATTTTCCTTTTCATGGTAGTAAATTTTGGTTAATAAATGAAATGTCGCTTCAAAGGTTAAAAAAAAAACGACAAAACCAAATTTTACCATCATTTTTTTTGCAATTGATATTTCATTTATAG
>CAYZOR010000172.1:0-2175 GCA_964479895.1 uncultured Candidatus Izemoplasmatales bacterium | reverse complement strand
TCTTTAATATATTCATATCTTTGTGCATGTAAAACAAGCGTGTCATCAGTGATTGCCATGTAGGGTCCATGTTTATGGATTACATCCACAATCTCTTTTAAATAAAAACTTTCAAAAACCCCTTCTGTTAAAAGTGTGTTGGTCGCTTTATAAAGGCCTTCTTCAAAGCTTTCTAAGGCGTTTACTTTTACGTATGAAAACCTAATATTTTTCATTTCATCACCTGATTTCTTGTTGATGTCTTTTTAGAACAATCGCTCCAATGGGTGTTTTTTTATAGTTATCATAAAATTCTTGATGTTTTTTAAACCCTATTTTTTCATAAAATTTTCTTGCGTCATTATTTTTATAATTGACATGCAAATAAAGGGTTTTAGAGGATTTTTGTAGTTGGTTAATGGTTTTTTCTCCATATCCTCGTTGTTGAAATTCTGGCTTGATGCTTAATGTCAGAATATAGGTAGATTCTAAGTCCATATCCACGCTTAAAATTCTTCTGATTTTGCGAATCGCAAAAAAACGTTGGATGGTTTTAAATGCCCCAAATTGTTTAAACCCACGTCTAAACGTATTGTTTTCTAAATCTTGGCGTCTTGCGCCTGTATAATTCACCACAACCCCTATTAAAGCCTCGTTATCTTCAATCACTTTAACGTGTGGGTTTGAAAAAATCGTTTCGCTTTCAGTGTCACTAAGTAAATGCGTAATGGTTTCAATCGCTTTGGTTTTGTTGCCAAATAAAATATCGTACGTTGAAGGATCGGCTTGATAAATTAACGAAGACACTTCTTGTTTATCATGCGTTTTGAGATCAAATGGATTTAGTTTCAAATGCATCACCCCCTTATATTTTAGCATATCAGTGATTTTTACCATAATTTTTTCGCTGTCTCTATGCAAAACGGTTTGTTTTCATGTATAATAGATTATGAATTGTTAGGAGGATGAGACATGCCAAATAGAACACGTGCGATCGATACTGAATATAGACACGCACTGAATAAAGCGCAGTGTTATGAAATAATGGATTATCTGCAAGTACAGTTTTCGGATAAAACTGATATTCATTATAATTATTATTTTGATACACCCAACGGACAACTTGCGGAGCGTAACATTACCTTAAGAGAAAGAACGATTCGTAAGGAAGGTCATATTTCTTATCATTTAACGTTAAAAATCCCAACGATTGATGAAGAAACGTTTTTAGAATATCATCAACGCTTAAGTGAAAAAGAAATGCGTTTACTCGTTTATAACGATAAACTTCCTGAAGGGGAGATTAAAGACTTAGACTCGATTCATGGTGGGGATATTCGAAACGTAAACATGATTCGTGTAAACCGTGTAAGTGCGATGTATGAAGATATCGAAGTCTTCTTTGATAAAATATCTCACCGCGGCGAAACATTTTATGAAGTTGGATCTAAAATCAATCATGGTGGCGACAGTTCAAAAGAAGAAAAAGTCAAAACATTTAAAGCATTACTTAAGACCTTTAATATCGACTTTAAACAAGCAAAACGTCGCAGTCTTAAATACCAATAAAAACTTTGGAAATTTCCAAAGTTTTTTTTATGCATTAAAAGCAATAACTTTACAAATTTCTTATATAATATAATCACCCTTAAGGAGGGATACCATGGCGCTCATTAACGAAACCATCGTTTTACCTAATGGATATCGTATGCCTAAGCTTGGCTTTGGCACTCACGATGTCGATCAATCCGTGATTTATGACGTCATTAACGATGCACTAAAGGTAGGGTATCGTCACATTGAAACAGCCCCTATTTATTTAAATGAAAAAAATATCGCTAAGGCATTAAAAGATTCAAATATTCCTAGAGAAGATTTATTTATTACCTCTAAAATACCGCCGCATATTAAAACCTATGACGGGGTCAAAAGAGTTGTAAAAAGAATCATGAAAAATTTAGCAATCGATTATCTTGATTGTCTCCTTATTAATGCGCCAACACCATGGGGCAAAGAAGATGAAGATTTTTCTAAAGAAAATATTGAAGTATGGAAAGCTTTAGAAAGCCTTTACGCAGAAGAAATTGTTGGATCGATTGGCCTTTCTAATTTCAAAGTCGATGATATCAACAATTTAATGCCCCACGTGCGTATTAAACCACACATCCATCAACTTGGCATCTTCATAGGGCATAC
>CAYZOR010000171.1:0-2190 GCA_964479895.1 uncultured Candidatus Izemoplasmatales bacterium | reverse complement strand
ATTTCTTTATCATGCTCTAAGTCTTGTCTAAATCTTATGAGATCTAAATCTTTGAGCTTAACTTTTACCTTTTTGCCAAACTCATAGTTGTCAAACTCATCATCTTCTATCTCATCGATCTCTTGATAATCATAATCCGTTTGATTGTTTAAAGTATCAAGGGCTGAATCGATTTGCTTAAGGAGACGCTCAACGGTTAGGCTGAATGAGTAAATACTACTTTCAAGACGCTTCAAGATGTTAACGCGCATTAAGTTTACTAAACTGCGTTCACGGTCGGCTTGTTTAAAAGCGCTTTTTCCACCCTGAATTATCTGACTGTACTTGGCTTCATATTCATCAATTTTAGTCGGTAAAATATAGAGCATCGGTGAGTAGATTGGTAGCGTTAATTTAGCAATACGACCATTAATATCTGAGAGGGATGGGAAGTTTCCTAGTGTATCAATATCTGATTTGACTGTTTTTGGCTTAAGTCGCTCTGGAAACTCTCCAATATCTTTTGTGTCGTAGTATTTTTCAATATGTTTTCGGCTTCTAGCAATCGTCAATGTGTTTAATAAATTAAAGAAATCGTAGTCTAGCATCGAAAGTAGATTCTCAGTTTTACGGGCTTCTTCTGGTAATTCACCCCACTCGTTAAAACGTTGTTGAGCGATGCGTAAAGTTTTATGAATACTATCGATACCAACATTTTCTTTAAAGGCTGAATCATTATTTTCTGTGATAAACATGATTTGATTTTTTAAATCCGTTAATCGATTGTTTACGGGTGTTGCTGATAGCATTAACACCTTCGATTTAACACCGCTTTGAATGATATCTTCCATCAGTTTTTGATAGCGTGTTTTCTTATTTGGTTTATTTGGTTTATTTCTAAAATTATGGGATTCATCGATCACGATTAAATCATAGTTACCCCAGTTAATTTGAGATAAATCAATATCACCTGAATAACCTTCTTCACGTGATAAGTCAGTATGATTTAATACGTCATAGTTAAAGCGATCTTCAACTAAGATATTTGTGTTTGTATTTAACTTGAAAGATGTCCAGTTTCCTCTTAGTTTTTTAGGCGCTAATACTAAGATACGATCGTTTCTAAGTTCATAGTATTTCATGATGGCTAAGGCTTCAAACGTTTTACCGAGCCCAACCGAATCAGCAATAATACAGCCATTATAGAGTTCTAACTTCTTAATGGCACCTACGACTGCATCATGCTGGAAGTTATAGAGCATGTTCCAGATTTTGGTTTTCTGGATACCTGTACGTTCTTTGATTTTGGAGATATCATCTTCATTAACCAATGACTCATAGAACAGATTATACAGTGTGACATAATATAAGAGCTCAGGTGAATTTTCTTTATATAGATTCTTGATGTGATTAAGAAGTTCCTCTTTGACATCCTTGGTGATCGTGTCATCATGCCAAATCTTGTCGAAGAACATTTCAAACTCTTGGTGGGTCTCTTCATTGTTGTCCAAGGTCTTGAAATCGAACATCACACGGTTCTTGTACCCAAGGCCCTCAAGTGAGAAATCCAGATTGGCTCCTGTAATCAGGAAGTTATCCTTATCTTCATTTTTAACATAGAAATGTTTTGTCTGAACAGTATTTGGTTTCAACACTGACCTCACTTCCGCACGTTTCTTTACAAAGTCATGAAAACGTGAAGCGACTTGATTCTGGTCCAAGTTGTTTTTTAAGGTGATTTCCAGATCAAATTCTGAGACACTTTTCTCCCTAGAGCGCATATTCAGATGAAACTCTTTTACATCTTTGTTTTTAGCTGAGTTTTCCCTATTCAAAAAAGCCGGTTCATTATAAAGGAACCGCACATTTTTCGCTTGGTCAAGTGGTTCTTTTAACTTATCATACGCATAGATGGTGAAAATGGAAGACACGAAATCAGTGCTTGCTTTCGGCGTGATATTCTTTTTTAGATATTCACCTACCGCACCAGGTTTGTTGTTATCAAAAACATGAGACATCCTTCCAACCCCTTTTTCTACTCTTGTCCTAAATTATACCATTTTTCTCGATTGATGTCATGGTCTCTTTGTAAGCAATTTCATCTAAACTGTTGTTTTCTATTTGCTCTTTATTTTATAATTTAATTATCAACAGATAGGGAGGGATAGTTTGTTTAAGAATACACAGAGTACAAACAAACCGAAAACCGTA
>CAYZOR010000170.1:0-2196 GCA_964479895.1 uncultured Candidatus Izemoplasmatales bacterium | reverse complement strand
TCATGAATTAACATGTTTGTTATTGCTAATAAATATGGTAATGGTTTTTTTTCAATACCGTATATAGCTTCATTATACTTTTCTCTATCCTCTACAGTATTAACTTGTTTTTCAAGTTCTTTTAAACTTGAGGTCAAAAATCCACCCGTTCCACACGCAAAATCTGCAATACTCTCTCCAAGTTTAGGCTCAATCATCTTGGTCATAAAATCCGTTACAGCTCTGGGCGTGTAATATTCGCCAGCATTACCAGCGCTTTGAAGATTTTTAAGAATAGTTTCATATATTTCGCCAAAAGCATGTCTTTCACGGTACTCATCAAACTCAATTGCATCAATTTCGTTGATAACTTTTCTGAGTAATATGCCATCCTTCATGTACTGGTTAGCATCCTCAAAAACAGCTCTAACAATGCGCTTTTTCATTGGTGTATCTGGTTCTATAGGTAATTTGCTTAAAGTAGGGAACAATTCAAGATTGACAAAATCAAGTAATTCCTGCCCCGTCATCGCTTTGCCATCTTTTTTATCCCTTGCCCAATTACGCCATCTTAAATTTTCCGGGATTATTGAAGCATAATTATCGTCATGAAACTCCCAATCCTCTTCTTTAGCATCATAGACTTTTAAAAATAACAAAGATGTCATTTGTTCAATGCGTTGCGCATCACCATTGATACCGCTATCGCCGCGCATGATATTCTGTATTGTCTTTACAAATCCATTTAAACTCATATTATACTCTCCCTGTCTTATAAATCATATTTTGAAGTTCTTTTACCGCTTCAATGTAGCCTTTTTTACCACCGAAGTGTTTGGCTATCTTTTTTGCACTACCAAATTTATCGAACGGATCGTTTTCAAGAATTCTTGTATCTTCAATGTCTTGAATACTACCATCATTGTACTTTTCTAGTAATGCTGATAAAACTTCACGGCAAGTATCGGAATATTTATCTAGATAACCTTTCTTTTTAACATTGTCTATTCGCTCACGTTTAGTTAAAGGCTTTTGATCAAACGCTACATGTAATATCAAGTAGAAGTCATCAATATCCTTTTCGGTTTCTTTTTTTAGTGCATCTAATAATACACCATGTTGTTGAAGTTCTTCTATTATCGCAGCTTTTCGCTCGGATTTAGTCCAATAATGGATGAATTCATCCATTGTTGCATATTCATTTAAGATATTTCTTTTAGAATAATCTTTAATGCTCTCTGTAATGAGTTTCCCATCATTATCATAGTACTGGACTCTTTCATTGATGATTGATACCTCAACATCATTGACTCTATATTTTTTCCTTCTAATTTCTTCAATCGGCTCAACCTCAGGTGGCAGTTCTTCATAATCTTCTTCATTTGGCCCACTTTCGGGCTTGTCATGTTTGGTTGAATCAAATTCAGCGATTGGTTCACCATCAAATGTTGGATCGGCAAATAATCTCGAAGCATTACGGAAATCCATAATTGTAAAATAGTATTTGTCATAGTCTGGTAGTAATCTAGTGCCTCGGCCGATAATTTGTTTAAACTCAGTCATGGAGTTAATGTTGCTTTCAAGCACAATGAGTTTTGTGGTTTTTGCATCAACACCAGTTGTCATTAATTTTGAGGTCGTGACGATGGAAGGATATTTTTCATTAACGTCAATAAAGTAGTCTAGTTTATCTTTGCCTTCTTTGTTATCTCCGGTTATACGCATTATATAATTTGGATTTTCCGCTACTAAATCTTCATTTTCATTAATTAAAGCTTGTCGCATACGCTCAGCATGATCTATATCGACACAAAAAACTATCGTTTTACTAAAACGACCATTATCTTTCAACCATTTGGTGATTCTTTGTGCTACTTCTTGCGTTCGATTGTCAATAACTAAATTGCGATCAAAATCAGTGGAGTTATATTCACGGTCTTCTATGATTTCTCCATAAACGTCTGTTTGTCCTTTATATGGTCTCCATCCCTCAGTATCTTTATCAATGTTTATGCGTATGACTTTATATGGAGCTAAGAAACCATCATTTATTCCTTGTTTAAGACTATAAGTGTAAACCGGCTCACCAAAATAGTGAATATTACTGACATATTTGGTTTCTTTCGGGGTGGCTGTCATGCCTATCTGGATGGATGTATTGAAGGGCTCTAGAATTTTAGGCCACTTAGTGTCCGCTGTGGCCGTGCCGCGTGGCGC
>CAYZOR010000169.1:0-2204 GCA_964479895.1 uncultured Candidatus Izemoplasmatales bacterium | reverse complement strand
GGCGCTTTTTTATTGGATAATAAATGTTATATTAATGTCTCAAAATACGCTATAACCGCAGTTTTACAGTTGAAATTGTAGTGCTAAGAACCACATATCAATAATTAGTTATGAATAAACAGCTTGGGTAAGGGAAAGTAGGGTTTAAAAGAGTTTTACAGTTAGGCTAGTAAAAAAGTGCAAAAAACCTCTTTACAGTAATGCTATGTAGTGCTATAATAGGCATATAGCTTATTAAAGAGGTGCGTTATGATTAGAAAAGACAAGATCAAGTTTAAAGATGGCACCATAAAAACGCAAGTTCGAGTAGTAAAGTCTTTCAGGCCAGGGCCAGGGCAGACCCCAAGACAAACCACCATTAAATCCTTTGGGTATCTTGAAGACCAACAAGACCGCGAAGCATTTATGGACGAAATTAAGCGTTTTGATGAATCACAAAAGCTAAACACAAAGAAGAAACAATTAATCGTTAGTATTCCTTTGAACAGAAAAAATAGTGATGCACTCAATCGAAAATACAATTATGGCTATCGATTTCTTGAAAGTATCTATGAATTTTTAGGGATTAAAGCGTTTTTTGAGAAGCAACCATTCAAAGGGCAATACAGCTTGAGTGACGTGTTTGAATTTTTAACCTTGAAACGCATCATGAACCCAAACTCAAAACGCGGTACACTTCAAGAAATTAAGCAGTTTTACAACAAGGATTATCACTTTGATTTGGCGGATATTTACCGTGCACTTGATAAATTCAGTGACCTTTCTGTCAAACTTCAAAATCATTTAAACGACCGAATAAAAAAAACAATAGGAAGAGACGCATCCTATGCTTTTTATGATGTGACAAACTATTATTTTGAGACTGACTTTCCTGAAGAAGCGGGAAAATACCAACAAAAAGGTGTTTCAAAAGAACATCGTCTCTCGCCAATTATTCAGCTTGGATTATTCATGGATTCAAACAATCTTCCCATTGCGATGTCTACCTTTCCAGGCAATACTTCCGACAGTAAAACGTTACAACCCGCAATGGAAGATATTAAGAAAAACTATGGACTCGGACGGCTCATTGTCGTTGCGGATAAAGGCCTTAACAGTAAAGCCAACCTTGATTATATCGTGAACCACAATGACGGATACGTAGTGTCTCAAACGTTAAAAGGGACCGCTGGTAAACGATACCAAGCCATGATGATGGATGAAGACGGATACGTGGGCAATGATAAATTTAAATACAAGATGTTTTATGAAGATTACGACAGTTCCTCAGCGAAAAGTAAAAAGCGCATCATGAGAAGACGTAAAGTTCTAATCTATTGGAGTAAGGAAGACAGTGATTTCGCAAAGAAAAAACGCCACGAGAAAGTTTTGAAAGCGAAAAAGCGAATGGTGAACAATGCTTATACGATTAACCATACGGCTGGAGAATATGTGACAACAAACAATATTATAGACGCAACTGGTGAAGTTAGTGATAAATCGGTACATTCAATCGATTATGATAAGATTATTGAAGACGAGAAATTTGATGGATATTTTTGCATCATCACATCTGAACTCGATTATGATCACAATAAGATTATGGAAGTTTATAGTAGCTTATGGCGAATCGAAGAATCCTTTAGAATTACTAAATCGGACCTTCAAACACGTCCGATTTATGTCAGAACACAAAAACACATCGAAGGTCATATGCTTATCTGTTATACAGCGCTACTAATGCTTAGGCTCCTTCAATATAAGCTTGGTCATAAAACAATGTCCGCTTCAAGAATCAAACGTACCTTGAATGCGTGCACTTGCACGCTTCCTAATGACCAAACCGTTTTATTAGATGAAATTGGTGGTGCCCTTGGTTTTAAGGAACGTTATACCACACAAAAGGAACGCGATAAGCATGGGAAAAAGATCGTAGATACACTTGTATACGACAAGGATAATGATCAGATTCGTAGTGACTACAAAGCCATTCAGGAAGCTTTCAGTGTTACTTTTGATTATGCGGCTTCATCTCGCGAAGATTTTAACAAGTATCTAAAACTTATTCGTTACAAAATTAAAAAGGCATAAAAAAAGCCCTTTAAGCAGGCTATTAAATTAATTTCGGTCTGTTAGAGAAACTTTTTAGCACTACAACTGTAAAACTCGGGAAACCGAGTACCATCATCAGAACAACCCAAACAATTTGTGAGATAAGTGAACTT
>CAYZOR010000168.1:0-2205 GCA_964479895.1 uncultured Candidatus Izemoplasmatales bacterium | reverse complement strand
ATCCTCTATATATCGATGATGCTGAAACAGAGGCTACCATATATTGATGGCAATGCCTATCTATGATTTCAAAATTCAGTTGGAAGGATAAATATCAATAGGTTATAAATAAATATGCCGCTATACTTGATCAAATTTTGACAAATTATTCATAGTAAAAAAATCTTTAAACTAAATACAATCATTTTATCTAAACTGCAATTTAAAATGGAATGTGAGCAAAATATTCAATCTACTTATTTTATAAGGGCACAATCAGCATTAATTTGTTGTTGATAAAGTAATGCATCCAATAGGGCTTTCGAAATTTAATGCAATACATTATCAAAATTGCTTGATCCCCGAACAATGGGACTGAATAATGTCATTTATGTCTTTTTGCCCAGGAAACATGATGAAGCCCAACTGAATTTTGTGGCAATAGATGTCTATATTTTTATTTACAATAATATTAATAGTTTATAAAATCTTTCATTTTAGGTTAAATTTTTGTTTTACAAGAAATGGTAGGCAAAAACATTGCGAAAGACAAGGATCAGGCCCCTTGATTTTGGGGGCTCTTATCATTCACCGTGAATTGCTGATGCTGATGTCAAGTCTTTTTTTTACTTTTTTTCGTTTTTCGCTGAATAGTTACGTAAAAATTAAACGAAATGTAGGAAATTAGATGAAGAGATTTAAATTGCTGTTTTGCAGCATGAAAACCAACGCTTTGTCCGTATGTCTGGTATAAAAAACCAGGGCACCCCAACGAAAGGGATGCCCCGGCTTCTCGGGTGAGGGGTCTATTATAAGATAAAGTGTGCAGTCCGCTTGGGATTGTCAATTAAAATAGTATTTGATGCCAAAAGTTGCATCAATGCCATTTATGTCAATTTCGATTTCGTCATCATGACTGTATAGCTTGTATCCGACATCGAAGTTAAAACCAAGCTCGGGAATGCCCTGAAAATGCCATTCGCTGCCCATTAAGATGCCGAAACCAAAAACACTGTCACTGTAAGAATCTCCAATGCCATTCGCCGATCCCCCCACTTCAAACGATGCATGATTTAACAGGGCGCCGAAGTAAAGGCGGCTGTTTTCGCGAACGATTGGTGCATACATTCCCTTGATTTCCATTATAAAAAGGTCGGCATCACTGGTAACGCTCACTTCTTCATAATAAAAATCAGTATACATCTCTTCCTTAAATGTAACCTCTATATCGCCCATAAACAAGTTGCCTTCAAAGCCAAAATTATTCTGGAGCCAGACGCGCCCGGAAATACCGTGCATGGAGCCGCCAATCCACATATTCTGATAACCAACGCCGATTTTAGTACCCTATTGAGCCTCGGAAGCCACTGCTGAAGCACCCAGCAGTATAAAGGATAAAACAATGGTGACGACAAACGATATTGTAAATCTTAGTTTCATGTCCCCTCCTTATCTTGGAGAATTTTTAAACTTTTCGATCAAAGACCCCGATGACATTATTTAGAGAATTGTTTATTTAGCCACAACTATATAATGTATAGCATGAAAAAAAGATTAAAGTCAAATGAATTGCGACAAAAACAACAAACCCTAAAAAAGCCAAGGAGGGTTATAATGGTAAAACATGCGAGCATGTTCAATCAACTGCCATAGGGGGTTGATTGTTATGATCGACCGTAAAATATTTCATGAGCTTGTATATCGCCATAAGTCTGAACGGTTCGCCGTATTGAGCAGATTGGAGGTCTTCGATGAAGCAACGGGTGCGATGATTGCAACCAGGGTATAGATGAACCATGTTCCCCGCTCTTTTTCTTTTCGGGAAGCTGAGAATTCGTGTTTGAGTTTAGTCAGAATATCGTATAGGAGCATCATGTGTTGGCTTCAGTTGTGCTGTTGGATTTTAGTTTTCGCGCCGATCGCCCCCGCCAAGCCGAAGTTTAAAAAGCGGGAAGTTTCAGCTAAGTATAATTGAAAATGTTTTCGCCAATAAATATGCTTAATCAGATTTTGATAGAAGAACAGATTGCTTGTTTTTTTTAAAGGGTTCTATGAATCCAACCGTTATTTGCTGCCATAGACCGGAAAATTTGACTTTTCCGCCTGAAAAAGTTGATTTTATTGTGTCATTACATCATTTTTTAAGTTATTTTGGACAACAGTGAAGCTGAATAGATCAAGTAACCGTGAATTGGTGATTTGTGGCAACAAGGAGGGTGAAATGGA
>CAYZOR010000167.1:0-2234 GCA_964479895.1 uncultured Candidatus Izemoplasmatales bacterium | reverse complement strand
TATGCACACAATGAAAAAGCTGCGGAAGAAACTTTAAATGAAGTTGAATCTAAAAGTGTAGAGGCCTTGGCATTAAAGATTGATTTAAAAAGAATTGATAAAACATTAGAGATTATTCAAAATGCAATTCAAAAATTTGGTCCCATCGATGTACTTATTAACAATGCGGGTGTGAAAAGAGATTGTCCTATCGATTTAATGAGTGAAGAAGATTATGATTTGGTCATGGATACCAATGTTAAAGGGTCCTGGGCAATGATTAAACATACTATTAATGAAAACCCTAAACATCATCCATTAAGAATCATTAACATAACCAGTGGAACTGGGATTGTCGGTAGAGAAAACCAAGTCAATTACGCGATGTCTAAATTTGCCTTAAATGGGATGGTCAAAGCGTTAGGAAAAGAACTTGGTCCTAAAGGAATTACTATTAATGCTGTTTCACCTGGTTTAACCGATACGGATATGACTTCTTATGTTAGCCCTGAAGATAAAAAGAAGTATGCAGACACGATTCCTTTAAAACGTTTAGGTACAACACAAGATATTGCCAATGCATGTCTATTTTTAGCCAGTGATGAAGCAGGGTTTATTAACGGACAAGTTATCCCTGTAAATGGTGGCATTCATGGCGCATAAAAAAAACAGCGCCAAAGCACTGTTTTTAAATTAACCTCTCAACTTATGGGAGGTTTTTTTTATGCGAATAAGACACCGATAAAAACAACCCACGCTAAAATCGATTTTCCAAACAAACTTAGCCAAACATACATTTTTTCACCATACATATAATTTTCCCATTTTCCTACCTTTTTATATTGTAAATACTGATTTAACGCAAACAAGTTAAACGTCACAAAGTAAAACACTAAACCTGGTATAACAAACCACGGAAGTTGAGATAAATCACCATTATTGAACATATATATAACAATTAAAACCCAAGGAGTAATCCCTGCGATCCATCCATAAAAATAAGGCGTCCAATCTGTCTTTGTACGGTCAATTGGATTCATCTTTTCCATTAATAACCCAAATAAGTTCATTAGCGCATTTATAACAAATATAAGCACGAGTGCCTCAATGGTTAATAACCCAAAAAGCGCTGCCAATAAAACAATCATGATTGAAGAAGATAAAGCGTATTCATACCATCTTAACGGATTATAACCATTTTTAACCCAGGTGATATATTGCGATTTAAACGGCCCTGAGATTAAAAAATGAAACAAGGCACTCAATAGTAAAAATAATGCGACTAAAATACCAAAGGGTAATTCAAATAGTTCTTGAGTAGCAGGCGCGTATGCCCCTGAATCATACACTTCAAAAAAGCGTCCAAAAATCATTGGTCTAAAGTCTCTAAAGACTTCCACACTTAATGCTAAAATTAAAATAATGGTTCCTTGTAGCAGGTGTAAAAAACCCATTCTCTGATTAAACTTAACTAAATTGCCTTGCATACAATCACTCCTATTATTTGTTATGATGAAACATCTTTTGATATATCTTATTTTCTCTTTTTAAATAAAACCTTAATATGCTTGGTGATATTTTATATAAAACAGCAAAAAGCTTTGAAGAAATCCAAACTTTCTTTTGCTTTTTGATTACTCTAATCATTTTTTTTGAAACCTTCTGAGCGTCTTGTGCCAACCATGGGGCATGCGCTTGTTTTGAGTTTTCGAAAAATTTTGTTTGAACAGCCACCGGAAGCATGATGACGATCGGAATTTTTTCGGTTATTTGTAACGCTTTAAAATAAGTAACTAAAGCCCCTTTGGTATGAGAAAATCTTGCATAACCAGCCAAAGGCCACAAAGCCATAATCGATCCCATTACAACAAATGTACCCTTAAAATCTTTTTCTTTTAAACAATTATACTGCTTAATTGGTGTTAATGTGTTTAACTGATACATCGCGTCATTTAAAGATGGAATCGTGTTTTTTTCATACTTTCCTGCGCCAGCATTCGCAACAAATACATCAATTGATTCACCAATTTGATTCATCCATTCACAGCGTTCATCTTTTAAAAAATCAACATCAAAATACGTAACATTTTCTAAATTGATGTTTAAATGCTGTGACTCAAGTTTTGTTGCATACACTTTATAACCAAGGTTTGCATAGCTTTTTACCAATGCTAAACCAATGCCTGATCCCGCTCCCGTAACAACGACTGTTTTCATACTACACCTACTTTTACCTTTGATACTTATATTATATG
>CAYZOR010000166.1:0-2247 GCA_964479895.1 uncultured Candidatus Izemoplasmatales bacterium | reverse complement strand
CTTCATGAACTACTTCATTACCACGCCAAACGCGACAATGAGCATTATTTTTTACTATACCATCAGTTATATAACTACCAGCAATCACACCAACTTTACTAAACTTAAACAATTGGCGTACTTCGGCAGTACCTAGTTTTTGTTCTTCATATTCTGGTTCAAGCATCCCTTTCATAGCTGCTTCCATTTCCTCAACTACTTTATAAATAATATTATGAGTTCTAATATCAACATTATGCTCTTTGGCGCATTTTTTCATATCACTATCAACTGGTAGATTAAACGAAATAATAATCGCACCAGATGCTTTTGCTAACATGATGTCATTTTCACTGACAGCACCAACCGAACTGCGAATAACTTTAATTTTAATATTTTCAACGGCAATTTTTTCTAATGATGATTTAACTGCCTCAACACTACCTTGCACATCTGCTTTAACCAAAACTTTTACTTCGGTCTCACCTTCTTTAATGCGTGAAAAAACCTCATCTAAACTAACACCCGTGCGGGGCGAACCATCATCACCTTTCAATCTTTCTTTCCGCTCTTCCCAAACTTTTTTAGCTTCTTTCTCGGATGCGAAAACGGCAAAGCGATCACCAGCAACTGGTGTCTTATTTAAACCCATTACCACCACTGGGTGGGATGGAACTGCTTCCTCAATCGCTTGATTTTGATCATTTTTCATATTACGAACCCGGCCATAACAAGTCCCAACCACAATCGAATCACCTAATCGCAATGTCCCACTTTGGATCAATAACGTTGCAACTGGTCCGACGGACTTATCTAAACTAGCCTCAATTACTGAACCAAGCGCATAACGATCGGGATTGGCACGATAATCATTCATTTCAGCCACTAATAAAATATTTTCTAACAATTGATCAATTCCATCACCGGTTATCGCCGAAACATTAGTAAATAAAACATCGCCACCCCAATAATCGGGCATTAAACCATACTCGCACAACTCATTAATCGCTCGTTCTGGGTTAGCATCAGGTTTATCGGTTTTATTAATCGCTACCATAATAGGCACGCCCGCTTCCTTCGCATGATCAATCGCTTCTTTAGTTTGGGGCATAACACCATCATCAGCCGCAACAATAATAATAACAATATCAGTTACTTGCGCCCCCCGAGCACGCATTTGCGTAAAAGCAGCATGGCCTGGGGTATCAATAAAAGTGATTTTATTATCGTTATAAGCAACTTGATAAGCACTAATCGCCTGCGTAATACCACCAACTTCATCATCAACTACTTTGGCTTTGCGAATTGTATCAAGTAAAGTAGTTTTACCATGATCAACGTGCCCCATAATTGTTACTACTGGGGGCCGTGGTTTTAGATCTTTTTCATCATCACGAATTTCAAACTCTTCAAAATTAGCAACATCGACTGCACCAGCTTTTTTTATTTCATAACCATATTCCCCAGCAATAATTTCCGCTGTTTCATAATCTAAGTTATTATTAACGTTCGCCATAATTCCGAGCGTAAACAATTTTTTTACGACATCATTAACTGGTTCATTTAAACTATCGGCAAATTCACGAACCGTCATATTATCACGATAAATTACGATTTGTGCCTCATCAGATGATGCATCACCCTGCTTTGATGCCTTCTTCTCCTTGGTCTTTTTGATGTTTTTCTTCTTATCATCTTTTTCCAACCAATAATTCTCCAAATCAGTAATATCATCACCATTCAAAATACTTGTTTGATCAGTAATATAATCCATTTCTAATTCTTGACAAGCTTTTAAAATTTCATCAGCTGATTTATTAACTTCCTTAGCATAATCTATTACTTTCATCATACTAATCACCTCCTTTTAAATTAAATTTTTTAATTCATCATAAATATGATCGGGGACTGCGATTTCTAAATGTTTTTCTAAAATCCGTGATTTACGCGCTTTTTCAATTACTGCAGCGTCTTTTTGCAAATACGCCCCGCGACCATTAGCCTTCCCCTTTAAATCGATAATAACTTCTTCCTCCGGCGTACGAACGACCCGAAACAAATCAAACTTCGGATATTTTTCTCGCGTTTGCACGCATGTTCGCATCGGAATTTTTTTTATTTTCAAACCAAACCACCTCTATTCCATAATAATGTTAATACCCTCTTCTTGAGCCTGTGTTTGCGACTTTATATCAATTTTGTGTTTGGTTACCCGAGAAGCTAACCGAACATTAGCACCTTTTTTGCCAATCGCAAGTGAAAAATCAT
>CAYZOR010000165.1:0-2249 GCA_964479895.1 uncultured Candidatus Izemoplasmatales bacterium | reverse complement strand
GGTTTCCAAAGTGGTCTAGATTCAATGTTTTCTTTTTCTAAGGCTTTGATGATATCTAAGGGTTTTACTTTACCACTAAGTACTATACAGGTTAACCAGTAGTTGGGGTCGTTCCAATCGTTGATGGGCATAAACGCGATACCTTCTAGATGGGCTAAAGCTTTTTTATAAGTATTGAAGATATGTTTTTTTTGTTGGATGCGTTTCTTTAAGACTTTTAGTTGGCCACGTCCAATACCAGCGCTAATGTTGCTAAGGCGGTAGTTATAGCCTATTTCTGAGTGTTGATAGTGTCTGGCTTTATCTTTGGCTTGTGAGGCCCAATACCTTACTATATCAATTTTTTCTTTATGGTTTGAGACCAACATCCCACCACCAGAGGTGGTGATGATTTTATTGCCGTTGAAACTATAGATGCCAAGGTCACCTAAGGTCCCGGTTTGTTTGCCTTTATAAGTGGTACCAATTGATTCTGCGGCATCTTCGATTAACGTAGCATCATAGTGTTCACATAAGGCTTTAATCCGGTCCATGTCCGCAGAGAGCCCGTATAAGTGCACCACAATCACGGCTTTTGCGTCAGGGTATTTTTTAAAGGCTTCTTCTAAGGCGTTAGGATCCATATTCCATGTGTCTTTATCGCTATCGATAAAGACGGGGGTAGCTTGTTCGTAGAGGATGGGATTGGCACTACCCGCGAAGGTAAAGCTTTGACAAAAGACGATATCGTCTTTTGTGATTTTAGATGCTTTTAATGCCATATGAATCGCGGCGGTGCCTGAGCTTAAGGCGACAGTATGGTTAATACCTACATAATCAGCCACTTCTTGTTCAAAAAGATCGACATTCTTACCAAGTGGGGCAACCCAGTTGGTTTGAAAGGCTTCTTCTACATAGGCTTTTTCATAGCCTTCTTCACTCATATGGGGAGAAGATAAATATATTTTTTTCTGCATGGTTTCACCACCAACGTTTATTTAAAAGAATCCAATGATTTGATCTTTAGGATATGCCTTACCGATTAACTTTTTATATATTGCATCACTATGACCATAACTTGAGATTAATATCCCATCATGGGCATAATCATCAATACCATCATTCGCCATGATCTTATACCCTAGTAAGGTAGTGCCTTGTTTCTTTATATCATCATCAATGACCGCAGCGACTTTAATCCCTAAGGCTTGATCATCGTTAATCACTTGCAGCATAATCTCTGCGACTTCCCCAGCCCCATATAAAAGAATGTTTTTATAGCCTTGTTTAATAATGTCTTCTAAGAAAACTACAATATTCTCTTTAGCCGAGTAATAGATCTTTTGTGAGGCATTTAAATAAGAGATATTTAAAAACTTCTTTCTTTCTAAGCCTTTTTTTGTGATATGGTATTCAACATTCTTATAAGAGTTATACTTTCTTTTAACATAACCCTTTGCTTCATAGGTATCGATATAATGATTGATCATAGAAACAGCAACCCCAAGATAATCGCTCACTTTTCTTTGCGTTATCTTGGGGTTTTTTTCAATCATGTCTAAAATCATAAACTCTTTATATAAAGGGGTCGGTTTAAAAAAGGCATTATTATTCATAAGTTTACCTCATTGTTCGTTTATCGAATAATTATATTAAACCATATTTAAAAAAGAAAAACAAGGTTTTGAGGAGAAAAACCTTGTTCTACTATTAAAAGAAGTAATCTGTTAGTATGGGTGTATAAAATGATGGTAAGGAGCTAAACAATGATGAAGAAGATATATTATCGTCATGATGAGAAAAATAAAGCACGATATGTCTTAGGCATTAAAGGTAAAAACCCCTTTATTTGTTTTGGGGTTAACCCAAGCATTGCTACGGATAAGGTTGATGATCCGACATTAAGACAAGTAAAACAATTCCAAACGTATTTTGGTTATGATAGCTACATTGTGTTGAATCTCTATCCACAACGTAAAACCAGCCCTCATGAACTTGACGAAAAACTTAATCAAAAAATCCACAAGAAAAATCTTAAACACATCAAGAAAATTTTTAAGAAATATAAAAATCATGATATTTTTGCGGCTTGGGGAAACTTAATAGACAAAAGAACATTCTTAGTAGACTGTCTTAAGGATATCAACGAATTAGCCAGTTATTATCGCTGTGCTTGGAAACATATAGGCCCTCTAACCAAAAAGGGACGTCCACTTCATCCTTTAGGATTTCTAAGATTATTTAACCGCAAAAAAGAAGATATCTATTAT
>CAYZOR010000164.1:0-2284 GCA_964479895.1 uncultured Candidatus Izemoplasmatales bacterium | reverse complement strand
TTACCATTGGAAAAGAGAAATATAGTTCAAAAATTAAAGAATACGTTTTCACTTTTTGGTAGCTTATAATACAGGTTTTATTTTCTTATTTAGAAAACACTTAATTAGAAGTGTGCGTTTACATTCAATTAAAAATCTTTAAAATGGCTAAATACCACTCGTTAAATTTCTAAATAATCATTAAAAACCCCATCAATTTTCATTTAATGTAAGCGATAACTTTAGAAAAATTACTTTTTTTATTGAATGATTTAAAGCCCTATTTTACAATAGTTTACGCTGGTAAATTCCAGAATCTGTATTATAGGAGTGATTCGATGAATCCATGGAGAAATTTTAAAGGTGGACAGTGGCAAAAAAGCATTAATGTCCGTGATTTTATAAGCAATAATTTTAAAGAATATATAGAAGATGATACATTTTTACAAGGCCCTAGCCAAGCAAGTACTTCACTGAATGAAACGGTGAACAATCTTTTGTTAGATGAACTTAAATCAGGGGGCGTTTTAAATATGGATACCAACGTGGTATCTTCAATTACATCGCATAAGGCTGGGTATATCAATAAAGATTTGGAAAAAATTGTTGGCCTTCAAACCGATGAACCATTTAAAAGAGCGTTTCATCCCTATGGGGGGATCAATGTGGCGAAAAAAGCGTTAGAAGCGTATGGCTACCAAGTAAGCGACCAAATGGATGAAGTATTTAGTAAATACCGTAAAACCCATAATCACGGCGTATTTGATGCCTACACTCAAGAAGTTAGAAAAGCCAGACGAAGTGGGATCATTACAGGACTGCCTGATGGCTATGGTAGAGGGCGCATCATTGGCGATTATAGACGCGCTGCCTTATATGGAATTGATGCGCTCATTGAAGAAAAAGTCAATGAAAAGTCTCGCTATAAAACCCCAATGAATGAAAAAAACATTCGCATGCGTGAAGAAATTCAAGAACAAATCAATGCCTTAAAAGAATTGATTGCCCTAGGCGCAATGTATGGATTTGACATTAAAAGCCCTGCAAGCAATGCGACTGAGGCCATTCAGTGGACCTATTTGGCGTATCTTTCAGCCGTCAAAGAACAAAATGGTGCGGCAATGAGTTTAGGGCGAACCGCAACGTTTATTGATATTTATATCGAAAGAGATTTACAAGAAGGCGTTATCAATGAATTTGAAGCCCAAGAACTGATTGATCAATTCATTATGAAACTGCGAATGATTCGCTTCGCTAGAACGCCTGAATATAACGATCTATTCACGGGTGACCCAACGTGGGTCACTGAATCCTTAGCAGGGATGCATGAAGATGGACGATCATTGGTTACTAAAACGACGTATCGTTACTTACAAACCCTTTATAATTTAGGCACCAGTGCAGAACCAAACTTAACGGTTTTATGGAGTCCTTCACTGCCTGAGAATTTTAAACGTTTTTGTGCCAAAGTTAGTGCACAGACGAGTTCCATCCAATATGAAAACGATGAAATCATGCGGCCTAAACACGGGGATGATTACGCCATTGCTTGCTGCGTAAGCCCAATGACAATTGGAAAAGAAATGCAGTTTTTCGGCGCGCGCGCCAATTTAGCGAAAGCGCTCCTTTATGCATTAAATGGCGGACGCGATGAAATGAGCGGAGATCAAATCAGTGAAGCGTTCCCAGTTTATGATCAAGAATATTTAGAATATGACGCTGTTATGGAGCGTTTAGACCAAGTGATGGATTGGGTCAGTGAAACCTATATCAGTGCCCTTAATACCATTCATTACATGCACGATAAATATGCTTACGAACGCGCACAAATGGCGCTTCACGATGGTGAGGTCAAAAGACACTTTGCAACGGGTATTGCTGGATTAAGCGTCGTAGCAGATAGCTTAAGCGCGATTAAATACGCTAAAGTAAAACCGATATATGATAAAACATCTGGATTAATCACCGATTTTGACATTGAAGGGGACTTCCCCTATTTCGGCAACAACGATGACCGTGTCGATTTAATCGCTGATGAAGTGGTGGAACGTTTTATCACAAAAATCAGAAAACAATATACCTACCGTGAAAGTGTTCCAACCCTTAGTTTATTAACCATTACGTCTAACGTCGTGTACGGGAAAAAAACAGGAAACACCCCTGATGGGAGAAAAGCAGGCGAAGCGTTTGCGCCTGGTGCAAACCCAATGCATGGACGCGATCACAGTGGCGCATTAAATTCATTACTTAGTGTCGCGAAATTAAACCCTGATAACTGTGAAGATGGAATCTCTAATACCTTTAC
>CAYZOR010000163.1:296-2295 GCA_964479895.1 uncultured Candidatus Izemoplasmatales bacterium | reverse complement strand
CGGCCAACGGTATGATGAAACTACTACTAGTGCTGACCTTCAGGAAAGATTCGGGGATGATGATAAGGAAGCAAGTGCCGCCAAGCAGGAGTTTGTTACGATTGCCGGTCGAATCATGACAAAACGGGAAAAGGGCAAGGCTAGTTTTATGCATATTCAAGATAAATATGGTCAAATTCAAATTTATCTTCGGAAAGATGATTTAACTGAAGAAGAGTATAATTTATTTCTTGAGGCCGATATTGGTGATATTGTTGGTATCGCTGGCACAGTATTTCGAACTAATGTTGGTGAGTTGAGTGTGCATGCAACAAAATACACGCATTTGGTAAAAAGCTTAAGACCATTACCAGAAAAGTATCATGGTTTAAGTGATGTTGAAGAACGCTTCCGGCGGCGTTATGTTGATTTAATTGTTAATGATGAAGCGCGGGCGATTGCTTTTTTCCGTCCCCGTGTGATTCGAGCGATTCAATCTTACTTAGATAACCAAGGATATGTCGAAGTGGAAACCCCTGTTTTAGAAACGGTTAGTGGTGGTGCAGCGGCTCGGCCGTTTGTTACTCATCATAACGCTTTAGGAATTGATATGTATCTTCGGATTGCGACCGAGTTACCATTAAAACGGTTGTTAGTTGGTGGTATGGATGCGGTTTATGAAATTGGTCGTTTGTTTCGTAATGAAGGAATGGATAAAAATCATAACCCGGAATTTACGACAATTGAGGCGTATAAAGCTTATAGTGATATGGCGGGCATGATGGATTTAACCGAAGGAATCATTAATCATGTGGTAAAGGAAACTTTGCCTAATAGTGAAATTACCTATCAAGGTCATAAGTTTTCGCTTGAAGCACCTTTTAAAAGAGTTCATATGGTTGATGCGATTAAGGAAAAAACTGGCATTGATTTTTTTGCGCCAATGAGTTTTACGGAAGCAAAGCAATTAGCGCAAAAACATAACATTGAAGTGGAACCCCATTTTGGTTATGGTCATATTATTAATGAATTTTTTGAAAAATATGTGGAAGAAACTATTATTGAACCAACTTTTGTTTATGGGCATCCGGTAGAAATTAGTCCCCTGGCAAAAAAAAGTTCGGATGAACGTTTTACGGAGCGATTTGAACTGTTTATTTGTGGTGGGGAATATGCCAATGCTTTTACGGAATTAAATGATCCCATTGATCAGTATGAGCGGTTTGAAAAACAAGTTGAAGAAAGTAAACTTGGTAATGAAGAAGCCAATGAAATGGATATTGATTATGTGGAAGCGTTAGAATATGGCATGCCGCCGGCTGGTGGTATGGGCATGGGAATTGATCGGTTAGTGATGCTTTTAACTAACACGGATTCGATTCGCGAAGTTATTTTATTTCCTCATATGCGAAAAAAGGATTAAGGAGGTCGGTTGATGAAGATACTTGCCTTAAATGCCGGTAGTTCTTCGCTAAAATTTAAATTAGCGCATGATGATAAAATAGTAGCGGAAGGATTATTAGCGCAAATTGGTGCTGATAGTACTATTAATTTGGTTGTTAAGCAGGAAGAAATTACCAAAGCAGTTACGTTAACTAATCATCATGAGGCGGTTGATTATTTAATGGAAATATTACAAAATTATCAACTTGCTGATTTTGATGGAATTGTGCATCGCGTAGTACATGGGGGTGCAAAGTATCAGCAAGCGGTACTAGTTGATGAAACGGTTTTGCAAGATATTACTAATTTGGCTAGTTTAGCACCACTTCATAATCCTGTTAATGGGGCGGTAATAAAAATTTGTCAGGAATTATTTCCAAAGGTCCCAATGGTGGCGGTGTTTGACACGGCCTTTCATCAGACCATCCCCCAAGTGGAATATACTTATGCTATTCCGTGGTTGTGGCAGGAAGAGCATGGAATTCGAAAATATGGTTTTCATGGCATCTCGCATCAGTATTTAAGTGAAAAAATTACGGCAACAACTGGTCATAAAAAAATAATCACTTGTCATTTG
>CAYZOR010000163.1:0-286 GCA_964479895.1 uncultured Candidatus Izemoplasmatales bacterium | reverse complement strand
GGCAGTAGTATTAGTGCTATTCAGGATGGTCAATGTGTGGCTACTAGTATGGGCTTTACGCCGAATGAAGGTGTTATGATGGGCACGCGCAGTGGCGCGATTGATGCGATGATAATTCCTTATTTATTAAATTTTTATCAGCTTGATGAAATTGTGGCAAAACTGAATTATGAAAGTGGTTTAAAAGGAATTAGTGGCTTAAGTAATGATTGGCGCTTGATTGAACAAAATTTAACGGATGAAAAATGTCAGTTAGCTTTTGCTAAACTTGTGCAAATGATTGTTA
>CAYZOR010000162.1:0-2298 GCA_964479895.1 uncultured Candidatus Izemoplasmatales bacterium | reverse complement strand
TATCATACCCCAGGCCATACAAGAGGGGGCTTAAGTTTCAAATATAAAGAATATTTATTTACAGGCGATGCGCTTTTTAAAGAAAATATTGGCAGAACGGATCTGCCTACGGGCAATCAAAATACCCTCATCCAAAGTTGTAAACGGTTGATTGATATGTTTGATCAAAATACCCTTGTATATCCGGGACATGGGCCCTTTACAACGATTGTCCATGAGACGTTTAACAATCCTTTTATAAAGGTTGATTGAGTCAACCTTTTTCTTTTTGACTTTTTTAGCACTCATCTCTTGACAGTGCTAACTCTATCATTTATAATACTTTTAGCATTCAAGGTTTAAGAGTGCTAAAGAGGTGAGACGATGCTCAAAGAACGGCAAAAAGAAGTCTTAAAATTTATCGTTGAGATGTTTGTAAGAACCGCTGAACCTGTAGGTTCACGCGCTTTAAGCAAACAGCTTCCTTATTCCCCTGCGACGATTCGCAATGAAATGGCTGATTTAGAAGAAGATGGCTATTTAGAAAAAACGCATTCATCAAGTGGACGCGTACCAAGTGAAAAAGGGTATCATTATTATGTGGATACCTTAATGCAAGATGGAACGAGTACCGATATTGATATGACCTTAATTGATGACTTGTTCGATAAAGACATGGCGCGCGATGAAACGATTGAACGCGCGATTCATTTACTATCGCAACTGACGAGTTACACTTCAATTGCGCTTGGGCCCACTGCGAAAAATTCAAGAGTCAAAAAAATTGAATTGGTGCCTTTATATGGTGAACTCAGTGTGTTATTAATCGTGACCAACTTGGGTCACGTTGAAAGCAAAAACATATCGCTGCCTAAAGGCACTGATATGGATGAATTAAGTGGGATTATTAGAATACTCAATGATATTTTATTTGATGTCCCCATTGCACAAGTCTCACAAACATTACAGTATGATTTAAACCATGAAAAAATTCGACAGCTTATGGCGTATAACAAAAAAATTATCGATGCATTCTTAGATGCCTTTACCCAGTTCACCCAAAGTAAGTTTTATTTATCGGGGCAATCCAATATGCTTTATCAACCTGAGTTTAAAGATTTAGATAGAGTTAGGGAACTGATGAATTTCTTTGAGAAAAACGATATCTTAAAACTCGTTGAACACGATGAAACCAATGGGTTAAGCGTGAGAATAGGAAAAGAAAATCAAATTAGCGCCATGCAAGATTGTAGTGTCGTGATGGTCCCCTATGAGGTTGATCACGGCGATAAAGGAACGATTGCTGTAGTCGGTCCTACAAGGATGGATTACCGTAAAGTGATTCCACTCCTTCAATACTTGGCATCACATTTATCAAAGCTTTAAAGGAGGTCCCCTGTGGAAGAGAAAAAACAAGTCAACCCAGAAGAAGAGTTAAAAAGTGAAGAAGTAAGGGAAGAAGGCGACGCTGAGATTTTAGAAGAAAAAGCGGACGCTAAACAAGAACCAGAGAAAAAAAGTAAAAAGCAAACCAAGAAACAAAAAGATGAAGAAATTGAGGCCTTAAAACTAGAAGTTGAGGCAATGAAAGAAAAAATGCTGCGTAATCAGGCAGAACTACAAAACTTTAAACGTCGTATGAATGACGAGCGGATTAAAGAACGTAAGTTCGCTAACGCTGAATTTGCGAAACGGTTACTGCCGATTTTAGATAATTTTGATCTTGCATTACAAAAAGAAAAAGAAGCGTCAAATCTAAAAGGATTTGAAATGATTCAAAGAGATTTACTCACGGCCTTAAAAGAAAATGGATTAGAAGAAGTGAGTGCATTGAATGAGCCGTTTGATCCAAATTATCATCAAGCGGTGATGAAAGAAGAAAAAGAGGGTGTTGAATCGAACATCGTCATTGAAGTATTCCAAAAAGGTTATGTATTTAAAGACCGATTAATCAGACCAGCCATGGTCAAAGTAAGCGAATAATTTAAAGGAGTGTTAAACTATGGGAAAAATGATTGGAATTGATTTAGGAACTACAAACTCTGCCATTGCCGTAATGGAAGGTGGAGAAGCAAAAATTATTGCAAACCCTGAGGGTGGACGTACAACCCCTTCAGTTGTGGCATTTAAAGATGGTGAAATTCAAGTTGGTGAAGTGGCGAAACGCCAAATGGTAACCAACCCACATACGATTTCATCCATTAAACGTAAAATGGGGACCAAAGAAAAAGTTAAAGCGAATGATAAAGAATACACCCCACAAGAAGTCAGTGCGATGATCTTACAAAATCTTAAAAAAAGCGCAGAAGAATATTTAGG
>CAYZOR010000161.1:0-2313 GCA_964479895.1 uncultured Candidatus Izemoplasmatales bacterium | reverse complement strand
CGTCACCTTAAAAATATGAGAATATAGCACGCATAAATTTGGGCATGGCAAGAATTTTCTTGAGTGATCCTGATTTATTTTGATGTTTGTTTTCATCTGCTGTTTCTGGTTGCTTGACAACAGGCAAAACATCAACTTTGCTTTCATGTATTTTGCCATCAATGATTGACAGGAAATCTTTTACTTCCTCCAGGTGATTTGCTGCATCTGCCCTGTTTGGAAATGAGTTGCTGATCAACTCAACTTTAACTGGATTTTCTTTTAAACTGTACCTAACCTTTAGAATGTAACTACCGGCAAGTGTTGGTTGCTTTTTTTCCTTGCGTGCCACTGCATTTTTGGCTCTTGACTTGCTCCTCTTTGCTTTACCACACGAAGGACAACCATTACCTTTAAGGTGTAAATCAATTCGTTGGTGAAATTTTCCATGTTTGGGACAGGTAATGGCAATTGAAGTATTTTTTCTTCTATGATGACTATATCCACTATTGTTATAGTCGTATTTGTTATTATGAATTTTGTTGGCTTTTTCGAGAAATTGTTCCTCCGTCAACCTATTTCTTGCACAGTAAAAGCAAATGCTCCCGGTTAAATGAACTGAAGGGGTTTGATGAAAGACACCATGCGTTTTACAGATTATAGAGACTTTAGTGTAACTGTCCTTGTATTTGACTTTTGAATAATCGTATTTGTCTCCATGAACCTTTTTAGCTTTTAACTTAAATATATTAGCCTTTGTTAGTTTTTTCATATGCTTTTATTTTATCAATTTGTATTTGCATTATATGATACGTAATATTTTTAAAAATGTTTCAAAAAACGTAACCTTTTTGCAACCGTGTCGTATAACGCTTGATGATTGATCTGCTTCTTCTTCAAATAATAATGCACTGTTCGGTAATAAAACGCACCTTTCTTTTTTTTAGATTCGCTCGTTGGCTGATGCGACATCATTATCCAACCCAAACAGTTTTCACCCTGGTTGATAGAGGCGTTTAATTTCCTGATAAAGGGGGATTGTTTAGCCAGCAGGTAAAGTCATCGTTGTCACACACGGACTGCTCGAATCAGTCAATTATGTGCAGACTAAACACTTTCCGCAACAAATGTCGCACTGGTGGTTTTTTGAAAGGCTTCTTCCCAGTATGACCGGTAGGCTTGTGTGGTAAGATCGAAATCCCTGGACTGCGAGCCTTCATGAATCATATCATTTGCAATGAAAGTTTTGCAGTGGCAAACATTTGTCGATTTTAGATATTCCATATACCCCAGGCTAACTCCTTCACCTGTTCGGGCGAAAAACCGGTGTTTGTAACTGTCATGTTGCAAGGCTTTGAGGTAGGCAAACGTGTTTGTGCTCATATACCGCTTTATCAGATCCACCTTCTTGATCCCTTCTTTTTTGACACTTCTTTCGTTATATCGCTGAAGGAAATGTGACGAGTAATGAATCAATGCCTTTTGGTCACCGCTGACAACATAGGCGTGATATCCTTCATTATCGGCAAAGTGAACCCCAAGGTTAAACGAGGATTTTTTCTTGAAAACATTGACAACCACGACCCAGTTGTTTAGCCGCTTGGACCGGTAATCAAAGATTTGCTGGAGACACTGCATTTTCGTTTTTCTTGACGATTTCCTGAGTTTTTTTTCCAGGTGAATCGTTTTGCGCAGAACACTTTCATAGTCCTTTAGGATCTCTTTAGCGAGTTCCTCCCTGGTCATTGTGGGCAAAATCATGTTTATAACCAATAAATTAAGATTAACAAATGATTAGCGCATATAATATGCAGATAAAAATATGAAATATTTTAAAAAGATCTGCCAGGTGAAATGAAAAAATTTCATCCTGGCAGACAGAAAAAAATCGTAAAGTGAATATCAGGACAGTGGGCTTGTATGTTAATGTGAAAACGGAATCATTGGTTTTCCGTTTTTATCACGTACTGAGGGTCATCCAATTTGATGATTACAGTTCCGTGAACATCGGTCCTGCATATTTAGGTGCCAACATCACTTGCCTTATATGTTTCAGTTTAGTGTGCAAATGATTTTCAATTGGGTCAACAAATCATTAAACCACACGCAAATGCTGGCGGTTGTTATTGGCGGACATTTTGTTATCAGGGACTATTTCCGCATTAAACACTTCTTCTTCGCCAACCATTATTCTAAGAGTCTGGTGTTCACCTGGAAGTTTCTCTAGATCATACTTGTTAATTGGTATTCCTTGTAATTTATCATCCTGACAATACTTACATCCATGCCCTTTCAGAAAGGAGTCCGCTCGTTTAACAAAAGACACGTTGTGTT
>CAYZOR010000160.1:0-2317 GCA_964479895.1 uncultured Candidatus Izemoplasmatales bacterium | reverse complement strand
TATTTAGAATCTATAGACCGCGTTACTTATAAAAGCGCAACCGACCAAGAAGCCATCGATGCACTGCATTTGTTATCACGAAAAGAAGGGATTATTCCTGCAATAGAAACCTCGCACGCGATCAGTGAAGCGATTAAACTTGCCCCAACCTTAAGTAAAGAAAAAATCATTATTGTGAATCTCTCGGGTAGAGGGGATAAGGATGTTGAAAGTATATATCACTATGACCACATAACATAAAGACGCTTCGGCGTCTTTTTTTTATAAAAAAAATTCGTTAATTATAAAAATAGTCCGTAACGGTGCATATAGTTTGAACTTCAAACTATATAGACGTATTCTTATTTTATCTAACAACCTATTTGGGTGTTTAAAGGAGGGATTTATTTGAAGCGTTTAGTTTTTATGTTTGTTTTTATGATGTTTATATTAGCCGCATGTGGAAACGATGAAACCATCGAAGAAGAAATTCAAGTTTCATTTGATAGTGGAGGCGGTACGGTTTTAAACCCTAGAGTCGTTATTAAAAATGATCCACCATCGGCTTTTAGTGAACCGACCAAAGAAGGGTATAACTTTTTAGGATGGTATGTTGATGATGAGTATCTTGAAGCATTTTCGTTTGATTTGCTTGATGAGTTTTCCGATGACTTTACGTTATATGCAAGATGGGAAGCCATAACCATTGATGAAGACGATGAGGAATATACGGTTTATTTTGATTATTTGGATGGAAATCCGTTAGAAGAAGTTAGTGTTTTAAGTGGAGAAACTGTTGATGAGCCAGAACTTCTTATAAGGGAAGGCTTTGAGTTTGTCGGGTGGTTTGAAACCCCTATGTTTGATGTGCCTTTTGATTTTGAAGGTGAGATAGTAGAAGATACTTATATTTTTGCTAAGTACTTAGAATATTTTGATGTTGACTTCAATGTTGATGGCGATGTCATCGAAACAATTATTGTCTTAGAACAAGATAGTATTCGTTTAATAGATTCACCTGAAAAACAAGGGTATAGTTTTACAGGCTGGTATACCAGTGATATATTTATTGAATCATTTTTATATGAAGATGATGGTGTTATAAGTGATATGACGCTTTATGCAGGGTTTGAACAAAATACGTATACGATTACTTTTGAAGCTGGGTCATACACGGTTGAGAGTATGGAGGTTCTTTATGACACAAGCATTACCTTACCAAACTTAGAAGAAGCTGATAATTTCATAGGGTGGTACTTAGAAGACACTTTTGATACGCGGTATTTTGGAGAAATTGTTCACCCTAATGATATAACGCTTTATGCAAGGTTTGGTAGTATTTATACCGTCACTTATTATGTTGATGATGAGATATATTTTGATCAAGCCTATTCTGAGGGAGATACACTAAGTTTTCCAGATGCCCCAGATCAAGAAGGCTATGAGTTTTTAGGCTGGCGTAGACAGATGGGAGGATTTGTATTTGATTGGTTCACTTTAGAAGGGGAAAGTGTTAATTTTCATCTAGATTTACTCGCAACATTTGAACCAAAAACTTACAGTATCTCATTTGAAAATAGCGATAAAGAGAGTATAGAACTGAGTTATAAAGATCCTTTAGATTTAACCTATGATGATATGTTTTTTATCGGATTTTATTTAGATTCCGATTATGAGGAAAAACTAGATTATGAAACCATGCCTGCTTATGATCTAACATTGTATCCTAAAATTACGTCACTTGAAGCGGTCAATACACTGGAAACAGTTCTTGAATATCAATTGTCCGCTGCTAAAATTGAAGGACGTATTATTCATGGTGAATATTTAGATCAAATTGATCAGTATTTTTATGTATTAAGAGATGATACTGCGCAAGTGAGTATTTTGATAAATGATCCGTTTGAAATTGACACCGTAGATAAGAATGTTTTAGTTGTTGCGAATTTGGCGTATGATGGATTTGCGGTAATTGATTCCGTTGAGAGTATTGAGGCCTTTGAATCAAGTGTATTAGACCCTATCACACCAATTGATGTCGAGATGATTCCATCGATTGATTCTTTAGATATGCAAAGTGAAACATACACCACCGAAGGTTTTATATTTATTGAAGGGGGAGAAGTCAATCTCTTTGATTATGTGAATGAGAGGATTTATCCTATTTTAAATATGAGTGCCTCAACGGTATATGATGACTTGTTGAGTGGGTTATCCCATCCATATGTTTCGTTTGGATTTACGATAATTACTTATGAAAATCAACAGGCGTTGATATATCTTCCAGAGATTGATTCCATGGAAGAAGTTACTTTAAATGATTCAGAAAAACTTGATC
>CAYZOR010000159.1:0-2325 GCA_964479895.1 uncultured Candidatus Izemoplasmatales bacterium | reverse complement strand
GTTATTATATCCATCAATGAAATTTGATACAACTTCTCCGTTTTTATAAAACTGATGCCCATTACCGGTGTTAAAATATGAATGAAAATTATCGCCTTGAATAACCGTTTTTTCTAATACAAAGCTTGATAAACCATACCAACCGTTTGGATCATTTTCAATATCTACTTCACTATATCTAGGATCTCCAGCTGGGCCTGTGAAAAACTGGTTGGCATTTTTTTCAAATGCTTCATACGTTTTTGCATCTCTTCCGCGGTTATCTTGGAAAAAATTCCAACTCGACATATAAAACCCTATAGAAGTATATGCATTGTTATTTTCATCAAAGTAACGGTCCCATTGCCAAGGGGTAGCAGTATGAGATGATTTTTCCATGCCGTATTGTTGAGTATCGAATCCTGTAAATAAATCATAAGGAGACCGTCCTAAATCAATTGCTTTTTGTCGTGCTTCTTTAATAATTTCGGTATTGCTTTGACCATAGCGACCATCCCATCTAAAGTCTAAAAACATACTGTTATAAACTGATTCATCGCCATCTTGGAAAAACATTTCGTTATTTTCATTTAAAGTTCCCTGCCAGCGAATTCTTCCTGTTTCAATCATTGAATCGTACCACTGAATTTCCATATCCAAGCCACGTTCATCAATGACATCTTGCATATATTTCCCTAAGCGGTTAAATTCTATAGCTAAATCAGGGTCTCCACCATCAGTTTCAAGATTAATAAACCAGCCATCAAAACCATAATATTCAGCAATATCAATCAAAGTGTCACCAACAATATAATCTCCTTGTTCATTGGTTTGTACCAAGTCATAAGTATGCGACATTTGCCCACCATACACCGTTGGTCGCATAAAGATATTTCCTAATATTTTTACGCCGTTTTTATGAAATAAGTTTATTACTTCTTGCGTAGGCGATACGATATTTCCAGAACCACCCCATGTGACACCTACATCAAGGTACTGAAAATACTCAATCGTATATTGATCGAACGATTCAAATGAACGTTGACCCCCTGTTAAATCAGTAATTTGATCGAGAATTGCAACGCGAATATTTTCATCCGCATTAGGGTTAACCCCCTCACCGTTGATACGTTCTTGAAGAGGGATTGTTCCAATATTGTTGAAACGATCATCATCTTCAGGTTCCCAATCTAACACCGTATTTGCATTAAAATACTTTATCCCTGGTTGAACGCGCTCAACTTCTAAAAGCCCACTATCAGTTGTTGTAGATTCTGGCATGATTGTTATCTCTTTTTCAGCAGACGATTGATTTCCTTCAACATCGATGACATCATAAACAAATCGATAGTAACCTGGCGTTCCACTAAACGTTACTTCATCGCCTTGTCCGTTATAAACATTAAATGCAACATCAGACGTTAAATTAAGGCCAATTGAGTCAACAGCACTAATGCCATCCATAGGATCAAACGTTGCTGCAGTTGAAAGATTAAGTACTTGAGAATCTTCCTCTACATAAATACTGGGTGCTTCATCTAAACGTTCAATGTTTAATGTGTATTCTTTTGATGTATTTAAGTTCCCTATTTCATCCATAACTTCAAATTGTATCGTGTACGTGTTGGGTTCACCAAACGCTAAATCACCATGAATAATGATTAGTGATGTGATATTATTTCCTTCAAAATCTTTTGCAGTCACATTAAAGTGGTTAGTGAGGTTTCCCGAGAAGCCTCTATCCACATTTAAAACATCATTATCAGGTAAGTTTTCAAACTGTGGTCTACATGCTTCAAAAGGAGGGTTCAGTTCACATAAATCAAACGTATCTGCCTCGCCTTTAGCAAGCAATACTAAATCTAATAAATAGCTTTCTCCTTCATTAAAAACAGCATTCGCCCCTTCTTCACTGGAAGCATCATCTAAGTTCGATAAAATTTCTTGACGCTCAGATTCAATAAAATCGGATTCTGCTTCACCAAGCCCATCCAATGAAATATCATCACGGATAGTAGATTTAAGCGAATCAATATGTTCTTCTAAATTAAATGTATCATCCCCATTTATTGGTGGCTCTTCTTCTGTTGTATCACATGCTGAAACAGTAAAACTTAAAGCAAAAATCAAAAATACAATAATCAATTTTTTCATTTTTCTCTCCTATATTTTATATTTCACAATCAGGACAAAGGGGCTCTTCGATTTCAACATTTGCATCAATGTCACGTAATGTCCATTCTTGTGTTCTAAAATCATAAAGTAAAACGGCGGTTATTGTTATATATTTATTGTTATATTGGGACCAATTATCAATGTGACCAATGTAAATAGAATGATGAGAAT
>CAYZOR010000158.1:0-2358 GCA_964479895.1 uncultured Candidatus Izemoplasmatales bacterium | reverse complement strand
AATTTTCGATAATTTTCTTTTATTTGTCCAATCATTTCTTCACTAATGCGAACATCCTCACGAAAATCAGTCGAGGCAACCCATAAACGAACAATTTCCGAACCATTTTGTTTAATTAATTGTAAAGGATCAACCACATTTCCCATTGATTTACTCATCTTGCGTCCTTTCCCATCTAGCACAAAACCATGCGATAAAATAGCCTTATATGGCGCTTGTTCATGAACAGCCACGCCAGTAATCAACGAAGAATTAAACCAACCACGATATTGATCAGAACCTTCTAAATATAAGTCCGCTGGATATGGTAAACCCCGTGCTTTTAAAACGCCGGTATGAGAAGAACCAGAATCAAACCAAACATCCATAATATCGGTTTCCTTAGTAAATTCATTATTAGGACTTTTGGCATTTTGATAGCCCGCTGGTAATAGTTCTTGAGCGGATTTTTCAAACCAAATATTAGAACCATGTTGCCGAAATAACTCCGCAACATGCATCATTACTTCATAATCAGTAATTGGTGATCCATCTTCATTGTAAAAAATCGGAATTGGCACACCCCAAACCCGTTGTCTGGAAATACACCAATCTTCACGACCACTGACCATATTATGCATGCGCATTTTGCCCCACTTCGGATCCCAATGAACCGCTTTTTCAATCGCATCTAATAAAGCCGGTTTTATTTTTTCAATACTACAAAACCATTGATCAGTCGCCCGAAAAATAACTGGTTTTTTGGTGCGCCAATCATGTGGATAGGAATGGGTTACTTTTTCCACTTGTAGCAATACATTTAGCGCTTTTAAACGACTAACAATTGCTTCGTTCGCTTCCTCATAAAACAGACCAGCAAATTCACCTGATTCTTCGGTTAAATAACCTTGATCATCAACGCCATTCACCATCCCTAAATTATAATGTTTGCCAATATAAAAATCTTCCTCACCATAGCCTGGCGCGGTATGAACTAAACCAGTTCCCGCCTCTAGATTAACATGTTCACCAACAATTACTGGCAATTCTTTCGCCATAAAACAATGCTGATATGTTACACCCTCTAAGTCCGAACCCATAAATTCTTGCACAATTTGGTATTGCTGCCACCCAAAAGTTTCAGCTAATTGTGCTACTAAATTAAGCGCTACCACATAACGTTGCTCATTAACTTGCACAACAGCATATGGTAATTCAGCATTAACCGCAATTGCTAAATTACCAGGAATCGTCCATGGCGTTGTCGTCCATATAATCAATTGATCATTTGTTTGCAACAGATTATTACCATTTGCAACATAAAAACTAACATAAATAGAATAATCTTCGCGATTTTCATATTCAATTTCCGCCTCAGCTAAAGCTGATTCACTACTAGGCGACCAATAAACTGGTTTTAATCCCTTAAATATTAATCCTCTTTTCATCATCTCGGCAAAAACTTCCACTTGTTTCGCCTCAAAATTATGTTCCATAGTGGCATAATAATTATCCCACTCACCAATTACATTTAATCGCTTAAATTGTTCGGTTTGCTTTTTAATTTGTTCGCTAGCAAAATCAGAACAATATTGGCGAAATTCACTTTTAGAAACTTTTTTTCGATCAATCCCTTGTTTGGTAATTGCTGTTTCAATCGGCAAACCATGCACATCAAAGCCTGGTACATAAACCATCTTATAACCACATAGCATTTTATAGCGATTAATAAAATCCTTTAATACCTTATTTAATGCATGACCAATATGAATATCACCATTGGCGTACGGCGGTCCATCATGCAAAATAAATGGTTCATTATCAGCATTTTTTTGTAAACGCAACTGATATAAATCCATTTCTTCCCATTTGTCACGCATCAATTGTTCATTTTCTGGCAAGTTTCCTTTCATTTTAAATTCCGTTTTCGGCATTAATAACGTATCCTTATATGCCATTTTTATCACCCTTTCTAATATAAAAAAACCCATCCTCTAAGGACGAGTTTTACCCGCGGTACCACCTTATTTTATAGCGTCTACACCCTTAAAACTATAACGCGTTACCGTTTTTGTCTTAGCCACAAAAAACATCCGGAGTGATCTATACATTAGGTGTTACCAGTTTTCAGCAACCACTGGCTCTCTGTCAAACTTACTTAACATACCGTCTCCATCATCTGTTTTTAAAGTTCAATTTTTTCAATATCATCAATTATTTCCATTTGTGATTCAACCACATCTTTTAAGCGACGCTTAAATGTTTTAATGTTGCGACGTAAACTATCAGCATCACGTTCAACTTTTTCGGCTTTCAAAAGTGCCTCGTTAACGATTCGACTAGCATTATTTTTAGCATCATTAACAATTACTTCACTTT
>CAYZOR010000157.1:0-2371 GCA_964479895.1 uncultured Candidatus Izemoplasmatales bacterium | reverse complement strand
GTAGAGGGTGTCCTGCACATTAAAGTGAACCAATGATATGACACTTATAAATAAAGCGATAACAATTCTGTTATCGCTTTATTACATTATCACTAATAGTGATGAATTTGGTTATATGGTATACTTTAATTAATAGTTTCTTAAAGAAAGAGGATGCATAAATATGTCTAAAAAAGATAATCATCAACATCATAAAAAACACGATTATCGAAATCATCATAAACAAATGATTAAGGATTTTAAAAAACGGTTTTATATTGCTTTAATCGTTTCAGTTCCCATCATTCTATTATCACCAATGATTCAAAATTGGTTTAATTTCGATTTATCTTTCTTTGGTGACACAGCAATACTGCTCATCTTGTCAACATTTATTTATTTTTACGGTGGATGGCCGTTTTTAAGTGGACTTGTGAAAGAAATCAAACAAAAAACACCTGGCATGATGACGCTTATCGCTTTGGCAATTTCGGTTGCGTATATTTACAGTGTTGCGACGGTTTTCATTTTAACAGGTGATGACTTCTTTTGGGAACTTGCAACATTAATTGCGATTATGTTGCTTGGACACTACATTGAAATGAAATCGGTACTAAGTGCATCTAGAGCGCTTGATGAACTTGCTAAATTGATGCCTGATGAAGCGCATCTTATAAAAGATGGTGAGGTCATTGATGTTTCTGTTGAAGAACTTAAGCAAGGTGATCACATCTTAATTAAAGTCGGTGAAAAAGTCCCAGCCGATGGTGAAGTGACTGATGGAGAAAGCAATGTTAATCAATCGATGCTTACTGGCGAATCAAAACCTGTAACTAAAAAACCTGGGGATAAACTTATTGGTGGTTCAATTAATGGGGATGGGTCACTAGAAATGTCCATTGTTGGAACAGGAGAGGATACCTATCTTTCTAAAGTAATCCATATGGTTCAAGAAGCTCAAGCTTCAAAATCAAAAACACAAAATTTAGCAGATTGGGCCGCGAAATATTTAACTTATATTGCAATTTCTGTTGGATTAATTACGCTCATTACCTGGTTTGCGATTAGTGGAGATATTCCTTTTGCGATAGCGCGAATGGCTACTGTAATGGTAATTGCTTGTCCGCATGCCCTTGGATTGGCGACACCATTGGTTGTCTCCCATTCAACTGCTTTATCTGCTCAAAATGGACTTTTAATTAGAAACCGCACCGCATTTGAAAATGCAGGGAAAACAACAACCGTTGTTTTTGATAAAACTGGAACCTTAACTGAAGGTGTGTTTACCGTTAATTTCATCGAAAGTTTTACTAATGATTTTAATGACGATGATGTTTTAAGACTTGCAGCGACTTTGGAAAAAAATTCTGAACATCCAATCGCCAAAGGCATCTTAGATGCTGCAAAAGAAAAAGGGATTAAAACCGCTACCATAAAAAACTTTAAGGCAATTAAGGGCAAAGGAGTTCAAGGTACCATTGATGGAAAAAAAATGATGATTGCAAGTCCAAAATACGTAAAAAGTTTAGATCTAGGCATCCCTACTTTAGAATCGAAAGCGTATGCAACGAATGTTTTTTTACTTATTGAAGATAAACTGATTGGAGCACTTGGATTAGGTGATAAAATTAGAAGCACTTCAAAAACAACGATTCAAGAACTACAAAAACGTGGAATTGAATGTATCATGATGACTGGGGATAACGAAAAAACTGCTAAAAAAGTTTCTGATGAGTTGGGTCTTGATGGATATTTTTCAGAAGTTCTTCCGGAAGATAAGCGTAATCATGTCAAAAAATTACAAAATAAAGGACGAATTATTGCGATGACTGGGGATGGAATTAATGATGCCCCTGCACTTGCTCAAGCAAATATTGGAATCGCCATAGGATCAGGGACAGATGTTGCTGCAGAAACTGCTGATATTATTTTAGTTAATAGTGACCCTGCAGATGTTTTAACTTTACTTAAATTTGGAAAAGCAACTTTTAGAAAAATGGTACAAAACCTTATATGGGCAACTGGGTATAACATTGTTGCGATTCCTCTCGCCGCAGGCGTTCTTTATGGAATTGGAATACTTATCCAACCGGCAGTAGGGGCTGTACTTATGTCTATGAGCACCGTAATTGTTGCAATTAATGCAAAATTACTTAAATTAAATTGAAACGCTTTAACAATAACTAGGCAATGACCTATTGTTTTAAAAATCATCTTAATACCTTATTTTTTTACCAGTACTCTTAATAAGGCTTAAATTATTCATTTTTACTTAGAATATAGTTAAATACTTCCCCCTTTAAAAGTGTCAATGCGTATTATTTTGCGCTTACTTTTAAAGGGGTTTTTTATTGACATATAGCCATATTTTTTAAATAGTTTAGTTTACTCA
>CAYZOR010000156.1:0-2372 GCA_964479895.1 uncultured Candidatus Izemoplasmatales bacterium | reverse complement strand
CATGTCTTTTACGATTGTTTTTGCAATACTTCCTGTATAAAAATCTTTCCACCCATTTTTAGCCAATGTTTCCATACACTTTTTTAATTCTGGTTGAGTTACTTGCTCACCGATATTAACAGGGGAATCATTTTTAAAGAAATTTGATTGGATGGTTTCATCTTTCATTAAACTTTTTGAATGTTTTTTTAAGAGACTATGAATTAGTGGAGTGACTGTGATACCATCTTTTGCTAAGGTGATTGCTGGAGATAGAATTTCAGACATTGACTTTGTGCCGTAAGTATCAAGCAAATACCCATAAAAAGCAACCGTAGAAGGAAGTGTAGAAGCGCTTAACCCTTCCTTTAGTGTAGAAGTTGTGAAGTCGTTTAAAGATAAATTGTAAGGCGCATAAGAAGACCCGTCTAAAGCAATATATTTTTTTTCACTTGCTATATATAAAACCGCAGTTGATTGCCCGCCCATCCCTGAAGCTTGAGGTTCACTAACTCCAAGTGCATAAGAAACTGCGCATGCTGCATCAAATGCATTGCCGCCTTGTTTTAATATCTCAAAGCCTGCTTGAGTGGCTTGTTTAGAAGCTGAGGATACCATACCATATTTTGCCGCATGGATTTTATAGTCGTTCATCTCTCACCCCCTAGTGTTCTTGAGAAGATAATAAATATTCAGTGATTAATAATGTTTTTTGAACCCACTCGGTACGGTTTATTGATTCAAGCGTTGTATGAAGTTTTTTAGTCCCTGGTACCAACCCACAAACCACCGCTTTATCTGATTGAATCAATCCAGCTGGTGAAGGCAGTAATGTTGATTCGCTGCTTAGTGTGGTGGTCCTATTTTTAGTCAGTGATTTTAAAGATTCTATGAGGTGTTTAGAAGAATTATTTTGTAATAACGGAGGTCTTACTTCTAAAGTTTCTACATAGGTCTTTAATTGATGGTTGGTACTTTTAAAGATGTCTCTTACCTTTTTCTCAGCACTTTTAGCTTTGTTTGAATCTAAGTATGTAATATGAATCGTAGCGTTAACTCTATGTGGCATTAACATACTATGCTTTGTGGTATTGATATCAGTGATAGAAAGTGCTAAATTTTGTTGGTTAATGCTTTCTAAGGCTGAAAGTTTTTCTAAGAAAAACTTCATTGCGCTAGTGTTGATATTTTTAGCTCCAACTCTTAAAGGCGTGCCTTCAACCATGACTGATAATTTCATCGCACCCCTTCTTTGGTGAATGATTTTATTTTCATTATAAGAAGGATGCATGATAAAAAATTCTTTGCCTCGAATAGAAAGTCTTTTTAAAGCATTACTGCTATAACGCATGCCTAATCCTTCATCCGCATATATAAAAATCCCTATAGACTTATTATTTAATTGTTGGCAGTGATGAAGCGTTTCTAAACTTTTTAGCGTCATAACTAGTCCTGCTCTAGCCGATGCAATGCCTTCACCGTATAATCTTTCAGGTTCTTTTCTAAAAGGGACAGGATACGTTGAACGTAATCCTGGAATATCGATTGGGATTACAAAAATAATGCCATCTTGATATCCTTTTTTTGTTTGATAAAACCAATGCGATTTTCCATCACTAAAGGATTGACTTTGTTTAATGCCTAATTTTTTTAATCTTAAATCCAATCTTCGAATAAAAGCTTGCTTACTCACTGCATCATCACTAAATGTGAGTAAGTTCATCCATGATTTTAACTCTTGTTCACTTTTATCTCTATTTTGAGTAATAAAAGAAAAAGCTTCGTTCATAATTTCTGATTTTTCATCACTAGTTTTTTCGACATAAGGACCGAAATATCTTTCAGACGCAACATCTATAATTTTTTGAACCAATTTATCGTATGGTAAACCAATCACATTTGCGGCTTGAACATAAGAAGCATTTTTCCCTAAAGAAGCCATTGAGTTAACTTCTAAAACATAAGGATTGCCTTCATTATCGATTCTAAAATCGACTCTTGCACTATCGTAACATCCAAGTGCATTAAATGTTTTGATTGATAAATCTTGAACCTTTTTACTTAACGTTTCATCAAGATTTGCAGGGCAAACCGATTGGACTCTAGATGCTTTTTCTCGGTTGGTTTTGTCTTCAAATGTAAAAATCTTTTCACCTTCACTAAAAACTAGCTCTAAAGGTGGTAACGCCAATACATCGCCATTACCTAGCAGGCCTACATTAACTTCTCTACCATCGATATATTCTTCAACCAAAGTGGGTGCATTGAATTCATCATAAATATTTTTAACGCCATTAAATAACTCTTCTTCATTGTTCACAATTTTTAATCCAAACGAAACAGCTTCGCTTTTAGGTTTAACAATTAATGGATATTGTAATGATTCTTTTAAT
>CAYZOR010000155.1:0-2375 GCA_964479895.1 uncultured Candidatus Izemoplasmatales bacterium | reverse complement strand
ATGTGCTTCATCATCACATGGATCCATTACAGTGATAGTAATTGTTTCTTCTGCTGTATTTCCAAACGTATCTACTGCTTCAATAACGATTTCATAAACACCAGCTTCTCTAGTGCTTAAATACCCATGATCTTCTTTTACGCGTACATCATATAATGGACGTGATTCACCATCTAAATATTCAGTTGCACTAAATGATGGCAATGCGTACTCATCACCTAACTCTAAAGTAGGACTTTGATTCCCTACAATACGAATAGTTGGGGCTTCATCTGAAATTTCTACAGTAAATGAAGTCATAGTGTCTTCATCGTCTGGATCAGATTGGAAAATCACTTCATAAGGAGCATCCGCAGCGTTTAATGTCCCTTCTTCAAACGATAACATAAACTCTTCAACTGTGTTGGTTCCTTGAGTATAAGTGACTGTTTCAATTTCAACCGTGTTTCCATTTGCATCTTCTACACTAAACCAATCATCATTAAAAATGTCTTCTTCATCTTCCATGACTTGAATCGATTTGTTGAATTCAACTAAGATTGAACCAGGATCTAATGCACTAGCATCTTCAATTTCTGCTGGCATTGCGAAAGCTTCTAATGCTTCAAAAGAATCAAATTGCTCTTCGCCACCAAAGAAAACTGTTTTAAAACCTTCACCTTTGATATCGGTAACATCAATATCAAAATCATCTGTTTGGTCACTCCAAGATCCTAAGGTTCTAAATAAAACGCCAACCTCATCTTCAGCATCATCACCAATTGGGATGTGTGCAACACGGAACATCGCATTATCGATTAACTGACCATCTACGCCAAGAATCGTATCAAGTGGAACCCCACCATCATCATCGTTGGCTACAAAGCCATTATCTCCAGCACCCCATGTCCAAATTTCCCAATCTTCAATTTCTGAATACTCATCTGGGTCATAGAACACAACGCTTAATGTTCCAGTATCTTCTAACATTGGTCCAAACATATCATCTTGATAGATTACATCGGCCATACCTTCATAAACAAAGACATGTTTTTCACCGTCGTCGTTAAACCCTTCAAAATCGCCATCTTCATCTCGGATAACAATTTCTTTATTCGGTTTATCTCCATCCAGTGACTCTTCTGTATTTAAACCGTCACGATCATCTTGCCCATCGCCCCAGCCAGCGCCATAACGCAAAATTAAACCAATTTCATCGGCTGCGTCATCGCCAATTGGAATTTCAAAGCGTCCACCGAAGTCGCTTTCACCTGCAAGAGGGACATTGTCTGTATCGGTCCCCGTCTCCCAAGTCCATAGTGTACGACCTTCATAATCGCCATCCCAACGATGATAATGGACAACGACTTTACGATCTGCATCTTCTTGTTCGCCTTCGTGTTCATCAGCTACAACTGTTGGATTCGTTAAACTAACAACAGTTAGTGTGAATAAAAAAGCTAAAAATAATTTGAATATGTTCTTCATTTTAATCCTCCATTTTTTTGTTTTTAAGTATTGTTTAACACAGTTTTAATAATACCACATGTGAAAGCGCTTATTCAATACAAGAACCCTTAATAAAGGGCCGTAATCGGTTTCATGTTTTACTTTTAATTCAAAACAAAAGAAAACACTTACATCCTTAACGATGCAAGTGTTTATTTCAAGGCTTAAATTGCCGCTTGGTTGATACGATTAATATTTTTTTTGAAATACCATAATACAAGTAATGGCGTCATAAAATTAAAGATTATACTTGTAAATGGTGAAAGTCCAAAGATTCCTAACACAAGATTAATCATGGCTGGGATAGTCGTCGCAATTACATATAATTTAAACATATTCTTAAAATTCGGGACTTCAGGGTGAACATATTTAAACATGACTGAAATTCCTGAATAAATAAGTAATAAAATCGTGTTCATTAAGAATAATCCACCTATCGCAATGATAATAAACGGTAAGACAAGTGTCGGGTGCAAACTTCTAAAAAAAGCATTGAAGAATAGTTCTGAACCAACTTGTTCCTCCATCTGTGCAACTTCATTAAAATCCATGCCTTCAAATCCGCGGTAATCAAGCTGCAAAGTAATGCCTTCTTGTAAGTTAACGACAATGGAAGATTCTTTAAATACCATGGTATAAGGATCATTAATGGCCACTTCATCCATGACATTAAAGTGAATATCATAGGTCGAATCCATAAATTCAAATGGATAAACATAAGGATCATCACTATCGCATGATAACTTTAAATCATTGACACTACAATCAGGTAAAGCGGTAGGAAGCCAACTCGGGCCATCTTCTACCACATCAAACCCAAACTGTTCGTAATTAATAGAATCCATTCGGATAATGCCAAGCGATAAGGGCAAAAGCATAATTAAATT
>CAYZOR010000154.1:0-2387 GCA_964479895.1 uncultured Candidatus Izemoplasmatales bacterium | reverse complement strand
CAATAAGCGTTGATAATTTAATTCGTTTTGGTTCATCAAAATCATTACTATCGTTGATAGCGAATAAGTCGTTATCATGAAGTGTTCCGCTTTTTTCGGAATACGCTGTGAAATCATCGTATAATGAACGTTTTCTTTCTATCTCTTGAATATTATTTAAGTCGCTATAATCAACTTTGAAAAACGTAACGAATTCAGCGTCAAAAATATTTATATTAAATATATTGTTTGCTTCATCGTTATATAATATTGCGAATACTTTTGAGTCACCAAGCTGGAAACGATAATATCCCGTTGGAGTTTGTTCATTTGCTATGTGTTCAAAAACATCGGGTGGTGATGTAAATGTACCGAGATTTTCCGCAATTAAATAATCTGTTAAATCTATGTTAACAGGTACGGGGTCGCCCCATGCTTCAAGCTCGGAATTCCAAACAAAGAATGTTGGCGTGCCTTCAACATCAACGATGTATAATGTGTCAGGGTCTGGTTCAGCAACATCAGGTTCTTCGTTTTCACTATCATAACCAACCGTTTCAATGTTGATTTGCAACGCTTGTTCTAATGTTTCAGCAAGACCCGTGATGGCACTAATGGGGTGGGCGTCAGCTTCGTCCCGTCCATCAAGGTCGTTATGCTTTGTGTCGTTTAACAAATCGTTATTGCGCCAAACATAAACGCCAGAAGAATGAATATATAAAACATTGATTTCAGGGTCACGACTGTCCGTCCAGCCTTCGCCATCATATGTGAATAACTTTTTCTCGTTTGTATTGTAATATACGTCGCCTTCGGCTGGACTTGTAGGCGCTTCAATTGCGATTGCTGTTAACACTTGTTTAGTCGTGGCTTTGTCTAAATCAATTGCTTGCGTAATATCAATTAAGTCAACTTTATTTTTGTCTGTATCATCATAATTATTATCGCTTAATTCTTTTCCTTCGACTTTGTCGACTTTATCCGTTTCTAATCGTCCAACTTCAATGTCTAAAGCGTCAACGCTTTCCGTGATTGTTTCATCGTTTGTCACTACGTTTTGTTCAGTATATTCACGGTTTCCAATGTTTCCTAACAACAGTGCTTCAATTTCACTTTCCGTCATGTAGTCGCTTAAGTCAATTTCGGTAGTCCCGATAAGTTCCCATTGTTCAGACTGTGGAAGCCAAATCCATTCTTCTTTTAGGTTACCTTGTTCAGGTTCATCTAAAGGAACCAAATAAATTGCGTTTGGTTTCGGATTTGCAATAGCTTCAAGTTCTTCCATGTCCGCAACCTTAATAAATTCAAATTTTGATAATTCTGATTGAATAAACGAAATCATATTTGAAAATGTAGTGCGTTTAGTATTATTACCATCTTGTGAATCGTTTATTGCTAATATATCGTCATTTGATAGATTAGTTTTTAAACCATATTGACTGAAGTCTTCTAATAATCTTAATGCTAATAAAGTGTTCATATCAACGCCATCAAGCACAATGTCATCGGCAGTTAATGTCCCTATATCTGCACTTGTTGCGTTTATTATTTTAATATTATTAATATCATTATTACCCATGTTTAAATCGCCTGTCATGGTGTCGCCATTTTTATCTAATTTCTCATTTAACCAAGTCTCAAGGTCTTTTTCGTCCAAAACCAAACTCGCAACAGTCAATAAATTAATGTTTTCTATATTATTGTTATTAAAGTCAACATTACTTAAAAACTCGTTCACATCAATTTTATCGCTTTGTAATGTGTCTATGTTAAGTATGTTATTGTTGTTCATGTTTAATGGAGAACTGTCAACTTCCCACTCGTTCGTTCCATCCCTCGCCAAAAAGTTTTCGTATAAAAATTCTAATTTTTCTTGATAATATTCTTCCAACTGATCCAACAAACTTTCACCATCAGCGAGTTCTTCGTCCGTTTCAAATTGAATCGATGGGTATAAAGATAGTTCCAATAATTCACCAATTAATTTTGTATTATCACTAAAATGAAATATAAAACTACATTTTAATGTATCGGCTGTATCTTTAAACAATCTACCTATGACCGAAAGAACGGATGAAGGAATTAAATAAGTCCAAACATTCCAATGTTCTCCTACCTCGTTACCACTTAATACTTCGTTTGCAAATTCACTTTCACCAAACAAATCGTATAAATCTTGTGTAATATTTTTAGTTTTATTAGTATCGTGTTTCATCACACCGCTTTGTGTAAATACACCATTTGGCAATCTAAACCTAATAAGCGTATTTGTATTAGGGGGGTGTGGTGTTGCTACTTGAATAACGTTGGTGGACTTGTTACCACGATTCAGTTTGCCATACTCAACGTGTAACACTTTTCCACCCTTCATATAAACAGTAGTAATATCAATCATAAAATCACTCCTT
>CAYZOR010000153.1:0-2396 GCA_964479895.1 uncultured Candidatus Izemoplasmatales bacterium | reverse complement strand
AAAAAACGCAAAAGATTTCGTTGCAGCATCTACAGGTAGCGCATGTAGTAATTCCAAACCATCCAAAATCTTGAAAGCTATTGGTAAATCTAAAAAAGAAATACAAGAATCAATAAGATTTTCTTTAAGTCACACTACAAAAATAGAAGATATTCAAAAATTTATTAAACAAATTGCTTCATAATGTTTGCACTATAAACAATGCATTATTAGAAGTACTTAAAATATCAATATTAAGGATGATAAACTTGAAAGAGATTATTGAAAAACTTAGAAAATTTAGAGATGATCGTAACTGGAGTCAGTTTCATACACCAGAAAATATATCTAAGTCAATTGTGTTAGAATCTGCGGAGTTACTTGAGAATTTCCAATGGGGCAAAGGCAAGGAAGATAAAGATAATATTAAAGATGAAATTGCGGATATTGTTGGATACTGTTTATTACTTTGCGATCATTATGGCTTTGATTTAGAAACTATTCTTAATGAAAAAATTGATAAAAATTCTAAAAAATATCCCGTATCGAAAGCATACGGAAAATCAGACAAATATAATAAGCTTTAAACATAAGGGGTTATGCTATGATTATTTATGAGTCTACTAAAAGAGAGTTCATCGATGATGTGAGAAAACGTATTATTGATGAAAAGATATATAAAACCTATCAAGAAAAAATCGGGAAAACCAGTAAAAAAGAAATTGAATCATGGAGAAACTCTTTAAAAGACATGCGTGATGTACTCATCACGGATGCGATTCCACATGATGCCATGGTCGCTATTGAATATCAAGTACCCAACACGTCTAAACGTGTTGATTTTTTGATTAGTGGACTTGATGAACAACGGGGCGAAAATGTTGTTATTGTTGAATTGAAACAATGGCAAGAAGCCCAAAAAACAAACAAAGATGGCATTGTAGTTACCCATGTTGGTGGTGGACTAAGAGAAGTCACTCATCCCTCGTATCAAGCGTGGACATATGCAAGTTTAATTAGGGACTTTAACCAAACTGTACAAGAAGAAAACATTCAATTATATCCAACTGCATTTTTACATAACTATCGGCCAATTATAAATGATCCTATAACGGATCAACATTATCAGTATCATATTGAACAAGCACCAATATTTATGGAACGTGATATTGAAAAACTCGAAACGTTCATCCGTAAATTTATAAAATATGGTGATGACCGTAATATCTTATACCGTATTGAACAAGGTAAGATTAAACCTTCTAAAAGTTTAGCAGATTCTGTAGGGTCTATGTTAAAAGGCAATAAAGAATTCAATATGATTGATGAACAAAAAACTGTTTTTGAAGAACTCTATCATCTTGCCTTAAAAGCCAATCAAAAACATTTAAATGATATTCAAGACAAAGATGTTGTGATTGTCAAAGGGGGACCGGGGACAGGAAAAAGTGTGATTGCAATCAATCTTTTAGCAAGATTGATTGAACAAGAAGTTAATTCACGTTATGTCACGAGAAACTCAGCACCCCGCGAGGTATATTCAGCGCTATTAAAAGGGGACTTTAAAAAGACACAAATTGATAATTTGTTTTCAGGGTCAGGAGCTTATGTGAACGCTGAAGTAAATGAATACACAACACTAGTTATTGATGAAGCGCATCGATTAAATGAGAAATCTGGGTTCCTATCTAACCTAGGTGAAAATCAAATGAAAGAATTGATTAGTGCTGTGTAATTATCAATTTACTTTATTGATGAAGCCCAAAGAGTCACGATGAAAGACAAAGGAACAGTTGATGAAATTAGACAGTGGGCTAATTATCACAATGCGAATGTTTATGAACTAGAACTCGTTTCACAATTTAGATGCAATGGTAGTGATGGTTACTTAGCTTGGTTGGATAACCTATTAGGTATTAGAGAAACAGCCAATCCAATGTTAGATACCAACGATTTTGACTTTAGAGTATTGGATTCTCCACATGCAGTTAAAGACTTAGTCTTTGAAAAAAATAAATTACGCAATAAATCACGTCTTTTGGCGGGGTATTGCTGGAATTGGTTAAAAGAAAAACGTGATGATACGAATTATCATGATATACAAATTCCTGAACATGATTTTTACATGAGTTGGAACTTAGGCAGTGATGGTCAACAATGGTTAATTAAAGAACACAGTGTCAATGAAATAGGATGTATTCACACTGCTCAAGGCCTTGAACTTGATTATATAGGTGTCATCATTGGTGATGACTTACGATATGAAAATGGTGAAGTCATTACTGATGTTTCAAAACGTGCTAAAACAGATCAATCCGTTAAAGGCTGGAAAAAAGGGATGCGAGAAAACCCAGAAGATACTAAGCAAAAAGTCGATGAAATCATCCGAAACACCTATAGAACTTTACTAACACGTG
>CAYZOR010000152.1:0-2415 GCA_964479895.1 uncultured Candidatus Izemoplasmatales bacterium | reverse complement strand
TTAGGATCATCAAGCACATGATAAGCATAATCATGACTTTCAATTGTTTTTCTTAAGGATTCTATTTTGTCTTTAACATCCATCGAATCACCTTTTCACTTTCTTAATTGCGGGATGATCTTTCATTAAGGTTTTGATGCCATGGTCTTTTGAAAATGCTATTTTGCATTGATCATTCGTTACACTGATCACAACCCCGCTACCAAATACTTTATGAATGATTTTATCGCCTTTTCCAATATCGTTTTTTGTTTTGCTTTCTAAAGATTTTCTTTTCGCTTTATAGGCTTTGGTTTGTTTTAAATCAGACCGATATCTCGCATCGTTTTGTCTGGCGATTTTGGCTAAGCCTTCATAGGTTAAATACGCTTCACTAATCTGTTTGATGAACATAGAATCAGGGTTTGAAACGATTTCTCCGTAATGTTGACGGCTTTTTGCGTTCGTTAAAAATAATTTTTCTTTAGCGCGTGTAATCCCAACATACATCAAGCGTCTTTCTTCTTCAATCTCTTTGGGATCACTCATGCTTCTATGGAGCGGGAAAAGGCCTTGTTCAGCGCCTACAATAAATACAGCATTGAACTCTAAGCCTTTTGCAGAATGAAGCGTCATTAAGGTTACAGCGTGGTCGTCTTGGAATTCATCGTCTTGTGATTTTAACGCAATATCTTCTAACACATAAGTTAGTAACGTGAGTTTATCATCCGATTGATAGACATCTTCGCTTTCTTTAAGCATGGTTTTAAGCTCAAGTATGTTTTCAAAACGCACATCGCCTTTATCATCTTGTTTTAACATGTCTTTATAGCCACTTGAATTTAATAAATCATCGATTAAATTGTTAAAAGACGCTGTTTTAAGCGTTTGAATCATCTGTGAAAGCATTTGCTTGAATGTTTTTAATTTTTTCAAAGGAGAAGGGCCTAGTGGGTTTTGTTTATCATCAATTGCTTCATAATACGAAAGGTTATAGTCTCTTGAAAAATTTAATAAGCGCTCCATCGTCTTAGCCCCAATCCCTCTTTTGGGTTCATTGACGACTCTTTCGAAACTGTAATTATCATGTGGGTTCACAAGCAGCCTTAAATAAGCCACCATATCTTTAATTTCTTTACGTTTGAAAAAAGAGGTATTTCCAATGATTTTATAAGGCAATTTTTTTTGCATGAAGACTTCTTCAAACATCCTTGATAACGCATTGGTACGGTATAAAACCGCAATTTCATCATACGGAATACCAGAATGGTTTAAATCCGCGATGGTTTGAGCCACATATTCCACTTCATCGCGTTGGTCATACCCTTTATAAAGGGTTATTTTATCGCCTTCCCCACGATTAGAAAATAGCGTTTTTTCAATTCTATTTTTATTGCCTTTGATCACATCATTGGCGGCATTTAAAATCGTATTGGTTGATCGGTAGTTTTCTTCGAGTAAAATGATGTTAGGATCGTTAAAATCACTTTTAAACCTACGAATATTTTCAATATTCGCGCCTCTAAACGCGTAAATTGATTGATCTTCATCCCCAACAATAAAAACATTTTGATGGGCACTTCCTAAAAGACGGACAAGTTCATACTGTGCATTGTTAGTATCTTGAAACTCATCAACTAATATATATTGAAATAATTTTTGATAGTGCTTTAAAAGATGGGGTTCTTGTTTAAAGAGTTTGATTGAAAGCATAATTAAATCTTCAAAATCAACTAAATTATTGGCTTTCATTCGTTTCACATATTCAGGAAAAATAATACTTAAATAGCCACTCAATGGTTCTTTATAGTGACTGAGTGACACGGCTTCACTTTTCAAGTTCATCACGTGAGCTTTCATTTTTCTAGGATCAAACGTTTTGGTATCTATGCCTTTTTCCTTTTGAATTGATTTAATCATTTGGACCGTATCATCGTCATCAATAATTTGAAATCGTTTATCATACCCTAAATATTCAATATGATCTCTTAATATACGCGCACACATGGAATGAAATGTAGAGATCCACATCGATTGCGTTCGCTCGTCTAATAATTTAGCAATTCTTACTTTCATTTCCTTAGCGGCTTTATTCGTAAAAGTTATCGCTAAAATTTGATCTTTAGGAACGCCTACACTATTTATTAAAAAAGCAATACGTTTTGTTAAAACATTGGTCTTACCACTTCCAGCCCCTGCAATTGCCATCACAGGGCCTTCTACTTGACTGACCGCTTTTTGTTGTGCTTCGTTTAAGTCTTTTAATAAGATATCCATTTAAAATCACCCATAAAAATTATACCAAAAATCCTTTGTGAATGATACTTTTTAAAGCATTAAAAAAGCCAACCCAATGGGTTGGCTTTATCAAACATCTTTATGCTTTTTCGATGTTTTCGGCTTGTGGGCCTTTTTGTCCTTCAACTACGTCGAAAG
>CAYZOR010000151.1:0-2428 GCA_964479895.1 uncultured Candidatus Izemoplasmatales bacterium | reverse complement strand
CAATTCTAACAACCCAATACTTTGATTTTAGGGTGCACAATTTATAATCTTTTGGTTGTTTTTTATAAATATAAGCATTATGAATCTAACCAATACCATTTTCCATTTCTTTTTATAATATTAGAATCAAGCAGTGATTTCATAACCCTAGATAATGATGGCCTTTGGACATTGAAGTCATTTGCTAGGGTGGTTATTGAATTGATGTATACTTTTTGTTGTTTATGTTCTTGTGATTTTGTTTCTAAATAAAATAAAACTTTATCTTTTAATAATGGTTGCTTAAGTAATTTTACTTGTTTATTAAAATTGAATGCTTTATTAGAAAGGTTTTGAATAAATTTGGTTTGGAAGGTTTTGTCGTTCAAAGCATCTGTGAGGACATCTTTCGTTAGGTAAGCAACCTTGGTTTTTTCTTTTGCGATAAGCGCGCCTATATAATAAGGATAGTCAGAAAAAATCATAACATCGCCAAACGTCTCACCTTTTTTTAAAGTAGATAATACATTGCTGTTTCCTGAATTGGAGTAATGAACGAGTTCAACTGTACCACTTAGAATCACACCAATCTTATCGCAATAATCTCCTTCTAAATATATGGCATTATCTTTTTCATAAACACAAGGAATACTTAAAGGGATTTGTTTTAATAATTTATTAAGCATCATTATCACTCCGTAACATTTGTTACATATAAACTTATAATTTAATTGTATCATAGAATTGAAAGGGTGATAATAATGAAAAAAATTATGTTATTAAGTTTAAGTGTTTTAACCCTGTTAATCATGGTAGGGTGCAATTCAGACGATTATGAAAAATTAGAGGTGGTTGTACCAAATGGGGCACCATCAATAGCTCAGATTCACACACAATATGAAGCCTCAAAAAATGATGATTTTTTATTGGATGTTGATTTAGTGTTTGGCGCAGACCCACTAAGAAGTGCATTTGTTAATGCGAGTTATGATGTCATCATCGCGCCAATCAATTTAGGGTCAGTCCTGTATCAAAATGCAGATGCGCCTTATCAACTGGCATTGCCGATAACATTTGGTAACTTACATATTGTTTCACAACAATCTATAGATTCACTAGAAGATTTAGATGGAGAAACCATTATTGTTTTTGGTGAAAATTCGGTTCCTGCAATTACTTTAGATATTTTATTGTCTTTAACAGATTTCAATGAAGCCCCATCAATCACTTATGTGGATAGTGTTGATGTTGCCAGTGCAAAAATACAAGCTGATGAAGATGCAATCGCTTTAATGGCGGAGCCTGCTAAAAGTGCATTAAACATGCAACTAGATTCGCTATACTCTATAGATATACAATCGATTTGGCAAACACATTTTGAACAAGATGGCTACCCCCAAGCAGGCGTGTTTGTTCATACTGATGCTGACAGTGATTCAATAGATCATTATCTTGAATCGTTAAAAGAAAGTATTGATCTCGTCAATAACGATATACCAAAAACTTTAGAACGTGCAGAAGCCTTGGATTTTCCATTCCCCAATCCCGTAATTGAAAACGCAATCCCAAACAGCCATATACGTTATACCTCTATCAATGAAACTAAAGAAGCGGTTGAACTTTATTTTACAGAAATTTTATCGATTAATCCCGCATTGATCGGTGGCGCTTTACCTGATGATGCATTTTACTATAATTTAGATTAATGAAAAAATTAGTTTTTTATGTGTTAAGCTTGTTTAGTTTGATTGTCATATGGCAAATCGCAGCGTGGCATATCGCAAATCCCTTTATTTTTCCTAATCCAGTGAATGTCTTTAATAGCGTGATTGATTTACTAACTACATTCTCAACTTACCAAATTATTGTATCATCAATTCTCAGATTGTTCATCAGCATAAGTATTGCGTTAATAAGTGGGATTATTTTTGGATTTTTAGGCGGATTAAATCAAAACATTAGAATGTTTTTAACGCCTTATGTTTCAGGGTTAAGAAGTCTTCCTGTCGCATCATTAATCGCGATTATCTTGATATTATTCGCCAGTGAAACAGCGATCTTTGTGATTGGATTTTTAGTGCTGTTCCCTATCATTTATGAAGCTACCAAAGAAGGGATTATTAATATTGATAAACCGCTTAAAGATGCATTAAGATTAGAGCCAAGTTTGATTCTACTAAATTTTATTTATTTTTATATCCCACTTGCCTACCCCTACATTAAAACAGGCATTTTACAAAGTATAGGGCTAGGATTCAAAGTCTTAGTAATGGCGGAGTTCATAGCTCAAACGCAAAATAGTATCGGGAGAAGTTTAAACGTGGGACGCATCAATTTCGAATACGATACCGTATTTGCTTGGACCATTATAATCATCATTATTGTGTTTATTATAGAAATTTCAGTAAACAAATTAAAAGCATAACAAAAGAGGCTTAGGCCTCTTTTT
>CAYZOR010000150.1:0-2441 GCA_964479895.1 uncultured Candidatus Izemoplasmatales bacterium | reverse complement strand
AAAATAGGATGGCGATTTAACGTTAATACTCCTGGAAAATACCATATTCACATTGGTTATGAACAAGTCGTGGATGAAAGTGAATATGGTATTATCGGAAAATCAGCAACAGCAGAAAGAATTTTAAGAATTAATGGAGAAATTCCTTTTGATGAAGCCCAATTTATGAAGTTTGACCGGATATGGGAAGATGATTCTGAGATTCTAACCAATGCAGTCGGTGACCAAATTAGACCAAGGCAAACCGAAAAACCACAGTTAATTGAGAGATATTTAATGGATGTTGACCGATTCGTTACAGAGCCTTATGTTTTTTATTTTGAAGAAGGGGAACATACCCTGTCTTTTGAGTCAATACGTGAACCGTTAAAAATCAAGTCTTTAGAGCTTTCTAGCCAAGAACCTATTCCTTCTTATTCACAAGCGTTACAAAATTGGCGTGATGAAGGTCATGAAATTGTTGAAGGCGCATCGATTCGTGTTGAAGCTGAACATATGTTTGAAAAAAACTCTCCAACGATGATTCCTTTGCCTGATACTTCGAGTTATTTAACCTATCCAAGATACAGTGGTCGCGAAACAGTGCTTAATGTCATGGGGGTTTATTCATGGAGGCTTCCTGGTTATTGGGTTTCTTATGAAGTAGAAGCTCCACAAAGTGGTTTATACGCATTAAATTTTCGTATGAAACAAGATGTGAAACAAGGCGCTTTTGTTTCTAGACATATGCAGATTAATGGAGAAGTCCCTTTTGAAGAAGCAAAAGGAATCCCATTTACGTATTCTTCTACGTTTAATAATTATATTATTGGCAGTGAAGAAGAACCGTATTTGTTTTATTTAGAAGAAGGAACAAATATCATTCAATTTGATGTGAGTTTACACAATGTAGGAGAAATGATTGATCAAGTAACCGCTTCAATGAATGGCTTAAATCAACTGTACTTAGATACCATTATGTATACAGGAGTAACCCCGCAACGCTTTAGAGACTATCAAATTGAGCAAAATGTTCCGCATTTGGTGGATACATTAGAAAAAGAATATGCTCGATTAGTTAATGTGGTTAACTCCTATAGTGAGATTTCTGATGGTAGTAGAAATCAAACGGCTATATTAACAAATTTAACGATGCAAATAGAGCGTTTCTTAAATGAGCCTGAGTTGATTGTAAGAGAACTCGCTAGTTTTGAAAGCAATATTTCTGCTTTAGGAACGTGGATTACAAATCAACAAGAACAGCCGCTAACGCTTGACCATTTCACCTTTTTTGATCCAGATATAGAACTCGAAAGAGGAAAAGACAACGTTTTAGAGGCAATGTTTCATGAATCAAGAAGATTTTTCTTTTCTTTCTTTGATAGTGGGGATGCCTTCGCTGGGAGTGGCGATGGCGAAACCACCATACGTGTTTGGGTCGCAGGAGGGCGTGACCAAGCGCAAATATTACGCCGGGTGATTGATGATAGTTTTGATGAAAATATTAATGTTAATTTAGAACTCGTTCAACCTGATGTTTTATTAAGAGCGGTTGTGGCTGGTGAAGGGCCAGATGTAGCGTTAATGGTTCAAGAAGGACAACCGATTGATTTTGCCTACCGAAATGCTTCCTTAGATTTAACTCAATTTGATGATTTTGATGAGATATCTGACCGTTTTTATGCAAGTGCTATGACACCTTTTGAGTTTGAAGGCGGATTTTATGCGTTGCCTGAACAACATGTCTTTCCAGTACTTTTTTATAGGACAGATATTTTAGAACAATTAGATTTAGAGGTTCCCAATACTTGGGATGAAGCGTTAGATGTTATGTCAATACTTAACATGAATAATCTGGATTTCTTTATGGAGTCAGGGTCTTTGATGCTTACACAACGTGTTGAACAAAGACAACAAACCCAAAACATTAATCAAAATCTCGTGAATACTGGTTTCTTTGGTTCTCTTTTGTTTCAACACGGCGGAGAATATTACAATGAAGAAAGAATAAAGACTGCTTTAAATTCTCAAGCGTCTAATGAGGCTTTTAGTATGTTTACTTCATTTTATACAAATTACGGATTGCCAACGCAAGCGAATTTTGTGAATCGCTTTAGAAGTGGTGAAATCGCTATGGGTGTTGCTGAATATGCACTTTATAACACATTGGTAGTATTCGCCCCAGAGATAACGGGTAAATGGGGAATTCAACCCATACCAGGCTTAAATGATCCCAATAATAACGTTGCTCAATCGAATGTACCGTTCGCTTCAGTCATTCTTGAAGATACAGACCATCCCGAAGAAGCATGGGAGTTTTTAAAGTGGTGGACTTCAACAGAAGTACAAGTTGAGTATGCAAGAGAATTAGAAACCGTTATGGGTTCAGCAGCGCGTTTGCCAACCGCAAATAAAGAAGCACTTTCGATGTTGTCTTGGCCGAGTGGAGATTTAGAGACGAT
>CAYZOR010000149.1:0-2483 GCA_964479895.1 uncultured Candidatus Izemoplasmatales bacterium | reverse complement strand
CAATCACTGATGACACGCTTGTTTTACATGCACAAAGATATGAATATATTAAAGACCCTTTCATCGCTTATTTGTATAGCGAAAAAAGTGTTCAGTTCTTTGGCAAGTCCATACACCATATGTTTGTTTTTGGCGCAAAAGATGAGACAAATCACTTAAACATATTATCAACGTTATCGCATTTCATCACAAAACTTAAAGAAAGTAATGGATTGAGTAGTGAAGCGCGTATGAAACAGTGGTTAATCAATCATTTGGAAACCAAATCATGATAACGATCAACATCAATGATACCGTTAAAAGTATTGTTGAAGAACATCCCGCGTTTAAAAAAGTGATGAATGAAATAGGACTAAAAAAAGTCATGAATAAAAACATATTAAATACGGTTGGGCGGTTCACCCCATTAAAACATGGCATCAAAATTAAACGCATTCCCTTAGAAACCTTACAAGACGTTGCCAATAAATATGGCTTTTTAGTGGTTGAACCCAAAATTGATTAGTTTCCAAACTCCAATTTGTCCCCTTTAAATCATATATTATAAAAGAGGCCGTTTCTTTTTTAAAAAACAGGCCTCTTTTATATACTAACGATGGAGGCGTGATACCATGAGTGAACTCATAAACAATCAATCATTAAAAAGAAAAGAAGCCCTTAAACAACTCATTAAAGATTTACATGATAATAAAAAAGATATAGAAACCATAAAAAAAGCTTTCAAAGAACAATTTGGAAGTGTCTCTACAGAAGAAATTTCTCAAATTGAACAAGCCTTAGTCGAAGAAGACAATGTAAGCATCGAAGACATTCAAAAATTATGCGATGTCCATGCGAACGTAATGGGAAGCAGTGTAGAAACCTTGCATGCTAAGGATTTCTCAGAAGAACCAGGGCACCCATTAAATGTTTTAAAAACAGAAAATACTTGGATTATGGATTTAATTAAAAAAGAATTAAAACCTTATTTAGAACAATACGGGCATCATGCCATTTTAATGTTGCGTGTGGGGTTAGACCGTTTAAATGAGATTAAAAAACACTACACCAGAAAAGAACAGTTATTCTTTCCTTACTTAGAGAAAAAAGGCATTACAGCCCCGCCTCAAGTAATGTGGGGGGTCGATGATGAAATCCGCGAAAAAATTGATGCCTTAAAAGACACATTAAATCAACCCAACATGGAAGTCGCTGATGTGAAAGCCGATGTTGAAATCATGATTCACCAAGTAGAAGAAATGGTTTTTAAAGAAAATAATATTTTAATTCCTTTGTTAAGTGAACAATTGAATTTATATAATTTCATCAAAATCGATGAAGCAAGCGATGAATTAGGGTTTTTCTTAAATCCACCCAGTGCACGTTTTGATCCTGAAAAACCTACCAGCGAGGCTATAGAGGATGATAAGACCATTAAAGACGATAAAAAAGTTCCATTTGATGCAGGCAGTTTATTTCCAAAAGAAATAAACGCAATGTTAAACGCCCTCCCTCTTGATATGACGTTTGTCGATAAAGACGGCCATGTGCGTTATTTCTCACAAGGAAAAGAACGGATCTTTGAACGTCCCCATACGATATTAGGTAGACATGTGAATATGTGCCACCCACCAAGCAGCGTTGATACCGTAGAAAGAATTGTTGACGCATTTAAATCAGGCGCAAAAGATAGTGAATCTTTTTGGATTCAAATGCGCGGACAATTTATCCATATTAGATATTTTGCGGTAAGAGACAACCAAGGTGAATACTTAGGCACATTAGAAATGACACAAAACATTACAGACATTAAAAATTTAGAAGGCGAAAAGCGTTTATTGGATGATGCGTAAGCCATTATTCATTACCTTGGGGACATTTTTCATGATCCTAGGCATTATAGGGATTATATTACCGCTTTTACCAACGACACCAATGTTACTCTTAACCGCCTATTTTTACTCAAAAGGGTCACCAAAGTTTCATAAGTGGTTTACAAGGACTTGGCTTTATAAAAAGTATTTAAAGAACTACGCTGAAACTAGAAGTATGACCATAAAAGGCAAAATTAAGTTAATGATCCTTGTCGATACCATGTTACTGATCCCTTTTATAACGATTTCTTATTTGCCAATCAGAATCCTCATCATAATTTTAGTGATAACTAAACACTTATACTTTTTTACTCAAGTTAAAACCATTGAAGATATTAAAACAGTTTAAGCTTTAATGAAGCGTTTAAACTGTTTTTTTACGATTTGAGTGTTTTATTGTTGACAGAATAAATTATTAATGGTATAAATTAATTACTTAATAAAAAAACGAAATGCCCAAGCCAAACTAGAAGCGATTCTAGGACGGAAAACTATAGGGACTCACTTGAGTTAGCCAGTTGCCATTAAGGTAGCTGGTTTTTTTAAAACCATAATTTGTGTAAAAGCCAAACTAAGAGTGATCTTAGGACGGAAAACTACAGGGACTCACTTGAGTTAGCCAGTTGCCAC
>CAYZOR010000148.1:0-2491 GCA_964479895.1 uncultured Candidatus Izemoplasmatales bacterium | reverse complement strand
TTTTTCATTGAATATATTTTACCACAAAACATTTATTTTTTAAATCTTTTCATGTATAATGTGACAAAAGTTTTGCCCTATAATAAGGCATATTTGGAGGGTTTATTGTGAAAGTAGTTATTGCGAACGATCAAAAAGCATTTGTTGAACATTATATGGTTAGAGGCGATGTTTTTATTGTTGAACAGGCAATTGATTGGACCGAAGAGTTAGATACGTGGGATTATGAGGCGACATTATTTAATTTATATGATGGATCAAAAGCCATTGGCGCGGCACGGTTATACAAAAACAAAGTCGGTAGAGTAGCGGTTTTAAAGGAACATCGTCATAAAAAGGCGGGGTCTATTTTAATGCGTGCATTAGAAGATTATGCAAAAAAACAAGGCATTAAAACATTAGAATTAGGCGCACAAACCTATATTATTCCATTTTATGAATCCTTAGGCTATGAAGCGTATGGCGACATATTTTTGGATGCTGACATTGAGCATCGTATGATGAGAAAAACGCTTTGATGGTGTAGAGTGATTGCATAAGCAAACCAATTCTTATATAATTGTCGTGAGGTGATTGAATGAACAGAGTTATAGAAGCCGTTATTGAAATCCCTATGGGGACTAAAAACAAATACGAAATTGATAAAGCACGCAATCGTATAAAACTAGATAGAGTGCTTTATTCACAAATGACTTACCCTGCAGAGTATGGCTATATCGAAGATACGTTAGCGGAAGATAACGATCCGTTAGATATTTTGGTTTTAGCATCAACGAAGACGTTTCCAGGATGTATTGTCGATGCGAGAGTCATCGGTTCACTTGATATGATTGATAACGATGAAAAAGACCATAAAATCATTGCGGTTATGGAAAATGACCCAAGATTTTCTCATATCCATCAATTAAGTGACATCCAAGAACATATGTTAAGAGAAATCAAGCACTTTTTCCGTACCTACAAAGACTTACAACAAAACAAAAAAGTTGAAGTTAACGAATTTCACGATGTTGAACATGCGGAAGAATTAATTGATGAGTCCATTGAAAGATATAACGTAAATAAAAACAAGGAGGCTAACAATGGCTAACGAAATTAAAATGGTTTTTGATAATCAAATGCACGGAATTATAACAGGACACCATGGTTCTTCACAAGTCGGCCCTTCAGAAGGCGCGCTTGCTGCTTATGACATGTTTTTAGGGGGACTTGGGGCATGCTTAAATCATACCTTCCAAAGTGTCTTAGATAAAAAGAAACTAAAAGTCCACGGCATTAACTATGATATTAAAGGGGTTAAACGCGAAGAAGTTCCTACAACCCTTAAAACGGTTGATGTGAATGTCACCATCAGTGGTGTTGATGAAGAAGATAAAACGAAAGTCGAAAAGTCATTTGAAATGGCCACTCGCTACTGTAGTGTCTATCAAACCATTTCACACGTTGCAGACATGAGTTATACTGTAAACTATAAATAAACTTTGAGCAGCCAATGGCTGCTTTTTTTCATGAAATATATAATGGTCTTTTAACCCCTATGTGATATAATGACTGCGGTGATATTTATGAATCAAAATTGGATTCCTATGTCTAAAAAAGAAATGGCAGACCAAGGATTTAAACAAGCGGATTTTATTTTAATTACAGGGGATGCCTACGTTGATCATCCTTCTTTTGGCGCAGCGTTAATCGCAAGAACATTAGAGCGGTTTGGATATAAAGTAGGCATCATTGCACAACCCGATATGAAAAATGATGATGATTTTTTAAAGTTAGGGACGCCTAGATTAGCGTTTTTAGTTACGGCAGGAAATATTGATTCAATGGTGAATCATTACACTGTCAATAAAAAAAGACGATCAAAAGATGCCTACACTCCAGGAGGCGCGAATCATTTAAGACCCGATCGCGCAACCATTCGCTATAGTAAAAAGGTGAAACAGTTATTTGGCGATATCCCTTTAATTATTGGTGGCATCGAAGCGTCTTTGAGAAGACTTGCGCATTATGATTATTGGATTGATGCGCTTAGAAAATCTGTTTTACTCGATTCTGGAGCTGATTTATTAATTTATGGGATGGCTGAAGAATCCATGATTGAAGTTGCGGATAGTTTAAATAGCGGGCTTGATGTAAAAGACATAATCTTTATTCGAGGGACAGTTTGGAAAACAAAAGATGAAGCGTATTTGCCAAGCGACGGTATTCATCTACCTTCTTACGATGATTTATTAGACGACAAAGAAGCCTATAATCAAAGTTTTAAAATTCAACATCAAAACAGCGATGCTTTGAGCGCAAAACCTTTGATTGAATCATACAAAAGACATTACATTGTTCAAAACCCAGCGTCGCTTCCTTTAAGTCAAAATGCCTTAGATGATGTTTATGACCTTCCCTTCACAAGAAAGCCCCACCCAGTGTATCAAGAAGCTATTCCGGCATTAAGCGAAGTCAAATTTAGCTTAATTGCGAATAGAGGCTGTTTTGG
>CAYZOR010000147.1:0-2521 GCA_964479895.1 uncultured Candidatus Izemoplasmatales bacterium | reverse complement strand
AAAAACGTATTGAGATGCTTTATCTCAAACGAATGAACCGAGAACTCGAAAAACATGTGGATGAAAAACACGAATACCGTTTGATTACTCGTGAAAAAGCAGAACAACAGCTTGCAAACGAAAAATCATATGAAATCAATGCTCCGGATGGTCAAATCGACCAACCTGAGCGTTATTTTAACACGAACTTAAATCCTTCATATACCTTTAATAACTTTGTCGTTGGGAACTCTAACCGTTTAGCGTATACATCTGCCATTAAAGTGGCAGACCAACCTGGTATTGTCGCCAACCCGCTTTATATATTTGGAGATGTTGGACTTGGTAAAACCCACTTAATGCAGTGTGTAGGAAATTATATTCTTGAAGGAGACATTAACACAAAAGTTCTTTATGTTAAGGCTGATCAGTTTGTTGAAGATTATGTTAAATATGCTTCTAAAAAGAAATTCAATGAATTTAATAATATGTACCGTGATGTAGATGTTCTTTTAGTCGATGATATTCAATTTTTAGCAAAAAAAGAAAAATCCCAAGAAGAATTCTTTAAACTGTTTGAACAACTTCATAACCAACAAAAACAAATCGTTATCACATCTGATCGTAAAGCATCTGATCTTAAAGATATTATGTCGCGCTTAACTTCCCGCTTTGCTTGGGGGGTAACTGTTGATATAAACAGGCCTGATTTAGAACACCGTATTAAAATCCTTGAAAAGAAACTCATGGCTGAGACATCTGATACTGATTTGATGCCTGAGAAAGTCATGGAATTTATCGCATCGGTGTTTGATAACAACGTAAGAGAATTAGAAGGCGCGCTAAAACGCGTATTATTCTATTGCACGGCCTTTGATTATGACTTCACCATCAAAAATGCAGAAACCGCACTTGAAAACCTCATTAAACCAAAGAAAAATAACAAAGAATATTTTAAAGATAAGATTCAAAATCTATTGAGCGTTGTGAGTGAATATTATAATATCACAACCAATGATTTAATAAGTAAAAAAAGAAAGCGAATTTATCTTTATCCTCGACAAATTGCGATGTATTTAATTAAAGACAATTTTGACCTACCATTTAAAAAAATAGGCTCTTATTTTAGCGGTCGAGACCACTCTACTGTGATGCATTCTGTTGAAAAAATAAACAACGAAATTCAAATTGATTCAAATGTTAAAGTTGACGTTGAAAAACTTAAGCAAAAATGTGGAGAAAACTAATCATTTTAAACACAAAAGCCGCTTGAAATATGGTATAATTATAATGTTAGGAAATGTTTTCAACAATTCCACACACCATAACAATAATAACTTAAATACAAATTAATTATTTAGAGGTGAAGCCAATGCGTTTTGAAATAAGCAAAGACAAATTACTGTATAATCTTTTAATTGCTCAAAAGGCACTTTCAACAAAAACACCAAACCCTGCTTTGCAAGGGGTTAAAATTGATGTTGAAAAAGATCGCTTATTATTAACGACTAGTAATTCTGATATTTCAATTAAAGTTGTAATAGAAGATAATAGTTTAGAAGTAGAAGAAACAGGGTCTGTGTTAATTCCAGGAAAATACTTCATTGAAATTGTTAGAAAATTAGATGGACAACTTGTTAGCTTATCAGCGGTTGAGGATAATTTAATCCGTATTGAAGCTGATCATTCTGATATTACTTTAAACATGTTAGACCTAGAAGATTACCCTGAGTTATCGTTTAAAGAAAAAGATGACTTTATTAAAGTGAATGTAAGAACGTTAAAAACGATTATCCGTCAAACAGCGTTCGCAACATCTACCATTGAAAACCGTCCTATTTTAACCGGGGTTAACTTTACCATTAAAGATAACGCCTTAACCGGGGTTGCGACCGATTCATATAGGTTAAGTCAAAAAACGATTGGCTTAGAAGATAGTTATGAAGCATTAAATATTATTATTCCAGGGAAGTCTTTAGAAGAACTGATGAAAATTTTAGAAAACAACACTTCAGACGTTGAAGTGCACTTTGATCAAAATAAAGTATTATTCAAATACGAGAATGTCATGTTCCATTCGAGATTGCTTGAAGGGAACTTCCCAGAAACCTCTAAATTAATTCCTTCTGAGTTTCCAATTCAAATTAAATTCAACAAAGAACAACTTATCACTGCCATTGAAAGAGCGTCACTGCTTTCAAGTCGCGATGGTCAAAACGCGATTGTAAAATTAAATGTTCGACAAGATGATGTCGTTGAAATTTCTTCTAATTCACCTGAAATCGGTCGTGTGTTAGAAGAAGTTCATCCAGTCGATGAGATTCAAGGGTCTCCGTTAAAAATTGCTTTCAGCTCAAAATACATCCTTGAAGCTTTAAAAGTTTTTAACTCATCAGAAGTCACCGTTAAATTTACGGGTGAAATTCGTCCATTCATTTTAGACGGCGAATATGATGAAGATATGCTTCAATTAATTTTACCAGTGAAAACAGACTAACTTTCATTAAAATTTTGAAACTGCGCAATTTTGCGCAGTTTTTTT
>CAYZOR010000146.1:0-2545 GCA_964479895.1 uncultured Candidatus Izemoplasmatales bacterium | reverse complement strand
AGATTATGTTCATGAAATAACACAAAAGGCAAAATTATACTATGGTGATAAATATGAAACCAAGTTTAGGTGACTAATTTTTTAGGTCATTAACCCCGTTTGATACAAAGGCTAAGGTAATAAAAGAAGTGAGGTGGATATACTTGAATTGGTTTTGGTTGTTCATGGTCATCGTGAGTTTAGTTGTGCCATTGAGTATGGTTTTAATTGGTTACTATTTCTCTAAAAAGCCGCCTAAAACGATTAACCGCTATTGGGGTTATCGAACAAATCGTTCAATGCAAAATGAAAATACCTGGGTGTTTGCCCATCAGTTTATCGGTAAATTATGGTTTAAAATAGGGATTGTAATCATGTTTTTAACAATCGTTTTTATGGGTAGTGCATTCAATCTTGATGTTGATGGTATTGCTTATCTTAGTTTAGGGGTTACTTTGATTCAAGTTGTTTGTATGGTATTCCCAATTGCTTTAACGGAAAAGGCGTTAAAAGCAAGATTTAAATAGATCGTTCCCATATTTTGAACCATTTAATTGACTATCAATTTGTATCGTTTTTTATTTGTGACCAATGTTATAACCCGAGTTTTATAGTTAGCACTTGAATAAGAGAAAAGTTTACAACTTAATACAATCCCGAGTTTCTCACTTAAAAAACTATAAAAGGCACATAATGGTCTTAGTTTAGCCATTAAAAGTGCCTTTTTGTATTAACTATTTTGTAGTATACCAACCATTTCCAAAGTTATTTAAGTCTTCATACTTAACGATTGCTTTGCCCCAATCTATGCCTAATACTTTAAGTAAACTTACAAAATCATCACTTGCTTGCACTTGATAAAACCCAGTGGTTAAGGGCGTTGCTTTAGCACTATTAATTGCTTTAATAAGCCTTTCAGCACTAAACATCCAATCTGTTTTGTGTTGAAGCAACCTAATCATTACCAAAGCAAGAAAGCAGGTTAAGAAATGGGCTTCAATATGTTCTTCTAGACGAACATAAACGGGTCTAGTATGTAACTCAGTCTTCGTCACCCTAAAACAATCTTCAATGATGTGAAGTTGGCCATAACTTGCAATCATTTGTTCATTAGTCATGTCAAGTTCACTAGTGACCAAGACATTCACCCCATCGAATTGTTCGTCAAACTCGACTTGTTCTTGATCCAATTTGATTAAAGGACTAAAGGGTTTAATCTCCCCAGAGTCTTTATCTAAGTAGGAAAGTTCTAAGTATTTCTTTCCGCCCTTCTTAGCAGTTTGTCTAAACAGTTCGGCATTGGTTAGCTTACTGGCATAATCAAGCGCACCATCACGACGCTTCTTTTCACGCTCAGCGTATTTTTTATTCCACGTCACAAGCACTTTTTCTTGAACACTTTGTTTATTGTTTAATATACGAGTTCGAATAGTGGATTTGCAAGCGAAAGTTTCCGATTGATTGTATAACCAACCGCTTTGTTCTAAAATAAACGCTTGGACATCTTTAGGCGCCCCACGTTTGCCGCGATGCTTTTGTGAAAACAACCACCCATCTTGGTTGGCTTGCGTTTTTGAAACATTGTCTTTACTGTTCATCGCTTTATCTGCGACAACGATGATTCGATTTAAACCAAATTGTTTCTTAACGTGTTCAATGGCTGGTAAATACGTTTTCACATCAGTAAAATTCCCTCTGAAAAGTTGATAACTTATTGGAATTCCATTTGTATCCATAAACAATCCTAGTTGTACAATTGGATTGCCACTTTGGGCTTTACAAGGCCCTTTTTTTCTTAATCCCTGTTCCGTTTCTTGTGTTGCTGTATTTAAACGATCTGAATCATCAAAATCAATGTCAAAGTAATAGTTTGTCACATCATAAAATACCAATGAACCTGTACGGTTTGTGGATTCCGTAATCCTTTTGTGCGCTTCAAGTTGAATGGCTTCTTTCGCTTTTGAAAAAACTTCTAATGCTCGATATACCGTATTGTCTTTAAGCGACCATTCTCCAAATAATGATTCTTGAGTGTTAAGTGTATACAGTTTACTGCCTGGATTCAATATGCGTTGGTAGATCAGTAGTTTAAGTGTTTGTATAAGATGCTCAGTTTTCTTCGCTTGTGACAATGTTTCTTTCAACGCTTTTCCAATATTTAAGTGGTCAAAAAGTGGTTCGAAAAGCTTCCATCCATATGCCTTTTCAAAAATACCAATAGCTTTATTGGTGTCGTAAGTGACGACCAATTGTTTAGGAATCTCTCCACCTAGCAGTCCTTGCTCAGCCTCCCGTCTTAAGCGTTCAAAAGCGCCAGGGTCATTCTTCTCCAATAGGTCGTATCGTCCATAGGATTTTAAGGTCCTATTTTTCACTACGCCTTTCTCTCGGAAAGACTCGACAAGGTAGACATATTCTCTACCTTCTCTGTTCTTTCTTTTAACAATATATGCCATAACCTCATTATAACATGACTTACCGTATACTACAATAATTATTTATCAAAAAAGACGATTTTTTGGCGGTTTGCCATTATAATCGTCTTCCTATTCTTTTAATAAGTGAG
>CAYZOR010000145.1:0-2545 GCA_964479895.1 uncultured Candidatus Izemoplasmatales bacterium | reverse complement strand
AAAATGATAGGAATCTTAGGAACCATAGCGATGAGTATTGCTTTATTCAACGGATTTTTTAACGGAAGCTTTTTTGACGATGGGGGAGAATTATTTAATAACCCATGGGGCATTGTTTCGCTTGTGGATTTATATGTAGGATTTGTTATTTTTTCTATATGGATCGTCTATAGAGAAAAGACTTTGATCCGTCAAATCGTGTGGGTCATATTCATGATGATCTTTGGGTTTTTAACTTCGAGTATTTATTTACTTTATGCGCTTTATCAATCGAAAAATGATGTGTTAAAATTTATTCACGGCAAACACGCTGATAAATACACAATAAAAAGTGATGTCCATGAAACTCAGTGAAATTAAAGAAGAGTTAAATAGTGTTTTAAAAGGCAAAACACTCGATACCATTTTACCGCCCTTATTCTTTGTGATTATGAATCAGTTTTTCACTTTAAGCATCGCTGCGATTTTGTCGCTCATATTCGTCAGTCTTTTAACCGTCTATAGATTATTAAAAGGCATGAATATTACTTATAGTATATTTGGCTTGATTGGGGTAGGATTTGCGGCTGGGTTTGCGTTTTTAATGGGCAATGTTGGCGATTATTTTTTACCGGGCATTATAGGAAGTGGCTTCATTTCAGTTGGTATTTTGGTGTCGCTTATTGTTAAAAGACCGCTTCCTTTATTGCTTTCTCATTTAACAAGAGGGTGGACGCTTGAGTGGTTTTTTAGAAAAGATATATACCCTGCTTACTTTGAAACAGGTATTTTATGGTTTGTTTTCTTTACCTTACGCGCGATGTTCCAAGTCTTTTTCTATGCGACTGATAATGTAAGAGGGTTAACCTTAATGAGTACCGTTTTTGGGTTTCCTTTAACCATAGGAATTTTAGTCCTTACCTATGTCTATGGGATTTACCGCTTAAAAACTTTAAAAGGTCCTGGCATTGAAGAATATGACCAAGGGAAAAAACCACCCTTTAAAGGACAAACCCGCGGATTTTAAAAACAAGGTCAAAAAATGACCTTGTTTTTTTATAGCGCTTTTAGATATTGTTTGATTTCCCATTCGCTGATGGTTTTACGATAACTCGACCATTCGCTTTGTTTGGCTTGGATGAACTTATTAAAAACATGCTCTCCTAAAGTTTCTTTCATAAGCGATGATTTCTTTAATTCTTTTAAGGCATCTTTTAAATTTTCTGGAAGGTTATTAATGCCTAAGGCTTCCCTTTGATCACGTTTTAATTGGTATAAGTTTTGACTGACTGGTTTGACGTGATCGCTTTGATTTTTAATGCCATCTAACCCTGAGGCTAAGACTGCACTCATTGCTAAATAAGGATTGGCTGAAGGGTCGGTTGAACGAATTTCAGCGCGCGTTGCTTTGCCTCTAATTGAAGGCACGCGAATCATGGCGGTACGGTTTGCATCACTCCATGCTACATAAATCGGCGCTTCGTACCCTGGGACTAAGCGTTTATAAGAATTCACGATTGGATTGGTAATTGCGGTAAAACTTCTCGCGTGTTCAATAATCCCTGCGATAAAGTATTGGGCCGTATCAGATAGCCCATGACTTTTATCAGGGTCATAAAACACATTGTCACCGGCTTCGTTGGTTAAAGAGCAATTGGTATGCATCCCTGAACCGTTCACCGATTCTATCGGTTTAGGCATAAAGGTTGCGTGTAAGTTATGTCGTTTCGCAATGTTTCTAACGACCAATTTAAAGGTTTGGAGTTGATCACACGCTTCTAAGGCATCGTTAAATTCAAAATTGATTTCATGTTGCGAAGGCGCAACTTCATGGTGCGACGCTTCCATTGAAAAATTCAATTTTTGTAATTCTAAAACAATATCACGTCTACACTCTTCAGCGCCATCAACAGGCGCTAAATCAAAATAACCACCATAATCATTAAAGTCGGTTGTGACGCTTGTTTCACCATTTCGTTTAAATAAAAAGAATTCTGGTTCTACGCCAATTTTAAAATCTTTAAAGCCCATTTGACGCATGGTTTTTAGATTTCTTTTTAAGACGTTTCTAGGGTCGCCTAAAAAAGGTGTACCATCAGGTTTATAAACATCACAAATGAGTCTTGCGACATTGCCATACATACTGTTTTCCCATGTAAGAATCATCCATGTATTCATATCAGGATATAAATACATATCGGCTTCTTCTATGCGTGCGAAACCATCAATTGAAGAGCCATCAAACATGACTTGATTGTTTAAGGCATCTTCCAACCCATTAAAAGGAATTTCCACATTTTTAATCGTCCCATGAATATCGGTAAAACATAACCGAATGTATTTGACATTTTTCTCTTGTGCATCGTTTAAAATCTTTTCTTTATTCCACATATTCTCACCCCTTATATAATAAGTTTACCATTTAAAAAAAGGAAATTTAGTAAAAAATTAAAGAATACGTTTTCACTTTTAATATTCTTGTAATACAGAATCTATTTCCTTATTTAGAAAATGCTTAATTAGAAGTGTGCGTTTACATTCAATTAAAAATCTTTAAAATGGCTAA
>CAYZOR010000144.1:0-2598 GCA_964479895.1 uncultured Candidatus Izemoplasmatales bacterium | reverse complement strand
AATCGCGATGGATATAACCGTCCCAACGTTATTGTCTTTACGACTCATTACCGCAAACCCTAACATTTGAGTTGCGCCGCCAACCACTGCAGCGCCACCAGCAATCCCTACGAGGCCAACATTTTCACTCACAGAACTGATAGAAAACGCAATCGCTGCGGATGAGATTGGAGACGTTAATGCCATTCCCATTAAGACCGCAATCACGATCCCCATAAAAAATGGTGTGTATTCTGTTGCACTTTTAATATATGCGCCGACACCTTGCATAAAGATTGATACTGGTTCTCCTATTAATGTTGCAATAAAGAAAGCAATCAATGCAGAGATTAAAGGAATTAATATGATATCGAGTGGTGTTTTTTTCCTTAATATAAAACGGACCCCTTCAATTGCAGCAATCGTTGTTAAATACGCGACAACTGGATCACTGAATACAGATGTTCCTATGCCACCCGCAATACCACCCGCAATTAAACTTAATCCGTTTAATCCTAATGACCAAGCAACTCCAATCCCAATTCCTATACCCATAAAGCCTTTTAATGTGTTTGCTAAGGTAATTAAGTATTGTGGGAAGGTGTCTCCAAATATTGCAAAGTTGCCAAATAGTAGTCCAATTTGTTCAATTATGACGCCGATGATTAATGTCGAAAATAATCCTAATGCCATCCCATTTAATGTTTTGATTAAATACGATAAAACCTGTTTAGAACGCTTTTTTTCAGCCATTTTTCTACCTCTTTTACTATATTTTCTATCATATTTTAACATAATATTGTTTTTTTGGACTTTAAATTATAATAATATTAAAAAACTCCTTGGTTAGTCATGAAGTTTTACCCCTTAGGGCCTTCGAATATATCTAAAAGGTCTAAAATAGTTTCAATTTGCAAGTCTGCATCATCTAACTCATTGTTTTTACCGTAACCATATAACGCCCCAATTGTGTATACATTATTTTTCTTCCCAGCTTTAATATCATGCATTCTATCCCCTACAATGACAATATCATCAATGAGGTTTGGTCTAAGTTTTTTTAAAACATCTTCTTTTTCCTGCGTGCCTGGGTATGATTCACTGCACACCATCCGATCAAAATATTTTCCCAATTTAAAGGCTTGCGTATGAGCATGCATATAGTAGTTTTCACAGTTACTTATAAACCCTAAATGATACCCACGTCCTTTTAAAGTTCTTAAAACATCTGGAGTCCAATCAAATAATTCGGCTTCATTATTTTTAATACTGCTAAAAAGGGTGGTTTTTAAGATGTGATGCGCTTCATCTTTAATACTATCAGGTATATCATTTCCAAACGCGTTCCACATTTCATAAGGGGTAATGCCTAAAAAATGTTTGATTGCTTGGTGGCTATAATTATGTGGTTCAGCGTAACCTTTATCGACTAAAAATTGATACGCTTTGTTAAAGGCTTTGGGAAAAATCTTCATTGAATTATGTAACGTTCCGTCATAATCAAATAAAATGGTGCGAATGTTTGAAGTGTCCATGCAATCACTCACCTATATAGTTTTTATACGAATTATTCATCTTTTTTAAATTTTCTTGTTGATTTAATGGCCGCGTTCCACCCTTGAATTAAATCCTCTCGCGTTGCTTCATCCATGGTTGGGTAGAATTTTTTATCAAGTTTCCACCCTTTTTTAATCGTTGCTTTATCTTTATAATACCCAGTCGCAAGCCCCGCTAAGTAAGCGGCGCCTAAAGCGGTGGTTTCTTGAACAAGGGCGCGTTCAACTTCTAAATTAAGAATATCAGCTTGAAATTGCATTAAGAAATTATTTTGCGTAGCGCCTCCATCAACTTTAAAGGTTTTAATTGGCAGTTTTGTATCTTCCTCCATCGCTTTAAGCACATCCATGGATTGATAAGCAATCGCTTCTAAAGCACTTCTTGAAAAATGCTCTTTTTTGGTTCCTCTTGTTAACCCAAACATGGCCCCTCGTGCATCACTATCCCAATAAGGTGTTCCAAGTCCAACAAAGGCTGGCACAAAATAAACCCCTTCGTTATCTTTTAAACGTGTTGCCATGTTTTCACTCATTTTGGCGTGATCGATTAACTTTAATCCATCACGCAACCATTGAATGGCCGAACCCGTCACAAAGACTGACCCTTCCAAAGCATATTTAACGGTCCCATCAATTCCCCATGCAATGGTCGTTAATAAGCCATGATCTGAAACAATCGCTTTTTCGCCAGTATTCATTAACATGAAATTCCCTGTACCATAGGTATTTTTTACGCTGCCTTTATCAAAACATGCTTGGCCAAATAAAGCGGCTTGTTGGTCTCCTGCAATTCCTGCAATAGGAACTTCTTGACCAAAGAAATGATGAGACACTGTATGCCCATACACCTCTGATGATGATGCGACATCAGGTAGCATGCTTTTTGGAATATCAAATAAATCTAGTAATTCTTCATCCCATTTTAAATCATATATATTATACAGTAACGTTCTAGATGCGTTGGTATAATCGGTGATATGAATATTGCCACCTGTTAATTTATAAACCAACCATGTATCAATCGTTCCAAACATCAAATCCCCATTGTTTGCTTTTTCTTTGC
>CAYZOR010000143.1:0-2606 GCA_964479895.1 uncultured Candidatus Izemoplasmatales bacterium | reverse complement strand
TGAAAAATCGTCAGTTATGCAATTTAAAAGTCGTCAGTTGTTAATCTAATCTATTTGAAATAAATGATTTTTGTTCGCGGTAACGATAACTCGTACCGTTCATGTTTAACACGTATGATTTGTGGGTAATTCGATCAACGATAGCCGCTGTGATAACTGGGTCATGAAAGATTTCATCCCATCGGTCAAAGGATAGGTTTGTTGTGATAATAGTGGATGCGCGCTCTACCCGCTCTGAAATCATATTAAACAATAACTCTGCCCCCTCTTTATCAAAAGAAACGTAACCTAGTTCATCTAGAATAATCAAATCATATTTCTCGATTTTTCGTTTAAATGTTAGAAGTTTACGTTCGTTTCGACTTTCTTTGAGTTCCACGATAAGTGAAGGCACGTGCGCAAAGTAAACCTTATAGCCTTTTTGTGCGGCTTTAATGCCTAGCCCAATGGATAGATGCGTTTTGCCTGTTCCGGGGTTTCCGGCCATAATAATATTTTGTTTTGACGCGATGAAACCTAGTTCCTTAATCGATGTGTAAGCTTTTTGGGCATCTTTAGGCAGTGATTCAATGGATAGCTCGTCTAAATATTTATGATAAGGAAATCGTGCTTGTTTAATACGTTTTGTGACACTGTTTTCGTGCCTTAAAGCGATTTCATATTCAAAAAGCGTTGTAAGAAAAGTCTCGAAATTATCATTTTCCCTTTCAGAATCTTCAATGTGTTGATCAATATGATTTGAAATGTACGATAATTTTAGTCGTTTAGCTTGTTCTTTTATCACGTTACTCATGCCCTAGCCCCGTTTCTTGATAGAGTGCGGTTATTGAATGTAATTGGGTTTTCGCATAAGCCTCAATGCCGATACTTTCATGAACGCTTTGAGTTGAGCGTTCGTGATGGGCTATAAGCTGTTGGCGAATAATCTCCGTCTTTATCGGTCGACTTGCGAGAATCAAGCGTTCTATAATGCGCTTAACTTCTCCGAGTGAATGATACTTTATGAGTTCAAGAAGTTTGACAAAATCCTTAGGAGTTGTGCTATAATATGATTGGTATATTTGTTGGAGCCAGTCAGTTGACTCTCGTAGGATGAGACTACGTTTGATCGACCCTGGCTTCTTTTTTAATGTCTGAATGTAATGCAAAATATCAACTTTATAGTTGTTTCTGCCATAAATCCTTGACTGTGTTAGTAATAGTTTATCTTGATACAAAATTTTGATGTTAAAGGGGTATTTTTTAAGCGTTAATTGTTTACCCACTAAATAATCAGGGACACTATAAAAGTTGCTATCGACATAGATGAAACCGTATTTGTTCACGTGTGCTTGACTTAGAACACCGGTATCTAGAGGAATCCGTTTTGGCAGTAGCTGTGCTTGCTCTTCTGCGAACGCTGTCTTTGCACTTTTTTCTTCCCGCTGCTTTTTACGCGTGTTTAAGTCATTAACTTTAAATGTTAGTTGCTGCTGGGCTTCTTCAAGTGTTTTAAAATGCTGTTTACCGGAATACGCTTTTCGTCTTATAAGTTCAACCGCACGCTCTACAGCCCCTTTTTCGTGACCACTGTAGGCATTAGTGAAACGGTGAGTAAATCCGTAATATCGCATAAGTCGTTTTAACGCATCTGTTGGTTCTTTCTGTCTTTCTACGAAACTTTTTACGGCTGTTTTAGCGTTATCATAAACAATTTCCTTGGGAATGCCCCCGATTGCTTCAAAAAAGGTCACATGCACGTCATTAAAACTCGCAGTATTATCGAGTGTGTATAGTTTTGCGTATTGATGGTTAGAGTGCCTTAGTGTGAACACCGCGATATAATATCTTCTTAAGTTAGGATCGATTTCATCAATAGTTAGACTCACTTCACCCCAATCGAACTCAGCCATTTCACCGGGTGCTAAAACTTGTCTGATAAATGCTTCCTTTGGTTTATTAACGATGGTACTTACCCTATCACACACGGTGCGATAACTTATGTCATACCCTTCTTCAACCAAAACTTCATGTATATCAATTTTCTTTCTTATAAGCTTGCGTTGACCGCTTAGTTTGCGCTCGTTGTTTTCTTCTATCATTTCGTTTATACGATCGATGATTTCATCCGTTACTTTATAGCGCTTTCGGTTTGTTGTGTTATACGTAGGTTTCTCATTTGCTTTCAAAATAATAGTTTCTCGTTCTTCGTCACTTTTCGCATTGGTTAGTGCACGTTCGTGTGCTTCGTAATTGTTCACATACTTGCGCACAGTATCCCGCGTTAACTCAAGTTCTCTTGCAATTGCACTTTTGTTCTTGCCTTCTAAATATAGCCTAATAATCTTATGTTTCTTATTCAAAGTAACCACCTTTTCTTCCTCCACATCTCATAGTTGCTTGATATGGATATTTTAGTATTTAGGTGACGACTTTTCAATTGCTGAAGTGCATAATTTTAAATTACCATAAACATTAATCTATCTCCTTGTGATGTGCAGGGTGATATAAAACGAAATCGCCCTTATTATGCTATTTATGGCAATAATTGCACCTATTTATGATACGGCTCTTGTAACAATCTTAGGTGCAACTATAAATATGAAAATAAGACTTAGTTCTAATAT
>CAYZOR010000142.1:0-2639 GCA_964479895.1 uncultured Candidatus Izemoplasmatales bacterium | reverse complement strand
AGGAGAATTATCATACAAGAAATTGACAGATGATTTTAAGAAAAAGTATAAAAACATTCCTTGGAGACAGATTTATGGTTTAAGAAATAGAATCGTTCATGACTATGATAATGTACACTTTAGTATCGTTTATTCAACTGTTAAGATTGAACTGATAGAACTTGGCAAAGAAATAAAACAGCTATTAGAAGTGCTTGATTAGATACATAAGAAATATATGTTAATAGTTGCACCTAAAGTAGTTATAACGAGCCGTATCATAAATAGGTGCAATTATTGTTTTATAGGGCACATTAAAATGGTTTAAGCATATAGAGATTACGTTGTAATTGATTCTTACTATGGCGATTTATAGACATTAATGGATTCATAATTTAAGGGTTGTGTCAAGACATTGGAATATGTGATCTAAGACAGTTGTTCAACCCAACATATTTAATAGAGATTTATTTTTTTATTGATTTTAAAGGCTTAATACGAGACTGTTTTATGAAACTATAGTGTGCAATCGTTATTAAGATGATAAGCATCCCAAGGCCTTGAATGGCATTTAAGTAATTGTTGAAAATAATAATGCCAATTAGAGATGCTGTAACGGGCTCAATCATTGCAACCAAAGCGGTGGTTGTTGGCAATGTGTGTCTAAGGCCATAAAGATATAGTGAAAAAGATAATCCAGCCCCAAGGAAACCAAGAAGGATAAACCATCCGAAATCCACGCTTATAAATGCACGTGCTGCATCGCTTGGATTTATCATCACCCCTAAGATAAGTGAAAACACCAAAAATGCATGCAACAACGATATACCAACATCTCTTGTTTTAGAAGCCTTCTTAAAGGCAAATATAAAAACGGTGTAGGAAAGGCCTGAAAGGATGCCATAAGCGATGCCTGCGTAACTTACAGGCGTATTATTGAAATCATAAATTTGAGTTAATAGCACAATGCCTCCCATGACAACAAAAACATGAAGCCATTTGGATAGGCTTGATTTTTCGTAGCCACTAAGCAATGAGATAAGGAGTACGAATATTGGTGCAGTATAGACCAATGTGGTTGCGACGGGAAGAGAAGCAGCATCGATGCTAAGCAAATAAAATGTGAAATTCCCTATCACACCAGCACCCGCAAGCCATGACCATTGGTTCCACTGTAATACACGTCGCATGGAAAGTCTAAGACTCCATAGGATAAAAAAAGGAAGGCCTAAAAAACCTCGTAAAAAAGCAATGATTAAAGGAGGATGTCCATTATTTATTAAATGAGTTGAAATACCGGCACTAATGCCCCATAAAAAAGCTGATACAATAATTAAAACGATGCCGCTACGCTTCATGGGATCCCCCTTTCTATTCATCTAAGAAATTATATGGATAAAACTTATTCGATATGCATTCATTTTATGCATGAACACTGTTGTGTGTCAATGGTTCAACACGTTCTTTTTGTTGCTCAAATTATGAAACTCACTACCATGTTATGATGCATTGTATTGTGTGAATTAGTAAAAGATGTTGTCTATGGTTTGCCATGCTATAATAAAATTAATCATTAGACCAGTGTATACGCTTCATTGTAAAAACAAAGCAATTATCCTAGCAGTGATTAATTAAACCTCTGCTACATATGATTTAGCCAGTGATGCATTGAATAGCATCAGGATGTGCTTGATGCTTTATCAAAATCTAAATTGGGTTAGAAAAATATGCGTCTTAACCTTGATAAAGCATGGGAGGGTGATTATGAAGCATATAGAAAAAATCGTTTGGATGATAGGAAGTTATCACACATTTAATCTTCCACACGTCTTTTTTAAAGAGGATTACAGTGATGAACAGTGGAAGGCGTTAGAACAGTATCTTAATCATACAATCAATATCTTTTCATGGGGTGATTACATCAACCCCAATATTGTGGATGGGTCTAGGTGGCGTCTTGAAATTTTTTTGACAAACGGAGAAGTCTTTGTCTCTAGTGGTTCCAACGCTTACCCCGATAACTTTGATGCGTTTAAAAAGTATATCGAGACATTTAAGACATCGACTAAAGTGTCATAAAGCCTATAGATTTGACCTTAGAATACTATCACACAATAGATATAGGGTGTTAACGTGCGTTTTTTTAGGCACGTATCATTTATCACGTAGTTCTGAACAAAATCCCATAAAAACTTAACAAACGAATATTTATTGTTTATAATAGTATTATAAAATTTAAATGGAGCCCTATATGGCTGACAAAAAGGTTGGGATTTGTTTAGGGAAATACTTATGGAGACGACGTCAATTGAAAAACGAATGCGCCCATAAAAAAGCGTGTTTTGTTGGTGTGGTGGAAAATAAGCATAAGTTAATAGATTAATGTTAAAAGGAACGTTTTTATAGCGTTCCTTTTATTCTTTTGATAGTAAAGGCAATAACCAATGGAGGGGGTGCCATAATCGATCACGTAAGTAATAAACAAGCGCTTATAACCCATGTTCTTGAGTCCTATGAAAAAACGTATAAGGATTTAAGTGAGCGCAACATCGAATCTTTTTGGCAAGACCTCGTAAAAGAATCTGGTGTTGATGTTGAAGAAAACCAAGCAATAATTGGGAAAATCGGTGAACAAAAAATAAAGCATATTTTATTAAGCA
>CAYZOR010000141.1:0-2649 GCA_964479895.1 uncultured Candidatus Izemoplasmatales bacterium | reverse complement strand
TAGCATATAATGAAGTGTTTGAAAAAGTAATTATTCCTTTGGCGGATAAATATCAACCGGAATTAGTTATGGTATCAGCTGGATATGACGCCTATGTTAATGATCCTTTGGGTGGGATGGCTTTAACAACTAGTGGTTATGCCAATATGACAAAACAAGTAATGAAAATAGCGGAAAAACATTGTGCTGGAAAGATGGTTTTTTGTCTGGAAGGAGGATATCATTTAACTGGTCAGGCGGAAGCAGTTTGGGCGACTTTGGCAAGTTTAAGCGGGTCATTTGATGATAAGATAATTGAAAAGAAGGAAGTACAGCAAGATATCGCTAAAATAATTGCGAAAGTACAGGCGAATATGAAAGTAATAGATGAAGCGCATAATTAGTATTACGATAATTTTGTGCTATAATAAAAATATAGTAGGAGGATTGTAATGACAGTTGCGATGATGGTTTGGTTATTGCTAATTGTAGGATTAATGATTTGGGCGTTGTTAAGATTAATTACACATCAGGAAAACAAATGTTTAAACGACCTGTTAGTTAGAATGTGATGTTACGTAAGGAGGAAAATTATAATGGTAATTACGATGAAAAATGTTGACAAAAGTTATGGTGAAGTAAAGGCGTTACGAAATTTAAATTTGGAAGTTAAGCAAGGCGAGATAATGGGTTTTATCGGACCAAATGGGGCTGGTAAAACGACTGCGATTCGCATTTTGTTAGGCCTTTTGCAAAGTGATAGCGGTGCAAGTAAAGTTTTTGGATTGGATGCTTTTTCGGATGCGTTTGAAATTCATAAAAAAGTTGCTTATGTTCCGGGGGATGTCACCCTATGGCCCAATCTTACGGGTGGTGAGTTTATTGATTTACTTGGTAGTTTAAGAGGTGGTTTAGATCGGGCAAAAAAGGAACGGTTAATTAAATTATTTGATTTTGATCCAACGAAAAGGTGTCGCACTTATTCGAAGGGGAATCGCCAAAAAGTTGCTTTAATTGCGGCTTTTGCAACGGAGGCGGAATTATATATATTGGATGAACCAACTAGTGGTTTGGATCCGTTAATGGAGATGAATTTTCAAAAATGTATTAGAGAGGCAAAGGAAGAAGGAAAAACGATTTTACTTTCTAGTCACATTTTGGCTGAAGTGGAAAAATTATGTGACCGGGTTAGTATTATTCGTGATGGCGCGATCGTGGAAGTTGGCACAATTGATGACTTACGTCATCTAACGCGCCTAACAATGGAAGTGGTGTTAGACGAAGATGGTGCTTCATTCACCCACCCACGGGTTCATGATTTAAGTGTTGTTAATAATAAACTTCATTTTCAAGTAGAAAGTGCTGATTTGCATGATGTTTTAAAGGAATTAAATAAGTATAAAATTGTTAGTTTAATTAGCAAACCACCAACTTTAGAAGAGTTGTTTATGCATCATTATGGGGATGATTTAAGTGCGCAAGTTTAAAGGAACATGGCTTTTAATTAAAGCTAACTTGCGCCGTGATGGTTTGCGATTAGCGCTTTGGCTTGGTGGCTTGGCGATTTTAAGTTTTGCTTTTATAAGTGCGTATGTCACAATGATGGATGAAGAAGGTTTAAAAGAAATAATTATTATGCGGGCTTCTAATCCGGCGATTAGAATGTTAGATTCACCTAGTCCAGGATTGAGTTTGGGTGGCTTTTATACCGCCCGAAGTTCGGTTTTGATGACGATTTTAATTATTGCTATGACGATTCAAACGATGAATAAGCACACCCGTGAAAATGAAGAAACGGGGGTTTCTGAGTTAGTTTCATCGACAATGGTAGGGCGTTATGCGCCTTTAACGGCAGCAATAGTGGTTACTTTATTGGCTAATGTCTTTATGATTTTGGCGACTACTGTGGCGCTATATGCTTATGACCTTGATTTATTGTATGCTTTTTATACGGGAATTTCCTTTGCTCTAATGGGAATTTTTATGACCGGTGTTATGGCGATTGCGGTACAAATTTCGCAAACAACGAGTGGTGCTAGTAGAATTGGTTGGTTAACAACATTGTGCTTTTTTACAATTAGTGCGATTGGTAATTTGTTAGGTGATTTTAATCCGGAAACGTTAAAAGTAACTAGTCATAACATTACTTTCTTATCACCATTTGGTTGGTATCAACAAATGGCGGTTTTTCATGAGAACAATATGATTTTAATTATTCCGTTTGTGATTAGTTTTATTGTATTGACGTATGTTGGTTATCGATTAATTGATAAACGTGATATTGGTCATGGTTTGATTCCTGATAAAAAAGGTCGGAAGGATGCCGCTAAAAACCTTTTGTCACCGTTTGGTTTGTGGCGTAATTTAGGAAAGAAAACTTTTACGATATGGACGATTGCGATTGGTGCTTTTGGTTTGTTGTTTGGCTATGTTAGTGAGGAGTTTGAAGAGGGTTTAGCTGAGATACAAGGTTTAGAGTATATTTTTGGTGATATTTCTTCGACGGATTATTTTTTAGCCCTAATTATTACCATCATTGCGATATTTTTGCTAGTTTTTTATGTTAATTCTTTGTTGCGAATTAGAAAAGAGGAACTTGATGGCACGATCGAGCATGTTTTGGCTTCTGGTGTAACGCGAATTAAGTTGCTGGCAACGAAAATTGCTGAC
>CAYZOR010000140.1:0-2722 GCA_964479895.1 uncultured Candidatus Izemoplasmatales bacterium | reverse complement strand
TTGTTTCTGGAAAACGGGAATATCGGGACCGCTATTTGCAAATTGGCGCAAATGATATTATAGTAATAGAAGGACTACATGGTTTGAACGAAGAATTAACGAGTGCAGTGGCACGGGAACAAAAGTATAAAATCTTTTTAACCCCACTAACGCAATTAAATATTGACAACCATAATCGCATTCACACGACTGATATTCGCAAATTACGGCGCATTGTTCGCGATAACAAATTTCGTAATTATTCTGCTAGTGATACTTTAAATATGTGGCATAAAATTAGGGAAGGGGAGCAAAAATACGTCTACCCCTACCAAGATGAAGCCGATGTCGTGTTAAATTCATCGTTGGTTTATGAAATTGCCGCTCTTAAAGTTTACGTAGAGCCCTTGCTTTTTTCCGTCCCAGAACAGGATGCGATGTATCCAGAAGCTTTACGACTAATAAATTTTTTACGTAATTTTTTACCAATTCCCAGTGATACAATTCCGCAAGATTCGGTTTTGCGCGAGTTTATCGGGGGTAGCACATTTCGTGATTAAGGAGGAATGAAAATGAAAAAAATAGCTATTAATGGTTTTGGCAGAATTGGCCGGTTGGCTTTTCGTATTATTGAAGCCGACAGCACGTTAGAAGTGGTGGCGATTAATGATTTAACTGATCCCGCCCAATTAGCCCATTTATTAAAATATGATTCGAGTCATCGCAATTATTATGAAGATGAGATAACGTATGATGATGAACATTTGATTGTTCGGGGACGAAAAATCAAAGTTTTTCAAATGAAAGACCCCACTCAACTGCCGTGGCAAGCGCAAGCAATAGATCTTGTCTTAGAATGTAGTGGTGTTTTTACTAGTGCTGAAAAAGCCAATATGCATATTACCGCGGGCGCAAAAAAAGTTTTAATTTCTGCGCCAGGTAAAGGTAATCTAAAGACGGTCGTATATAACGTTAATCATAATATTTTAAATGGTGATGAAAAAATTGTTTCAGCGGCTAGTTGTACGACTAATTGTTTAGCGCCAACGATTGCTGTACTAGATGAAGCTTTTGGTGTGGTTCGAGGTTATATGACAACGGTTCATGCTTATACAAATGATCAAACGGTGTTAGATGTGGCTCACCCGAAAGGTGCTAATGCTCGTCGAGGCCGGGCGGCTGCCGCTAATATTATTCCTTCAACTACGGGAGCGGCTAGTGCAATTGGATTAGTGATGCCGCATTTGGAGGGAAAGCTAGATGGGTTTGCCCTTCGAGTGCCCACCATCACAGGTTCGGTAATTGATTTGGTTTTAGAATTGCAGCAAAAAACAACTGCCGAGGCGATTAATGAAGTTTTTGCACAAAATGTTAACGAAACGATCAAAATAACCAATGATCCGATTGTTTCTAGTGATGTAATTGGATCATCATATGGTGCGATAGTTGATGCGCAAATGACTAGTCTTTTGGAAACAAATGGCAAGCAGTTGGTAAAAATTGTTGCTTGGTATGATAATGAATATGGTTATAGTGCGCAAATGATTCGTTTAGCAAAATATATGCTTTCATAATAAGTAGGTGAGAGAAATGCGAGGTTATACCTTAGTTGAAGTAATAGTAGTGTTAGTAATTTTAAGTTTGATTCTTTTAATATCATTTCCTAGTATTATGCGAACGCTACAACAAGCAGAAGAGCGGCATTATGAAGAATTTGTTAATACCATCATTGCTGCTTCGGAAGTTTATATTGAAATGGAAGAAGACGTTTATAATCTTGAAGATCCTGGTGATACAGTAACTATTACTGTTGCTGATTTGGTTGATGCGGGACTTTATAGTGGAAATATTCGCAATCCTAAAACGGAAGAAATGGTCGATTTAAATGATGAAATAGTAATTACTTTAGAAGAAAATTACGTGAAAGATTTTGAATATATTTCGGATGAATAAGGAGGAGCAAATGAAAACAATCCGTCATTTGGAGTTATACGGAAAAAGCGTGCTTATTCGATGTGATTTTAATGTTACCGTGCAAGATGGTGTTGTGGTCGATGATAATCGCCTGCGTGCTAGTCTGCCAACGATTGAGTATGCTAAAAAACGTGGCGCGAAAGTTATTTTAATGTCGCATTTGCAACGAGTAAAAAGTGAAGAAGATAAAGCAAAACATACTTTAGCACCAATTGCGGAACGGTTGCAACAGTTATTAAAAACCAAGGTGTTATTCATTCCAAAAACCCGTTCGGTTGAACCGGAATTAGCTAATTTGAAAAAAGGTGAGATTGCTCTATTAGAAAACACTAGATGGGAAGATTACCCCGATAAATTGGAAAGTAATAATGATTCATCATTGGCGGATTATTGGGCGAGCTTAGGTGACGTGTTTATTAATGATGCGTTTGGCACATGTCATCGCGCTCATGCTTCAAATGTTGGAATTGGGACCCGATTGCCCGCAGCGGCTGGCTTTTTAGTGGAAAAAGAAGTGCAGCAAATCGAAAAACTAGTTAATCCGGAGCGCCCTTATACTTTTATTTTAGGCGGCGCAAAAGTTAGTGATAAAATTTATTTAATTGAAAATTTATTGCAAAAAGCTGATTATATTTTAGTTGGTGGTGGTATTGCAAATACTTTTCTTAAAGCGATGAATTACCAGGTTGGTAAATCATTAGTTGATGACGCAAGTTTAGCTTTTTGTCAACGAATCTTAGCAAATAATAATAAAATTATTTTAACAGAT
>CAYZOR010000139.1:0-2729 GCA_964479895.1 uncultured Candidatus Izemoplasmatales bacterium | reverse complement strand
CTTTTGATTATGCTGTCAAAGAAAAAGATATTATCATTGAAAACCTCTACTTGCGCCATTTACCTGATTGGATTAAAGCAAAGTTTTGGGGTAAGCATTGCGTGGTTGTCGTAAGAGGAAAAGATTATAGAGAAGATTTAAAGGCAATCAGTGGTTATATTAATGACGAGCAACCGGTGTTAGTGGGTGTAGATGGAGGTGCTGACGCTTTAAATGAATTCGGTTACACACCAGACATTGTCATTGGCGATATGGACAGTGTTTCTGATCAATCCCTTAAAAGTGCCGGGTATATTATCGTACATGCCTACCCAAATGGTGGTGCTCCTGGTGTGTTCAGGGTAAAGAGACTGTCTTTACCCTGTTCCTTAGTAAAAGCCCCGGGTACAAGCGAGGATTTGGCCCTTCTCATTGCGTACCAATTAAACTCAGAAATCATCGTGGCTTTAGGGACCCATACTCATATGGTGGATTTTTTGGAAAAAGGGCGTAAAGGTATGGCCAGCACATTTTTAACTCGTTTGAAAGTTGGGAGTAAACTCGTTGATGCTAAAGGTGTCAGTCAATTATATCAACCCAAGTTGCAATTAAAATCCATTATCCTCATTGTTTTAGCTGCTGTCATGCCATTGATGGTTATTATGGCCTCGTCTCCAATGATCACCCATTTGTTGAGGTTGCTCGCTTTGTATTTAAGACTGTTGATTTAGCTTAATAAGTAGGAGGCACAACAACACATGTTTAGGATACAGCACCATATCATTACTGTAATTTCTGTGTTTTTAAGCTTGGGAATTGGCATAGCGATGGGAATAACCTTTGGTGATGATGTTGTCTTTGAACAACAAGCAGATGTCATTGAAAAGTTAGAAAACCATTACGATGAACTCACTGAAGAAAACCAAGCGCTTCAAAAAGAGAAAACAAATCTTAAAAAAGAATTAGCGGCGGTTCAACATGTTAAGGATTATTTGAACTATACCTATGGAGATATTTTATCCCAGGAAATGCTTGTTATTTTAGAAGAAGAAAACACCCTGGATGATAGACATTTGCAAATGATTGGTTTGAATAAAGCGGAAGTTATGTCCGCAGACAAGTTATTTGTGAGTGAAGAAGAGCAGCAAAAAGAAAAACATCAAAGAATTATTGAAGCAGATCTATTAGTTTTCATAGGTAAAGACGAAGTTCAAAAAATAGTTTTGGGTTTAATCCAAGACAGTGAGGATGTTGTTATTGAGTGAAGGTTCATGTGTTTCTATCATTATTCCAGCTTATAATGAAGAAAATAGGATTCAAGAAACAATTAGAACCATTCAATCTATATCCTTCCCCCATGAAATCATTGTTGTGGATGATGGTTCAACAGATAGTACCAGGCAAAAAGTTAAAGCATTAACGGATGTGTCCTGTATTAGCTTGTCACAGAATTTAGGTAAAGGAGCAGCATTAAAAATCGGCTTAAACCATTGCCATGGTAATGTGGTAGCTTTTTTTGATGGGGATCTGTCTAGTCATCAGAAGCAGATTGAGGAAATTATCCGTCCGGTTTTAGACCAGTCTGCTGATCTAGTGATAGGAAGGATACGAGGGAGTGGTCCCGGTGGTTTTGGCTTCGTCACCCTTTTAGCTTATTTTGGTGTGTACATTTTGACTGGAGAAAAAATAATGTCAGTTTTATCAGGTCAAAGGGCAATGTCAAAGTGTTTAGCACAATCAATCATTTCCAATGAATCAGGTTTTGGCGTCGAGGTTGGGAGTACGATCGAAGCCATTCGCTTAGGCGCTAGAATAAAAGAAGTGTGTGTAGATATGATGCACCGTAAAACGACGAGGGATTTGAAAGGGTTTTTCCATAGAGGTAGGCAATTTGTTCATATTTTTATTACATTGATAAGCAAGATATTGTAGCTTTACGACCTTCAACAAGGTAGTAGTAAAACAAATTAGGAGTACGTGCCAAATGATGAGTTACACAATTTTAATCAGTATCATAGTCATTGTGTTGACCAAGTATACGATTAAAGTCCTTCAACCCCATTTTGTTAAGATTGGTTTATCTGCTGCAAATCATAATGGGGAAAACCTACCCAATTCACTAGGTGTCGTATTTCCCATAGTTTTTATCGTTATTGCAACCCTAAGTAAAGCTTGGACATTTGAGACAACTTTCCAACCTTTTTTATTGGGATTATTCGGGTTTTCTTTATTGGGACTGATAGATGATCTTCAAATTGAGTCATGCAAAGGGCTCCACGGGCATTTAGTTAGATTTTTATCAACAGGAAATTTTTCTATTGGTTTATTTAAAGGTATAGTAGGTGCCACGCTCAGTCTATACTTATCGATCATTTTAGCCCATCAAGTTCCTTTACATCCCCTTTGGGGTGCACTAATTATTGCTATGACAGCAAATGCCATCAATTCCTTAGATGTGTCCCCTGGAAGAGCGGGAAAAGGCGTACTTCTAGTCACCACAATTATTTTTTCTATAACTGGTTTTCAAGGGGTTGTTTTTTTTGTACCGTTAATTACTATGGTGGGGACCTTTTTATGGGGTGACCTCCAAGAGTATTACATGATGGGGGATTCAGGTGCCTATGCCCTGGGGTCATTTTTAGGGATTGCGGTATTGATAACATGTACTACTGTTCAAATTATGTTTTTTTCCCTCGGTTTAATCGTTTTTCATATTTTGACAGAGTTGACATCCTTGAGTAGAATTATAG
>CAYZOR010000138.1:0-2733 GCA_964479895.1 uncultured Candidatus Izemoplasmatales bacterium | reverse complement strand
CTTAAGCATTAAGTTAATGGCATCAATAAAAAAGATACCCTTTAGGCATCTTCTAAGGTTTGAGTACTATCATCGTTCACTTTATTTTCAAAATACGAAAGTAACTTGCGTTGTAAATACATCATAATTAACGCAAAGCCTACCCCAATTAACGCAATATATAATACAATCATCCCTGTATCGACAGATTCCCCTGTTTTAACCGTTCTATAGACAAAATAAGAAGTAATATAAAATCTTACCCCTCTTGAAAAAAAGGCGGCGACGACGTAAGGTCTAAACTTCATTTTAGCAATCGCAGCGGTGAACACAATCACAAAAAATGGTAAAGGCGTCATCGCAAAAATAAATATCGCCCAAAAACCGTATCGGTCAAATAATTTCTTTGCACGTTCTCTATAATTTCTTGAAACCAACCGATTATAAATTTTATTATCTTCTTTCGCCATGAATACATAAACAATAATCGCACCTATCGTATTGGCAGTCACTAAATTTAAAGTGATAAACCACCACCGATCAGGCGAAGAGGCGATTAAAGGCACCAATATAAACTCGACACCCGCAATTGGTGTGATGGTTTCAATGATGGAGTATATGAATAGACCGATTTCTCCATAACGCTGGAAAAAATCGATTAAAGGCGTGAACAAATCACGAAGTGTATCTAAAAAACCTGACTCAGCGGCCAGAATAGGTAGCATTTCTAACATCCCACACACCTCTACTCCTCAATAGATTCTTTAATAGTATAACATATTATTGCCATTGAACCATCTGTAAGCAATTTGTAACATGTTAAATTATGGCATTTTTATGTTAAGTAAATGTTAAATATAGTGCCATGACTGGCAATTCTTTTCCTAAAAACGAAAGTGCATTAAATCTTTAAACACCCCTATAAAAGCGACATTCTAAATTCACTACTTCATTAAATATATTCTACCAAACAATCCTGTTTAAAGCGATTTTAAAAACCGAATCAACGCTTCACTGTATGCTTGTGGGTTCGTTTTAATATGTAAATGTCCACCCCCATGAACCACCAAATAAGACGTATGATTAGCAGCTTCGTGGTATTTTAGACATCGTCTTCTTATGAACCCAAAATCATTTTCGCCATGCGTAAAAAGCATGGGACAATGAACCTTTTTTTCACTTTTACTAAGGGCTTCATCGGTCGTGCCTCTAAAGAGATTTAAAATATGCTTTTTAGAAAACGTATTAAAGTGATTTTTGATCATATTTTTAGACGCACTATCGGTAGAGAGCAAGTTTGCTGCCGATAAACTCAATACTTTTTTAGGCACAAACTGCGAAAAAAACAAGACACTTTGGACCATAAATCTTAAAGTAAAATGATACCCATATTCAATTGGCGGTGCGCCATCCACATGGATGGCATAAAACTTCCCAGGATTTTTGGCCGCAATATATTGAACCAATAAACCTCCTAAAGATACCCCTGATAAATAAGCCATATCAACATTTAAGTGTTCAAGCAACTCGATAAAGCACATTTCAATCACATCAAACCTTAGTTTTCCTTCAGGTTTGACACTCTCACCATGCCAAGGAAGATCCCACGTTAAAACACTATAATTTTCACTTAAACGATCAATTTGTTTTTTAAAGAAATACCGATCCCCGCCCATTACATGGAATAATGTAAGGAATGGTTTGTCTTTTTCACCATATAATTCATAATGGATTTCACCCATCGAGCTATTAAATTTCATAATGGACCCTCCAAGATTTTCTCTTAGTTACCATATCACGTTTAAAAGAAATTATCTATATAGATAGACTATCAAATTTTTCTTGATTTAAAAATGTTTTTACCTTTAACTACACTTTAAACCTGTAATTCATTCTAAAGTGTAGCCTTAATTAAAATCATGGCCCCTTCGTTTGACAGATAAATATTGAGTTGATATAAAGAAAGTAGAGACAAAATTTATAGGAGGGTAACATATGGAAGGTATTAAAGGAAAAGTTGTCGTGATTACAGGCGCAGGGGGTTCAATTGGTAAAGAGACGGTTAAGAAGTTTTTAGATCTTGGCGCAAAGGTATTGGCCTCAGATTTTAACCCTGAGGGCTTAGAGACCTTAAAGGCTGATGTAAAAAGCGACCACTTAGAAACGGTGCAATGCGATGTTTCTAATCCGGGTGATATTAAAACCATGTTTGATACGGCCACTGAAAAGTTTGGCACACTCGATATTTTAGTCAACAATGCAGGAACTGAAGGAAAAGTTGCTCCGGTAGAAGAACAAAAGCTTTCAGACTATGAAAAAGTTATGGATGTCAATGTTAAAGGAATCTTTGTCGCCCTTCAACATGCATTTCCACTGATGGAGAAAAATGGTGGGTCAATCATTAATATCTCTTCAGTCGCAGGATTAAGAGGAAGCGCAAACGTGACGCCTTATATTACGAGTAAACACGCCGTCACAGGCCTTACGAAAGCCGCAGCTTTAGAAGGTGGGCCTAAAGGCATTCGCGTCAATAGTGTGCATCCTTCACCGGTCGATAACCGTATGATGCGTTCACTTGAAGAAGGCTTCGCACCTGGGCAAGCAGACGCGGTTAAAGAAGGTTTGGAACAAGATATCCCGCTGGGCCGTTATGCAAAAAACGAGGAAGTCGCAGACCTTATTGTCTATTTAGCAAGTTCACACGCAAGCTTTATCAATGGCGCACAATACCGTGTAGATGGCGGTATGGGCGCA
>CAYZOR010000137.1:0-2736 GCA_964479895.1 uncultured Candidatus Izemoplasmatales bacterium | reverse complement strand
ATGCTATAATAAGCGCGGTGATAAAAATGAAAGATTATTTAGCAAAAGCTTACGCCTTTAATGGACGCGTAAGACTCTACGCAGCAAACACAACGTTATTAACAAACGAAGCGCAAAAAATCCATAATTTATGGCCTTCAAGCGCCGCAGCTTTAGGGCGTCTTTTAACAGGTGGCGTCATCATGGGTGCGATGTATAAAGGCGACCAAGAATTAACATTGAGAGTTGAATCCAATGGTCCCATTGAAGGCATGGTTGTCACAACCAATGCCAAAGGGGATGTTCGAGGCTACGTTGGGAATCATAAGTTATTTTTCCAACATAATGATGGGAATATCAACGTCTCACAAGCCGTTGGCCAAGGCAGTTTACATGTCACAAAAGACATAAAAGTGCGCGATCACTTCACATCTACCGCGGCCCTTCAAACGGGGGAAATTGCGGAAGATTTAGCGTATTATTTTACTGCAAGTGAGCAAATTCCTTCCGCGGTTAGTCTTGGGGTTAAAATCGATACGGATAATACCGTTACGCACGCTGGAGGGTTCATATTACAACGAATGCCAGGGTGTCCAGAAGAGACGATTACCCTCATCGAAGAAAGGTTAAAAGATTTAAAACCAATCTCACAGATGTTAGAACAAGGGGATACGCCTGAAGCCATCATTCAAGAGATTACTCAAGGGGACCATGAAATCTTACATACAATGGATCTCAATTATACCTGTAATTGTTCAAGAGAAAAGTTTGAAAGAGGCCTTATTTCTTTGGGTGCTAAACAATTAAAGACCATTAAAGAAGAAGATGGTCAAATTGAAACGGTGTGTCATTTTTGCCAAAGCAAATATCAATTTGATGAAACCGCCCTCGATAACCTTATAAATGAAACCAAACAATAAATGTAAAACCGCGCTTCAACCGATGTGTTAAAGCGCGGTTTTTTTATTTGAGGATAACTTTAGGTGGTAAGAAAAGTTATGAAATCTGAGGAAAACGGTAGAGGTTTTCCAATAAATCAGTAGTGGATATCGTTAGGATATAATAAATAATTTACGTAAAAACCGCCAAATAAGTTGACTATGACTGGGGAATGTTTTATTATTTTATTACAACCAATTAGCGAGTTTTAATGGTTTTTTTGGGAAAAAGTAATAAAAAAGCAAGGCAGCTCGGGGAAAAAATTGGTTTAATATGTCATTTAAAGTCATTTTTTTAGTGGGAAAAACCCCATCATTTATTTGACATGTATGGTGCAATGAGTTACAATAATTGTGACTATTGAAAGTGAATAAAGCCCTAAAAGTAAGGGTTTAAAACTTTTTCAATGTCGCAAACGTATTTAAAATAGGGCTCTTAAAATCAAGAATCTATTTTAAAACACCTTAATTCATATGGTTTATACTCTCTAAAAAAAGGGGGAATAAATCAATTTTGTTAAATTATAAGGTGTAAAACGCTATTAATTTTAATCAAAAAGGAGGGACAAGGAAAAGCTAAAGGGTAAACGCAACAAAGTTTAAATTAAGGCATTAAATTATTATTTAATTCAACAAAAAAAATTATTTATAAAAGGGAGGTACAAGGGTGTTGAACCATAAAACACCTGATAAGTTTATGAAGAACATTAAAAAGTTATTACTAGTATTTACATTGGCTTTATTCTTGGTTTCTTTAGCTGCCTGTGCCGGTGAGGAAGGTCCAGAAGGACCAGCCGGAGAAAGAGGACCAGCAGGAGATCAAGGACCAGAAGGGCCAGCCGGACCAGAAGGACCAGAAGGACCAGCCGGACCAGAAGGACCAGCCGGTGAAGATGGCGCTGATGGAGAAGACGCTGCTGATCCAGTTATTCGCGTTGAAGACGGACAAATCCAATGGCAATTAGAGGGTGCTACTGAATGGCACAACTTAATCGCTGTTGAAGATCTCGAAGGCGACGACGGTGTCGATGGCGTAGATGGCGACGATGGCCGCGAATTAGAATTAGCGGTTGTTGATGGTGAATTATTCTGGCGCTATGAAGGAGAAGGCGACGACGATTGGGTTTCTTTAGTAGATCTTACTGAGTTACTTACAATTGCTGAACCAGACCCTGAAGCGGTAGACGGATTGTTCCAAATCCACCGTGTTGACTACGAAGAAGGAGAATCTTTAAGAATTGTTGCGCTTGGTCGCACATTTAACGTTGATGAAGATGCATTTGCGTATGCTGCAGATGGAACTTTAGCAGCACAAGGTTGGAGCGAAATTAATAACCTTGACCTAGAACAAGGTGTTGTATTTACTGATGTAGAAATCAACGTTGATGGTTATATTACTTCAATGCGTCTTGCAAGCACGAGCGTTGAAATCGAATCTAGCGATGACGATGTAGCAAAAGTTGTTACAGGCGCTGCAAGCGTAGCGACTCCAGGAGCAATTGAATTGCTTTATGGAACTACTGTTGAAGCTTTATTGGCTGTATTAAGTTCTGAAGATGGAACCGATCAAGAATACGTTGTTTATGACGACGATGACGATGCATTAAGTGCAGAAGATTCAATTCTTGAAGATTTCTACTTACATGTAACTGCTGAAGATGGTGTAACTAAAGGTCTTTATAACTTTGAATTCACTTATGATGCAGACATGATTGAATTAGCAATCGATGAAGACTACGAGGGTGAGTACTTAGTTGCCGTTGATAACGAAGCATTAGAAGTTCATGTTCGTCCTGATACGACTGAGGCATATGTGTTA
>CAYZOR010000136.1:0-2743 GCA_964479895.1 uncultured Candidatus Izemoplasmatales bacterium | reverse complement strand
AAAAAGATGCGTTTAAAATTACCTCAGGGGTTTTTAATGGATACACAACAGGCTCCCCCGTTCATATCACCATTGAAAACCATGATGTACGCTCTAAAGACTATACCTCACTCAAAAAACATCCCCGTCCCGGGCATGCGGATTTTGTGGCGTATAAAAAGTATGGTGGTTTTAATGACTACCGTGGTGGGGGCAGATTTTCTGGTAGACTTACCGCTGCTTTAGTATGCGCAGGGAGTGTGGCTAAACAGATGATCCCCTTTAAATTAACCCATGAACTCATTCAAGTTGGTGCCTTAAAAGATATGAGTAAGATGGATGAGTATTTAGATCAAATTACTAAAGAAAATGATTCAGTGGGTGGCATTATAAAGCTTTCTACAGATCCGCTTCCTATTGGACTCGGCGAACCGAATTTTAATAAACTTGATGGCGAAATTGCGAAACTGTTATTCAGTGTACCCGCAGTTAAAGGCGTTGAAATTGGAACAGGGTTTTCAGGCATTGAGCTTAAAGGTTCAAACTTTAACGATGCGATCGTTGATGATACTGGAAAGACAAAAACCAATCATTCTGGAGGCGTGAGTGGTGGATTAAGTAACGGAAATCCTTTAGACATTAAAGTGATGGTAAAACCGACATCAAGCATTAAAAAGACCCAACAAACCTATAACACCGATAGTAAAAATGTTCAAGATTTAACCATTAAAGGCAGACACGACGTATGCATCGCACGGCGTGTTGGCATTGTATTAGAAAATATGTTGGCCATTGTTTTAGCGGATTTATGGTTGCTTGATCGTGCGAAGAAACCCTTTTTTAAATCATAAGGGTTGATTTATTTAATCTTTATTGTTATACTTAAAGAAATCGTTAAGCAGAAAGAGTAGATAATTTATCCCTTTAAAGAGAGTCAGTGGTGGGTGCGAACTGATAAGGAATAATGTATTGAATGGGTCTGTGAGAGGATGCTTGAAAAAAGTAGGGCATCACGGGCGCTCCCGTTATAGAGCTAAGGTATGATTGTACCTGAATAAAGCGCTTTTTAAGCGAAACATGAGGTGGCACCACGAGTAAAACTCGTCCTCTACACATTTTTGTGTAGGGGATTTTTTTATTGAACGCTTTATGATGGGCTCTCAAAAATATAATTTAAAGGAGAATGACTATGCAAGAAAAACATGAATTTGGACCATTTGGAGGACAATATGTACCCCCAGTGGTCAAAGAAGCATTGAATGAACTCGAACAAGCGTTTTTAGAAGCAAAACAAGATCCTTCGTTCGAAAAAGAATTTAAAGCCATTTTAACGCATTATGTAGGTAGAGAATCTCCGCTTTATTTTGCGAAAAATTTAACAAAGCAATTAGGCGGCGCTAAAATTTATTTAAAGCGCGAAGATTTAAACCACACAGGCGCCCATAAAATCAACAATACCATCGGTCAAATTTTACTCGCAAAAAGAATGGGGAAGAAAAAAATTATTGCTGAAACAGGTGCGGGCCAACATGGGGTAGCGACCGCTACAGCCGCCGCATTATTTGGAATGGAATGCGAAATATTCCAAGGGAAAGAAGATATGGACCGTCAAAAACTCAATGTCTACAGAATGGAAATGTTAGGCGCGAAAGTCACGGCGGTTGAAAGTGGGACCAAAACATTAAGTGACGCCGTGGATCATGCGATTGGTCAATGGGTTGAACGCATAGAAGATACCTTTTATTGTTTAGGGAGTGCCGTCGGGCCACACCCATTTCCATCCATTGTCAGGTATTTCCAAGGTGTCATCGGGAGCGAAGCCAAACAACAAATTTTATCGCGAGAAAACCGTTTGCCTGATTATCTTTTAGCCTGCGTTGGTGGTGGGTCTAATGCGATTGGATTATTTCAAACCTTTTTAGAAGACGATGTGAAAATGATTGGCGTTGAAGCGGCGGGGAAAGGATTAAACACAAAAAAACACGCCGCTACCATGGGGAAAGGAAAACATGGCATTATTCATGGGATGAATACCAAAGTGGTGATGGATGGTGAAAATATTGCGCCAGTGTATAGCATTTCAGCTGGATTAGATTATCCTGGGGTAGGGCCAGAACACGCGTATTTAGAATCGGTAAACCGCGTCACTTATAAAAGCGCAACTGACCAAGAAGCCATCGATGCACTGCATATTTTATCGCAAAAAGAAGGGATTATCCCAGCAATTGAAACCTCGCACGCAATTAGTGAAGCGCTTAAACTTGCGCCAACCCTTAGTAAGGATAAAATTATCATTGTTAACCTCTCAGGTCGGGGCGATAAAGATGTGGAGACTTTGTACCATTTAAAAGAATCATAACCATTAAAAAAACGATGCGCAGGCATCGTTTTTATAATACCCATTTAGCGTTAGGCGGGCTATAATCTCTTACGTCTTTTGAAAAAGCATCCAACGCTTCAATTGACCTTGGCTTTAAAGGCGTGTCAACTTGAATGTTTTCTTTCATTTTTTCAATGGAAGTTGTCTTAACAATAGGGTAAACCCCTTTTTCAATGGTGTAGCGTAAAGCCAGTTGTGAAGGGGTTAGATTTTCTTGTTTGGCAAACACCTGCACAATCTCTTCTTTTAAAAGTCTTGACCTTGCTAAAGGAGAGTGACCTTGAATAATCATTCCTAAGTCTTTTGAGTAGCGCATAATATCATCTAACGTATGCCCTATGAAGATGCCAAGTTGATGGATGTGTGGTTTAATACGCACGTGGG
>CAYZOR010000135.1:0-2773 GCA_964479895.1 uncultured Candidatus Izemoplasmatales bacterium | reverse complement strand
TTATCCCACCATCTAATATTGTATTTATACTCACCCCATAAAATTCTGATAACACCTGAAGTGATTCAATATCAGGTAAACTACTCCCTTTTTCCCATTTACTAACAGCTTGCATAGAAACATGACATATCTCAGCAATCTCTTTTTGTGTTTTATTATGCTTTTTTCTTAATGAAAAAAGATATGAAGCAATCCGTGCATTTTCCATAATTCATTCCCCCTAATAGTTTGGTTAATTTTATTATAGAGTGAACCGGCTTTTTTGTCTATGTATTGTAAATTTAAGACTATCAACCGGTGGTTGATACATTAATTTCGACTTATACACTCTTAACAAAATTCAATAAAACGTCTTAACAAAAATGTTTTGAGTGTTTAAAATTAATTGCTAAAGTGACATTTTTGACATAAAATATAGATGATGTTACAGGCATTTAAACCCCATAGTTTCTCCCCCCCACTTAATAAGCATTTTGCTTATATGCTTGATGATTGCATTTTGTAAAAAAGCCTGTGCAATCTTTAAAAAAGAGGTGAAACAATGAAAAAATTTTTTATGGTGTTTTTATTAGGTTTAATGCTTCTTAGTTTACAAGCATGTGATTTATTTAATGGAGAAGATATTGACATTGACGACTCTGTTCAAATCGATTTATTCTCAAGTAATGAAAACGCAGTGTTAAGTGTTGATCCTAGTGAAATTGTTGAAAGGGGAACCACAGTTAGCGTTGAGACTTCAGATATTGATGGCTATCAATTTTTACATTGGCTGAAAGGTAGCGAGATAAAAAGCAGTGAACAAACCTACACGTTTGATGCGGTTGAAGATGTCACTTTAGAAGCGGTATACGAAGTGTTATCACAAAGTTCATCTGTGACATTAAGCGCTGATCCTAGTGATGCTTTAGCTACAATGACACCTAGTGAAGGATTCTATGTTGGCAGTGATGTAATGTTTAATGCTGAGCCTATGCATGGTTTTGTGTTTAAACATTGGCTCAATCTTGATACTAACTCGGTTTTATCAACCGAAGCGATATTTAATCATACACTTGAAGGGGACTTAAATATTCAAGCGGTTTATGATGTTGCAACAACGTATCATAGTTTTACGTATGCTGCTAATATAGCTAACGTGACACTAACTGGTCCTAGTGAAAGCGAACTGTTGGTGGGAAGTCCTATTGCTTTAGAGGCCCCTTCTAAAGAAGGCTATGTTTTTATGCATTGGAAAGATGTTACCAATGATTTAGTTATGTCTGATGAACACGTTTATGCCTTTACTTTAATGCATGATTTGGTAATAGAAGCAATCTACCACGAAGCAACGTATTATGAAGTGTCGATAACGTCAAACCGTGAGCACATCAATTTAGCATTAGAAAACCCTATGGTTTTAGCCGGAAATGAAATTTTGGCTGAAGCGAAAACAATATCTGGTTTATCTTTTTCACATTGGGAAGATGAAAGTGGATCGCATGTCTCTAACGATAAAGCCTATAGTTTTATTGTTAGTGAAGATATCACTTTAATCGCGATTTATAATGTTCATACTTCAGCGAGTGACGCTGCAGCGTTAGCGCTTGATAATTTTGATGGAGATTTAACGTTTTTAAATACATTATTAGAAGAGATTATAAGTGATTCGTTTAGTGTAACGTATACATTTGAAGTTAAGGAGTCATTTGATTATTCAACCCCAGATGTCATTATGACAAATACTATTGAAGTTACACAAAAATATCTTGAGAACAATAATCAAACAATACTTTACAACCACTATCGTATGAATAGCTTTGATTTAACTTTGGATTTCACGGTTATTATGGTAGAAAAACCTTTGTATGTAGATTTATACGTTGATTTAGGGTCGATTATAAATTTATTAGAAAATGATTTAGATATTGATAGAGAAATATTTGGATTTGAAGATGGCTTAACCTATGTATATCTACCTTTAACCAAAGATCAACTCGATGATGGTATCGATAGTATTATTGATTTTATATACGATATGCTTAGTGAAGCATTGAATGAAGATGAACAAGACTATATGGATGAAATCTTAAGTATTATTGAAAATAGAGACTTTTACTTAGATTTAACTTGGCTTTTAAATCATGAGCTGATGGTGTCAGATGCTTTGTTGTTTGAAGATATTTATTTAGATACACACCTTATTTTTGAAGCAGCTTTGTTAGAAACATTGTTAAATACAATGATTGATGAAATGTTTGACCTTGATTTAATTAAAGACCTTATTGGAGATGTAACTAAAGAAGAATTTTATGATAGTGATGAATATGATGAATTACTTGAAGTGTTAGGGTTGGTTGATGGATATCATATTTCGCTTAAAACGTTTCCATATGATAATCAAACCCTCCATTTAGACATTGATATTTATGAAGCGTTTATGATGTTCCTTGACCCTGAAGACTTACAAGGGCTTCATGGTATACGGTTTACAGTAGCGTTAAACAAAGGCGCAACAATCACCTTACCCGATCAAACCCTAAATGCATGGGATGTTGGAACTGATTTATTAAATCTAACGATAATAGACGAGCTTATTATCTTTGGAGACCGCTATATTGACCATGTTGATTTAAGCGTTGGCGACACTTTTACATTAGAAACATTAAGACTATATGGAATCAACATATATTCTGACACCTTCGATGAAACAAGAAGCCAAATAACCATTATTGAAAACAATGATGGAGAAAAAGATATTGTATTTGATTTATACTACGCGTTTTATGATAAAGCT
>CAYZOR010000134.1:0-2816 GCA_964479895.1 uncultured Candidatus Izemoplasmatales bacterium | reverse complement strand
GATCCATGATCAAGTGGATAAAACTGCATCAATAGTTTAAAGACTGTTGATTTTCCGCCTCCTGAAGGGCCTACCAATGCAACGGAAGTCCCTTTTTGAATGCAAAATGACATAGTATCAATAACTTTAGTTTTTTCATAAGAGAATCCTACCTTTTCAAAGGCGATTTCACCGTCTTTATTGAGTGAATCTTGTGGGTAATGTTTAGGCTCTTTTGGTTCATCGATTAACGCAAACACGCGATCGCCTGCGGCTAAAGAGGCTTGTAAGTTCGAAATAAAATCCCCAAGCATACGAGCCAGTTCACGGATTCCATTTTGAAGTTGGGTGACCGCCACAATCGTTCCTACCGTTGTTTCTCCAATAAACACAAAGTAAGCCCCTAAGGCAGTAATTCCTACAAAGCTCATGAACCCTAAAAAGGCATTCACTCCGTTGATAAACGCTTGTTTATCAACGCGTTTTAATGAGTAATCTAAAGTTTCATGATTGGAGTGCATAAATTTTTCCACAATGAGTCTTTGAATATTAAAAACACGAATAACTCTTAAACCAGAAATGATATTTGAGAGTTTGACATTGAGTGTTGCTAACGAAGTTTGAACGCTTGTTGAAATCGTTCTTAATTTTTTCGCATACACGGTATTCACAAGCACCGTTAACACGGCGCCAACAACCCCAACGAGCGATAACCGCCAATCAAGATAAAACATCACAATGGTTGTTCCTAAGGCTGCGATCATATTCACCATAAAGTTAAAAAGTAAATCACTATAGGTTTTTTCCATTTCTGTGATGTCATTGGTTAATCTTGATGTGATTTCACCACTATGGTGGTCCATAAAGTATTGACTTGGTAAAAGGGTTAATGTATCAAACATTTCTTTCCTAAATTGTGCCGTAATTTTAACAATTGCTTTTTGTGCGATAAAAATAAATATCGGAATCACCATGAAAATGACGACGACTACACCGATACCTAGTATTAAAGTAGGAAGGATGGCTTGATAGTTTCCTGATGCCAAAGCATCAAACAAGTCTTGAAAGACAAACGCAATTTGGGTTTGAAATAAAAAGACACAAACCCCCATCCCAATAAGGCCTGTTAAATAAGGTAGGCGTTCTTTTCCCATCGCATGAATGATCCGTCTGAACGTATTACGCTTCATAGACTTCACCGCCGTCATGGGTCAGTTGTTTTTGATATAAGGAATGATAAAGCCCTTTTAAAGCCATTAATGATTCATGCGTGCCTGATTCTTTAACGTCTCCTTGATCAATCACATGGATCGTATCAGCATCTTCAATCGTTGAAAGGCGATGGGCAATAACGATGGCTGTCGCTTTTTTTAAGATTTTGGCTAAAGCACTTTGAATCAAAGTTTCTGATTCACTATCAAGCGCACTGGTTGCTTCGTCTAATATTAAAATAGGTGCGTCTTTTAAAATGGCGCGTGCGATCGATATTCTTTGTCTTTGTCCCCCACTTAAAGATCCACCGAGTTCGCTTAAGACACTATCGTATCCGTCGTCTAGTTCATTAATAAATCCATCAGCGTTTGCCATTTTTGCGGCCCTTTGAACCGCTTGAAAGTTTGCGGATTCATTGCCGTGTTTAATGTTTTCTTTAATCGCTTCAGGAAATAAAAATGATTCTTGGCTAACCAAGGCTAAAAATTGTCTTAATGCACTTAAGTTCCATGTTTTTAACTCTTTCCCCCCAATCAATATATCGCCTTCATACGAATCATAAAACCCCATAATGAGCTTAGCGAGCGTGGATTTCCCACCGCCTGAAGGCCCTACTAAAGCGATTGTTTTAAAAGGATCAATCGTTAAAGATAAATTGTTAATCACAGGGAGACTTCCATTGTATCTAAACGTAACATTTTTTAGTTCAATCATAGGCCCTTGATTGTTATGAATACCGTGTCTCATCCCATCGGTTCGCTCTTCTTCTAAATCAAGTGTATCAAAGACTCTTTTTGCGGCCGCCATATCTCTTTTGGCTTCGCCTGTAATAATCGCAAACTGCGATAAAGGAAAGGTAAGCATATTAAGCAAATTAATAAACGCAAGCAATGCGCCAATTGATAATAAATTTTCAGACACAAAATACCCACCAACTAAAAAGGTCACAATAAATGGGATTAAAGAAATAATCATCGAAAACGCTTCTAAAAAAGCGCGTCTTTTTGCTAAAACAACGCCACTCTCAACCGATTGATCAACATAATCATCATTTTTCTTTTTTAAGGGGGCTTCTAATTGATACGCCTTAACCGTATCATTGCCTTTAATAAAATCACTGACCACTGTATTGACACTCGCAAGTTTTTCTTGTACCCGCGTAGAAGCAGGCGCAATTGGTTTGGATAAAATCACCGAGCCTATAATTAATATAGGAATTGTTGCTAAGGCAATAAGGGTTAACTGCCATGATAAAATCACTAAGATAATGATTGCTAAAACAGCCTGCAAAGGAATTTCTAACATTCTAGGAAACGTCATCATACTAAACTGCCGCATTCTTGCTAAGTCATTCGTTCCCCTAGAGATTAAATCACCAGAATGAAGGGTATCAAACTTTTCAAAACGAAGACGCGTCATTTTAGTCGCATATAATCGTCGCACTTTTAACATCCCTTTTTCACTAAAGGTGCCTAAAAGCTTCGTTCTAAGCCATGAAAACACAACCGTAAAACCAACCATAATACCGACCACAATAAAAGACGTAATGAATACTTCACGGTTTTGTTCTCGTGCACTGTCTATAATATGCATCAATAAATATGAATACATCACACTAAGTACCG
>CAYZOR010000133.1:0-2823 GCA_964479895.1 uncultured Candidatus Izemoplasmatales bacterium | reverse complement strand
AAAGCAACGACATGTTTTGGCGTACTCAAGAATGTATCATGTAAACCAAAACAGCATTCTTACTAAAAAAATCAAGTTAAGTGCAATTCTTATTATTTATAAATCAAACATGTAGTGTTATGAAAAGGATTACTGTTTATCTATTCGGATTGGTTTTTATTGTTTTTTATGCTTGTGTACCAACCACCACAATGGTTGACACAAGTTGTCCAGGTTACAAAAGTGAGTCATTCTCTCGTGCTGATATAAATCATGAGGGTGTTGGTATCATGCCTGTCCTTGGGGGCGATGACAAGGAACAATACAGACGTCCTATGGGGGACGCTTTGCACAATCATCTTGTTGGCACCTTTGGTAGTGATATGGTAATGCACCCTCAGGAGGTAATAAGGGTATTGAACGAACATAATCTTGCAGAAGATTATTCAACCGCACTAAGAAACTATCAGCACACAGGAATCATCTCTGGCGATTTAATTCAAAATGTGGGTCAGGCATTGGAGGTTGAGCACCTATTATATACAAGGCTTTTAGCATCAAGAGAAGTGGATTTTGTATATACCGGGGATCGTTACCAGCGTATTGACACAGATGAACTGTATGTGCAATCCCAGGTTTGGAGTACGAATATAGGTGATGTTGTTTGGGAGGGCAAAGGTGGTGTAGCTGTCAATTTAGCACATACACAACCGAACATTGTTGATTTGTCAGCCCAGGGACTTGCTAATGTCGTTGGAAACCCAAGAAATCAGGGTCCATGTGAAACGCCACAGGCTTTAACTGATGCGGCTCAAGAAGCTTATACCAACACTTATTTGGCTGCTATCCTGGGATCATCTGTGTTTAGTTTATTGCTGTTATTGACTATCTGATGGTATCGATACACTTTACTATGGAGTTAGGAGTACACTTTCACTGGACTATTCACGGGGTTGAAGAACCGGGAGATAAGATATGGGTTCATCGTAACACGTTGCCACTAAACATACACCTGGCTGCACTAATTTCCTTTTAATGTGTTTAAAGGCTAAGGAAGAACCCACCTCCTTTTGTTCACAATTTTACATCGAGTTATATTCGCTGTCTTTAAAAAATATAGCGAAAAAGTAGAAATTTACGATATTTGATTTTTGGTTATCTTGCAAATGGTTTATAAAATAAACCAAGGTGGGGTAATGATACTAATGGGGTTGCTGCTTCGCCTTGGTTTTTGTAGCTGGGGCTAGTGACGAAGCCTGCAAATCCGCTACTATGGCTATACCAGGAACGTTAGGCAAGTTTAAAAACCAAAACGGTCTGTGGAAACCAACGGGCTGACCACCTAGCGTGACAAATATGTATCATTGAAACGAAATAGTGGAGTCCAGAATCCACTCAAAAAGCGGGGCGTCACCGAAAAGCCTTATGAGTAGGAAAATTAAATCTGTAATAATATGAAATTAATACGGTAAGCTCAAGGGAAACACCTAAAACAAAACAGGAAATGTATTTCTTCGTTGACACAGAAACAACTGGTCTTCTTGTAAGCTTCCCTAAAAGTTGGGCCAAAGCTGATTCCATTAAATCCCAATATTAGCTTGCAATTTGAGGCAAGAAACAGTATTGGTTTAATGGACATTGGTGATGTTCCAATATATTATGACCATGGGGCGATTTACCATAATTCAATAGGTCTTTTGGGTGGTTTAAAATATAATTTTTAACTACTTACCTGCTATTTTAAAAATCAGTGGAATTAGAAATATTAAATTAATATAAACATGGGCTCATCTTGATATAATAACAACAACAGGCTATAATATACAGGAATATGATCGGTCTGCAAGACACTGATAAGCAATAAGATAACGAGCTCTTTCAAACACTTACCAAAGGAATTTACTATGGAGTTTATTTTTATCTGGTTAATTTTCGGTGTAATAAGCGCTTTAATTGCAAGTAATAAAGGAAGAAGTGGTTGCGGTTGGTTTATTATTGGTGTGCTCTTGGGACCGCTAGGAATAATACTGGCTTTGGTAATATCAAAAAACGAGGATAGAACAACGAGAAATGTTAGAGATAGAAGAGACAGGAAAGCTTGTCCTTATTGTAAAGAATTTATAAAGGTCAACGCCGTTAAATGCAAACACTGCGGCTCTGACTTGTTGGATAGCCATGTCAAATTGCGGGCAAAGAATTGCACCTATTGTGGTAAAAGACTTGATAAAAAAGATGAATATTGTGAAAACTGTGGTCAGAAAGTCAATGACGAAAATAATATCTAAGGTAATTTGATAGTCACGTAAAGTATATTATGCCAAGATGAAAAAATTTGAATCATGTAGGGTGTTTTATAACGAACATTTGATATTATTAATGCTGTGCTAATAGCGTATGATTAAGGCCATAAAAATACAAAATATCTCCACAAAACCATGAACATAAAGGTTTTTTTGGTTAAACGTAGCGTCATTCCAACCTTAGCAGCACACACAGGTTTCCCTGTTAAGGCTTTAATATTATCCATGAACCTTTCCTCGTCACTATTACGATCAGAAAGGTGCGTGAGGATGATGTTTTCCGCACCGGATAAATCCTGTGCCATCAACACTGCCTTGGTAGTTTTGATCTCCATATGGGATATCAGCAGCCTCTCTCTTTCTTGGATGCTCAATGCCCCTGAAGGCTTTATGTAAGGCTTTTTCGATGAGGTATAGGTTTTGATAATTCTCAATCACCTCTTTTCCTGTGAGACTTGTATTGGTAATATATCCTTTCAAACCATCCCACTTCTGATCATCTTCAAACTTCTGATAATCAATTTGTATGTTTATTGTTCCTTCA
>CAYZOR010000132.1:0-2885 GCA_964479895.1 uncultured Candidatus Izemoplasmatales bacterium | reverse complement strand
TGAACCGTTTTATAGTGATGAAACACTTGTTTTTAAAACAACAAAAAAGCCACAATTCAACGGTAATTCTGAATTGTAGCTTTAATATAATGAGTATTTTTCAACCGTTAAATAATGTATGGTATTTTTATAAAAAATGGTGGGTTTTAAAAGACACCTAAAGCAAGTAATAATGTTAGGACACCATACACAATAATCGCAACTTTCAAGACCATAATTTTCGTCTTAAATTTAGAAATAAAGAGTAAGAAAACAATTATACCAAGTTCAATGTATACAATAATATCACTAAGTAGTCTTATGAAACTTTCCAAAAATGATAAGAAATCAACATCACTTATAAGGCCTGCTAACCCATTAAGTGCCATACTGGCCGCAACGGCCGCTAATATAGTGAAAGCAACATATCTTGCGAGTTTTGATTTTGTCATAAAAGCGAAGAATAAAACAACAAATATTGAAGCCGCGATTACAATTTGAAGTAGTGAATCAATCATAATACCCTCTCCTTCCTAATTGTCGTTAAACCTATTGATCTGTTTATACTGTTATCATATCATTATGTGGTCAAATAACAAGTGACTCAGGTATTGATTCGTTTACGAAATAATAGATATTCATCTAAAATAGTATTCATAAGTGGCATTTATGAAGCTAGTGAGCAATTGCTAGATAGAGCTAAATTATTCAACTTTAAGCAATTTAGCGTTAATGGCCACAATTACGGTACTTAACGACATCAAAACTGCCCCAAAAGCGGGTTGAATAAGGATACCAATACTATAAAGCACCCCCGCTGCAAGCGGGATTGCAACAACATTATATCCTGTTGCCCAAATGAGGTTTTGGACCATTTTTCTAAACGTTGCTTTCCCAAATTTAAGTAATGATAAAACATCTTGAGGATCACTGTTAACCAAAATAATATCGGCAGTCTCCGCCGCAACGTCAGTCCCTGAACCAATGGCGATCCCAATATCTGCTTGAGCGAGTGCAGGCGCATCATTAATACCATCACCAGTCATTGCGATATAACGTCCTTTTTGTTGGAGTTTTTTGACGTGATCACGTTTATGTTCAGGAAGAACTTCCGCATAGTAGCCATCAAGCCCTAATGCTTCTGAAACTTTTTTAGCGGTTGTTTCGTTATCGCCTGTCATCATAATACATTCAATTCCACGGTTTTGAAGCGCTTGGATAGTAGATTTAGATGTGGCTCTAATTTTATCACCTAAGCCAAGTGCCCCAATTAACGCATCTTCGATTAGTAAAAAGACATTGGTAGCATATTCTGCTGATTTTAAATCAGGAATATCAATATCCAAACTTTTCACATGCTTTGGACTTGCGATCATCATCTTCTTCCCATCGATGGTTCCCTCAACCCCTTTGCCTTTAATGGCCTTGAAGTTTTTAATAGTCGTTGTTTTAATATTTTTATCTTTCGCAGCATCCACTATGCCTGAGGCAATTGGATGCTCGGAGTTTTTCTCCAATGTAGCGGCGAGTTTTAAGACATCATCATCATTATAATCATCGGTAAAGCTTTTAATGAAATTAACAGTAAACACCCCTTCGGTCAGGGTTCCAGTTTTATCAAATACAACAGTCGTCGTTTTACCAGCATTTTCAAACGCAGTACGATTTCTAATCAAGAGCCCATTTTGAGCAGATAGTGCCGTCGAATGAGAAACAACCAAAGGGGTTGCTAAACCGAGTGCATGTGGACAAGCAATGACCATCACCGTTGCCATACGCGCAATCGCAAATGGGATATCCCCAGTAATGGAAAGCCACGTAATAACGGTGATTAATCCCACAGAAATCGCAATATACGTTAAATATTTAGCCGCCCTATCCGCAAGATTTTGTGTTTTTGATTTTGATGCTTGCGCTTCTTGAACCATATTGATTACTTTAGAAAGATAAGTGTCATCGCCTGTGCCAACAATTTTCATTTCAAGTGAGCCATCACCATTGATTGACCCACCAATCAGTTTATCGCCAGCTTTTTTGGTTACTGGTTTTGATTCCCCAGTAAGCATGGATTCATTAACATTACTTTCCCCATCGGTAACGTCTCCATCTGCAGGCACTTTTTCTCCTACTTTAATTAAGATTTTATCTCCTAGTTTAAGCGTATCAACGGATACATCAACAACTTCGCCATTCTTTAGTAAATGCGCTTCATCAGGCATCAATTTCGCGAGTTCGTCAAGTGCTCTTGATGCACTGAGTACCGACTTCATTTCTATATAATGCCCTAGTAACATAATCGCAATTAAGGTCGCTAACTCCCAAAAGAAGTCATCCCCAGTTAAGAAAAACACCGTCGCGACACTATAGATATACGCAACAGAAATTGCTAAAGCAATCAATGTCATCATCCCTGGTGTTTTTTGTTTTACTTCATTTATTAGTCCACTTAAAAAGGGCCAGCCCCCATAAAAATAAATAAAGGTTGATAAAATTAATAATAGGGCCGTATCACCTGTAAACGTTATTTCAAAATTGAACCAATCTTGAATCATTGGAGACAAAATAATGATAGGTATCGAGACAATTAATGCAATATAAAACCGTTGCTTAAAATCCTTTATCATTTGTCTATGATGATCTCGGTGATCGTGTTTCTCATGACCGTGCTTCTCGTGATCCTCATGATCGTGTTTATGGTTATTTTGTTTTACCATACTGAACCATCCTCATATAATCATATTTTTGTTTATCGCTTATAGTTTTACATACAAACTATTTCTACACTGGTATTATACTAAAACAAAACGCGATATCACAATCAATATCGCGTTGTTTAAATATATATCAAGGCTTTTTTTGGCTTTAGTGACACCTCTGTCGATAAGAATAGTCTTCGGTGTTTTCAT
>CAYZOR010000131.1:0-3124 GCA_964479895.1 uncultured Candidatus Izemoplasmatales bacterium | reverse complement strand
ACCTCGTATAGAGCCAAAAAAAGAGTTGGTTACCCAACTCTATTAGTAATTTGTACCGACCGCCACAACATTATTAATATTGTGCGCACCACATGGTGTCACCCCATAAACCATATTACATGCAGGGCATTGCGCTTCATGTGTTTTCATAATGAACCTTTGATTGCACGAACATTTTAATTCAAATGCTTTAGGTAGTTTATCATCTGATACCCCTTTACGACGTATTTTATCCACAGCATTTAGTTCATGTGAACATTCACAATTTTCTGACATTAGACACCTCCTAACGAATAGAATTATACATTCGTTTTTGATTAGTGACAAGCTTAACAAACAATTAAATTGAATCTAGAATATTTTAGTTCAGTTATGTTGAATGGTTTTAAAACAGTAGAATGCTTATTGCTTACTCGCAACAACGATCATTGATAATGGCAATCCTTCATGGTCTAAATGGGTTAAGATATTCCCAACACAATAATCATGTTCTTTAAACTGTTGAATCATCAATCCATTATCAATCATCGCTTTAAAAATGTCTGTTAATGTGTGAGAAAAACTGGTGAAAACATGGTCGTTTGAAGATGTATCACTCATATAGCCCATAGAATTTTCTTCCCACACTGTTTTTCCGAAATAATTATACGTTATTTTTTTAGAATTAAGTTTATCGTAAGCAGGTTCATCTTTTGTCGCCAATATATTTTCAAAGGGATGCGATTCGTGTATAAATAGCGTAGCGCCTTCTTTTAAAGTATTGGCGACTTTATTGAAAAACAAATTTAAGTCTTTGAACCAACAAAGTGCTCCTACAGTAATGAGACCATAATCAAACTGATTATTATAGGCATCATCAATCGTTAATATATCTTGTTCTATAAAGGTTGCATTTAAGCTTAAATCCTTTGCGACTTCATTACCATAAGTAACCATATTTTTAGCTAACTCAAAGCCGACAGCTTTGTTAACCCCCTTGGTTGCAACCTGCAATAATTCTCTTCCATTATTTGAGCAAAACTGAACGATATTTTTATCTTTAAAATCATACTGTTCAAGGACATCATAAAAGTCTTTATAAAAAAACGGATTGGTTGCTTCTTTTAAACGACGTTTTAAATCTAATGCATACTTACCTGAACGATTATCAAAGGCATTTTCCCATGCTTGTTTGTTACTTTTTATATAGTCCATGATCATTCCTCCAAAGTTAAATTAAACCCAATCAAAATTATATCACTGTTATTTTTGGAATAAAAGATTATCTTAGTATTATTATGATTTAATTTTAGTATTATTAGGATTTTATCACAATTAATCAATCACGCTTGTTAAATATTTTAAGGTATGATAGACTTATTGTGTAATGCACATTGTGTTATACACAATAAGTAAGGAGGGCGCTATGAATATCCAATTTAAAAAAGGGGTACTAGATTTAATTTTACTTCATTTGATCAATGAAAAACCTTTGTCTGTTTATGACTTGCTGATACGACTCAATAAAGGATTAAACGTTAATGAAAATACAATATATCCATTATTAAGACGATTAGAAAAAGAAGCGTATCTAACCCACGATAAAGTGTATGGGGATAAAGGCGCTCCAAAAAAGGTTTTTTTATTAACCGATAAAGGAAAGAGTCACCATCAAAAATTATTGAATGATTGGATAAATTTTCAAAGTGAAGTGAATGAATTGTTAGGAGGAAAGAACGATGAATAAAGAACAATTTTTAAAACAATTAAAAAAAGCACTGGATGAATATGAGTTTACGCGTAGTGAAAGAGAAGAAATTTTAGAAGACTATTCGATGCTCATCAATGAAGCGATTGAACGCGGAGAAGATGAAACAACGTTTTTAGAAAAGCTCGATTCTCCAAAACGCATTGCTTCTTCAATTCGAAAAGTGTCCAAAAAAGAATCAAAAAGTGATTCTAAGATTATTGCGCTTAGTCCCTTTATCGCACTGATTATATTTTTCTATATGGGGTTTGCTCATAATGCTTGGCATCCAGCATGGATGGCCTTTTTACTCATCCCTATTACCGCTATTACTTTAGAAGTGAAAGGGCTGTTTGAAAAACTAACCGCATTAAGTGTATTTATAGCGCTGATAAGTTTTATGGTGTTAGGAACTTACCTTGGGTTATGGCATCCTATGTGGGCTTTATTTTTGATTGTTCCAGCTTTAGGCTTTTTAAATAGTCATACATTGGTTACTCAGTTGTTTGGGATTTATACATTTTTAGCGATGATTTTCTTTATAGGGTATACCATACTTATTGAACCCACACATTACTATGTTTTTATTGCACTGTTTCCAATTCCAGTAATGGGATTAATAACTGGTGAAATTTCAATCGTGTGGAATGATGAGATTAAGTCTTTAAGGGCGTTAGTGTTAAGTGTAACTGCTACATTACTTTTAGTTATAGTGTATGTTTATATTGGGCTTACCTATGAGATTTGGCATCCAACATGGCTTATGTTTTTATTGATTCCTTTAGGCGCAATGTTATACTCACGTTTTATTTTAAAAGAACGTATAGAATTTGTTGCGTTTACCCCTTTTATTGCAGTCGCAATTTTCTTTTTATGGGGTGAATATTATAATGCTTATGCATATAGCTGGTTAGTTTTTTTAATGATACCTATCACTGCAATTTTATTTGAAAGTGAAGAAAAAACTATTGAAGTCACTAAACATGATGAATAAAATAACGAATTCAAATAGAGTTAGAACATGTATATTCTATCCTTTCAAATGAATTATAGTGTAAAATAAATATATATTTATTCATGGTTTAGAAAGGTGATGTTATGAAACGTATAAGCTTAGGGGTATTAAGTGGTGCTTTATTAGGGATAGTTTGTATTATCGGCGCTTCCATACGTCAAGATGACCCTAGTACTTTATTTTTGTTTGCATTTTGGTTTAACCGGGTAGTGATGGGCTTAGCGATTGGAATGTTACCAGTAAGTTCTAAACAACCCTTAGTTTTGAAAGGGGCCATATTAGGAACCTTTATCTCGTTTGCATTTTATAGCACGACTGAGTTCCAAGATTTGATTGGCTTTTTAGCAGGCATTGTTTATGGAATCATTATTGCTTTAGTTACT
>CAYZOR010000130.1:0-3143 GCA_964479895.1 uncultured Candidatus Izemoplasmatales bacterium | reverse complement strand
GCATCAGAACGCGTGGATCAATTAACATCAACACAATGTCTGATAGGATGACCGATAACAATGCAAGTGCTAAATAAAATGCACTGATTAATACTGAAATTTCAACATCCACAAGAAAATAATGCAAATCTTCAAAGGGTTCAAATAAAGAATCAAAGAGCACCCTTGAAACCCCAGGTATTAAATACGCGAGTTCAATTAAAAACGATGAGGTTAACACAAAAATAAAGGTTGTCGCAAATACAGGTAAGATTGGATAAAAGGCATCCTTTAATAAATGGCGAAACATAATTTGTGTTTTGCTTAAACCTTTGGCTTTTAATAAATCGACATAACCATTTTGAAATGATTCAATGGTTTCAGCGCGGACTAACATTGCAAACCGTGCAATTGGCACAAACGATAAGGCAGCGACCGGAATAACATACCCACCTATTCTCACCGGTAATGCTTCATTAGCTCTTGGCCAGTACCACGGTAAAACCGCAAACAATAAGCCAAAAATGATGATAAAAATGAACGCCCAAATATAATTGGGAATAGCCGCAAAAATCATCAGGATGTTTTGAATCAATCCATCTAACTTACGTCCGGCAAGCCGTGCGAGTAATAATCCAAAAATCATCCCAAAAATAATTGAAACAACCATCGTTACAAAAAGCACTTTAAGCGTATACGGCGCGGCTTCTTTAAACAAGGCGACATGTGACTCACCATCACTTGTATAACCCCAGTCTCCTTCTGTCACAATCTGTTTTAAAAAAACCCAATACTTTTCACTCACCCATGCAATAAATTCAAAGAAGTTTAATGGTGAAGGATAAAAATCCCAAATCGCATATTCCAAAACAAAAAAGACGAGTGACGTAATCACAAACCACGTCACAAATAACCAAAGCAATCGCAAGCCAATGTATTTGATCATCGACACGTTCACTCCTATCACCTTGTTTTTGCATGAAGCAACGCGCATTTTTTAGATTATACCAAACCCTACGTCGTTTTGCACATAAATCTTCAAGAACTACATTAGGTTGCATTTTTTTCATGACATTATGCATTCATTAGGGGTATTTTTTCAAGATTTATTACCCGTCATTATAACTTAAAACGTTTTTATTATCGTATATTGATAATAATAGAGTAGGCGCATTCCATAAAAAAAAAACCACCAACGAATGTTGGTGGGTAATGCTAAGCATTTTTATACATCCGAACCCGCGGGTCGATGATCATTAAGATGATATCCGCAAAGATTACCGATAAGAGGGCTAACCCAAGATAAAATCCGCTTACTAAAGTTGTAATTTGAATATCCACCCGAAAATAGTACATGTCCATAAAGGGTTTAAAGAGGGAGCGGAACAGCAATATCGAAACCCCTGGTATTTTGTAAATTTGTTCAATCAAAAACGAAGACGTTAACACAAAGATGAATGTCGTCGCAAAGACTGGTAAAATCGGATACAGTGAATCACGAATTAAATGTCTAAACAGTATTTGGCTGCGACTCATGCCTTTTGCGCGCAATAAATCAACATAGCCATTTTGAAAAGATTCTATTGTTTCACCCCGTATAAGAATCGCAAACCGCGTTATCGGGACAAACGATAATGCGCCAACAGGAATGATGTACCCTGCGAAACGAACATGCGCAGGTGCTGATTCATACGGCCAATACCACGGTAAAACAGGTCTAAGAAAGCCAAAGATTATAATGAAAACGAACAACCATATATAGTTAGGGACTGCCGCAAAAATCATCATAAATGTTTGGATGACACTATCGGCTTTTGACCCCGCAATGCGTGCCAAAAGTAACCCAAGCACTATGCCCATCACAATTGAAAATACCATAGTAATGCCTACAACACGCATGGTGTAGGGAACCGTTTCTTGAAAGAGCTCCATATTGGGTATGCCTTCAATATTGTCTTCTCCCCATTCCCAATCAATGACAATATCGGTTAAGAAGGCCCAATAATCTTTTGCGGCCCCTTCTAAAAACTGCCAAAATGTTAATGGGGATGGATAATAATCCCAAAGCGCGTACTCCAACACGAAAAACACAAACGAAAGGATTAAAAACCAAGCACCAAAAAGCCAAAGAAAACGAAACACTAAATATCTGATCATCGTCTATTCCCCTTTCATCAAGTAAAACCCTTTGATCGCAAACGGGTATTTTCCGAGATTATACCAAAATAATCCCCTATTTGCACATAAATCCAATAAAAAGGTGGTAGGTTGCACCTTTTTTATATTGACATACATTAAAAACCACCGAAATACTTAGGCATCAAGCCAACTTTTCTAATATTTTAAAGGGTGATCAAAGCGTGTGACGGTCTTTCCTTTGGTTTGACTTTTTTTGGTTACTTCAATTAAGTTAAGGGCATCATAACCATGGCGTGCTAAAAATTTAAGCATGGTCTCATTATCAGGATGTACCCAAATATAAAGTTTTTCTTCCCCTGCTTTATGTACGTGTGCTTCTGCGGCTTGAAAAAGCTTTGAAGCAATGCCTCGTCTTCTTTTCTTAGAATCCACATACAACCACTCTACCCAAAAAACCCCATCACTTGATTTTAAAACAATAAACCCAAGCAACGTTTCTTTATCATAAGCCGCTAAAACGGTTCTATCGGTTTGAAAATAGGACTCAGCTTCTAATTTGGTGGCTTCAATCGATTGGGCTTTGGTTTGGTTTAAGTTATTTAAGATGTCTCTAAACTGTTTCACAAGTTTAATCAACGCATCATCACACGCGGTAATCTTTTTTATGGTGATCATCATTTAACCGCCGTTTTAATCGCTGCATAGGAAAAGATAATTTGATATATAAACAATACCGCCGCAATGATATTGAAAAGTACATAGTGTCCAAGCCCTGCCATAAAGGCGGCGCGCAGTGTCACAATGATAGCGAGGATGATGTTAATCATCAAAACCCATTTCATGTAGCGTTTAAACAGCATGTAACCATAGCCAATGATATACAGTGCATACAGCACCGTAAAGACGATGTTTAGCATGGCCCAAAAACGGTTTTGCGCCATTAAATAATCCGCTGGCACATCAATCAAATGATACGTCAAACGAAAATAAATCGTATAAATCAATAGACCAATCCACGTCAATAC
>CAYZOR010000129.1:2177-3156 GCA_964479895.1 uncultured Candidatus Izemoplasmatales bacterium | reverse complement strand
AAACCCATTTGGATACTGTGTGGGATTTACGGGATTTTTGTTATATTCTCAGCGCTCAATGCCCCAATTGGGATTGTGGCATTGAGAGGCTTTATGGAGACATTTCAAGGTGTATTTGTTTTACTAGGTTATATGATGGTCATCTTAAGCATGATGCATTTAGTTCAAACTAAAAGCCACGTTTATATTGTTTTATCGGCCTTTTTAGTTGTTGGACTGGCTACATTTGCACTTGGTACTTTACAGTTTTTTGGTAGGGATCCTTTTGCGACTGAAACTGGTTTACAATGGATACTGCCTAGTGATTTGCATCATTTAATCGATGATATTAGCGTTAGATTTCAAGATGAATGGATTGTAGGTACCTTTTATAACCCTAATTTTGTCGGTAGCTTTATGGCATTAATGATTCCTTTGAGCATTGGGATATTTTTGGCGGTGAAAAAAATACACCTCCTTCCTTTTTTTGGTTTGTTTTTAGGTATGATGGTGTTTGTAGGCTTTGGGTCTAACTCTAGAGCGGGTTATATCGCCACCTTCTTTGCGCTTTTAATGGTCTTAATGGTTTACCGTTTCGCCTTGATTAAAAGGTCGTTGAAACTAATGCTTATTATGATTGGAGCGTTTTTGATGTTTTTTGTTATTGACCATTTTAGTGAAAGTGATGCACAAAGACATAGAGAGATAAATGTTCTTGATTGGTTTAGAGTAGATGAAGAACGGATTTATTTTGAAGATTTGGTTTTTGATGATACTACTTTAAAGATAATTACCAATAAAACTGACTTAAAAATCGTTTGGGAAGCTACAGAGTTCAACTTTTATACCATTGATGGTGAGCCTTTAGAAACAAAAGAGAATCGACATATTACCTTTACAGATGAAGCCTATAGTGAATACCGAATCACACCAGAAAGTCTCACCCGTATCAGAGTAAGGATGTACCGAAATAATATTGATTTAAGAGCGACAACTGATG
>CAYZOR010000129.1:0-2167 GCA_964479895.1 uncultured Candidatus Izemoplasmatales bacterium | reverse complement strand
GGTACTGAAGGTGTTCCTGTAGCACCACCACGTTTTAAACCTTTAGATGATTATGAAAGATTGTTTTCAAATCGTGGCTTTATATGGTCGCGTAGTATACCCATGTTATTTGATAATTTTTTAGTGGGCTCGGGACCGGATGGATTTATCATTGATTATCCTAACGACGATGATATTGGTAGACTAAATGCCTTTGGTTCTACCATCCTGATTGAAAAACCCCATAATATGTTTCTTCAAATTGGGATTAACACGGGTTTAGTTACTTTATTTGCTTTTTTAGGTATCAACTTCCTGTATATCATTCAGAGTCTTAAATTATATATTAAATCTAAGTTTAAAGAACCTTTAGAAGTCATTGGAGCCGCTTTAATGATTGGCGTAATGGCTTATCTAGTTACCGGTCTAATCAATGATCAAATTATCTCAGTCGCACCTATTTACTATGGTGCATTAGGACTAGGCTTTGCCATTAACCGTATCTGTGAATTAAACATGAACAAGAAGATTGATTTATGATAAAATATAGTAGTATTATAATCCAGGGGGCTATTACTTATGAGTAAAAAGAAACGTTATGGAAAAACGAAAAAAAGCAAACTGTACTATCAATCTAAACCACTAAGCGTCGCTTGGTTGATTCCACTACTCTTTATTGTGGGTATCGTACCGTTGATTGTCTTTGCCAGAGTGTTTGAGATTGATGGTTTAGAAAAGGAATTTTGGCGCGGCGGCGATACGCACCTTGATTTCTTCCATTTTTATAAAGGCATTTGGTTTATGGTTGCAACCTATATTGGGGTAGTGCTTGTTGGTATCTTAGCTTATTTAAAACGTATTGAAGTTATTAAATCTAAATATTATATCCCGATTGGTATCTATATTCTATTTGTGATATTTTCTGCCTTTAATGCCGATGATTCGACCGTTGCCTTAAGGGGATTCATTGAGATGTTTCAAGGCGTTTTTGTGATGATAGCTTATGGTTTGATAATCTTTGTAACCTTTAACTTAGTAAGAAATGAAAATCATATAAAGGCTATAGTGGTTGCATTCATCTTTGTGGGTAGCATTACAGCTATTATAGGTGTTACACAGTTTTTTGGCTTTGATTTTTTCCGCTCATCTTTCGCAAGACATCTAATATTGCCCAGATCTTTAATTCATATTGCGGATGATATTACCTTCAGATTTGGGCCCCACCGTATATATGCAACGATGTATAATACCAACTTCGTAGGTAGTTTTGCGGCTTTATTAGTACCGCTATCAATTGTTTTATTCTTTTATATCCAACACTCGCGTTACCGTATTTATGCAGGGATTTTCGCTGCTGCGATGATATTTGTAGCTTTTGGGTCTAACTCACGCGCAGGTATGGTGGGCTTGACCGCTGGGTTAGTTGTAATGGCAATACTGTTTAGAAAGGAATTTGTTAAACAATTTTATAAGACGGGTATTCTTGTAGCGATTACTATAGTTATTGCGGTTACTTTAGACATCGTCTCTGGTGGTAGAACTCTTGGTCAAGTAACGAGTTTAAACCCTGTACAAGAAGTTGAGCGTGTAGAAAGCGATGTCGCTGAGTCCGCTTATTTTAAAGATGTTGAATTTGATGGTAATAGTATTAGATTATTCACTGATAAAGAAAGTATTGATGTTAGGGTAGAAGATAATTCCTTAAGGTTTTATGATTTAGAAGGTGAACGCCTTCCAATCTCTCAAGATGATGATGGTATTTATCAGTTTAGTAATGAAAGATATAAAGACAACTTTTCCGTAGACGTTCATCAGAATAATCATTTTACGCTTTCTATGTATAGAGAAGATATCGGTATGATCATTAATGAAGACGGCCTTAATGTACTAGGTTGGCGAAACAAATTGATTAATGAAGCACAAGAAATTCCTAGAATCACCCTATTAGATGGCTATGAACAGATGTTTTCAAGAAGGGTATTTATTTGGTCCAGAAGCGCTCCGTTATTACTTGATAATATATTCATTGGAGCGGGTCCCGATATGTATCCCATTGTATATCCTCAAGATGAGTTCTTAGGCCGCCTAAACGGTATTAGAACACATATTATCGATAAACCACATAATATGTTCTTGCAGATTGGTATTAACGCAGGGGTGGTTTCTTTACTGGCATTGTTAAGTGTAT
>CAYZOR010000128.1:0-3288 GCA_964479895.1 uncultured Candidatus Izemoplasmatales bacterium | reverse complement strand
AAAAAAAAGCACATTCTTGTGCTTTTTTTATACAACAAGTTTCGAATTTTTAATAAGCGGCGCATCATCGACAAAAACTTCTAAGGCATCAACCACCAAATCAATATGCATACTGGCATGATTCTCTCCACCAAACATTTGGTTATTCCCAATTCCCAAATGAACCGTATGCAGTTTTTTCTCATCGTGTAACTGATTTCCGATTAAATGTTCGATTTGATCGTTTAATCCAAGACCAAACTCCGCAAATAAATTGATAGTGCCTTCAAACCCCTCTAAAAAGGTATTAAAGGTTTCATTATCAGTTTTAAAAAAACCATTTTCTACATTGAAAAATAAATTATCAAACGTGAGTTCTCTAAACCTTAACTTAGGAACAAAAAACGTTCCGTTTGCTGTTGCGGTTTTTGGTAAACAAGCAATTTCACCTGCAGGTATATCGCCATCGCCTACATCTTTAAACCATTTGTTTCCATAAATCTCAAAGGTTAAATCGGTGTTTGGCGCTTTAATATGGACTTTCTTTTTACCATGGACTAGTTTTTCTACTAAATCTGCACGTTTTCTTAAGGCAGGATAATCAACCATACATGCTTTAGTGATTGCTTCAACATACGTATCCGCATCAATGGTGCCCGCATTTTCTTTAGTTGGTAAGCGCCACTGAATGAATGTTTCTTTTTCATTTTTCATCGCATGAAACAACTTACCTAACATCATTTTAAACGATTGCAACGTTTCTCCTTTGAATCCTTTAGGTGCTGTTATAGGATGGGAAAAAACATCGATGGATACTTCACTCGATGCAATCGCTGTTATAACATCGTCACTTAAATGGACAATGCCATCTTCCATCGTATCTTTTTTTATTTTTGATAGGTTAATTACGTGAACGTATACATTATGTCCTTTTTGCGTTAAGGCATCTTCTATCTTTTTAATGACTGATTGATCTTCCCCCCAATAATTTAGGGCAATCATTTTGTTTTTGGGTAAGTTAAATCCTTCAATAACATTATTAATCAGCGTTTGGTCCATAATACACCTCATTTTCTTTGGAATACGAATTAAATATATCACTAGGGGTACACTTTTTCAACTCTATATGAAAATTGTTATGATTAAGCATTGAATTTTTATCGACAAACGATCAAAATATTTGGGACAAATCATTCCCAATCGTGGGCCTTGTTCTAAAGGCATTTTTGCCTTTAATTACAGTGAAATCTTTGAAAGATATGAGATTATTTCCCTCGGTTATAGGCTGTTATTTATTGGAATAAATATTGTTTTATTAAAGTTATTTTACGCTATTAGTAAATCAATTGGTTCAAACTATGAATTTGCTTGGGATGTGGTGAAACAATGCGATTAATTAGGCTTTTAATTATTGCTAGATTTTTACTCGCAACTTCACTTAATGCGATTGGCTTTCACTCGCTAAACATATATTGTAATGGTAGGGCTAATCGTTTTACTGGAGCATTTATTCATTCAAACGAAAGAAGTTCACTTCGATTCAAATATGACAATATGATATAGAAATTAATGGTAAAAAAGATGATGTTTTAAAAAGAAAAAAAGCTATTTTATGTATACTAATCAATTGAACCTACTCCTAATCTTATAGACACGGGTTTGATGAATAGAAACGGTTTTAATATTTTCCTTTATATAATTTTTCGTTTATAATTATATTAAGATGGCAAGACAATAAGGAGTATCGTTTATGAAATTAAAAGGATTTACCCCACCAAAAACACTACTGTATTCTGGGGACTATCGCGAGAATGAAACGATTATCAAGCATTATCTATGGGATGAAAACCACTTAAAAAAAACTGATGATTTTAGTAGAGAAGCGGATCAACAACATTATATACAAGTGATTGGATTGAATGATGTCAATAAAATTAAAATGATTAAAAACACCTATGATATTGAAGATATTGTCTTAGAAGATATCTTCAACGTTAAACAACGCAATAAAATTGAGTTTAGAAGTGGATATATTTTTGCGGTATTTCATTGTCAATATTTGCTCAATGAGAAAATAAACGATGAGTATATGAGTGTGCTGTTATTTAACGATGCGATGATTTCTTTTCATGAACATGCGTCTCACAGTGTTGATTTATTATCACAGCTTATTCATGAGCGTAAGGAATTAAGAAAAAAAACGATAGATTATTTATTCTTTCAATTGCTTGATTTACTAACCGATAGACATCTTCATGTCTATGAAGCATTGCATAGTGAAGTCAGTGCTTTTGAAGAAGAGATTTTAGAAAGCAAAAGTTTAAACCAAGAACAATTTTATATGACAAGAAAACATTTATTGAAACTCAAAAACAATATTGCGCCGGTTCTGAATGATTTTGAGAAACTTTTAAGTCAATCAATCACCCTTATTAATTCATCAAATTTAGAATATTATGAAGATTTACATGATCATTTGATTCGTTTAGACAATCATTTATCCGAGTCACGAGAAATGATGCGTCATTTACTCGACCTCCACATAAACAATCAATCAAATACCATGAATAGAATTATGACAACCTTGACATTGTTTAGCGCTATTTTCATTCCACTGTCTTTCTTAACAGGATTTTTCGGCATGAACTTTGTATACTTTGAATTTTTAGAGTATGAATATGGACTATTGATTTTTATATTACTTTGTATTGCCCTTGCAGGATTTATGATTGCTTTATTCAAAAAAATGCGTTGGTTTTAAAACGGCTTAGATTAGCCGTTTTTTATTTTTATTTAAAATAGTTTCCATTTTCCCCAACAAAATAGGACCTTCAGCCGTATATACAGTGAAACATAAAACAAAAATAAAACTTTGGAGGTTTTAAAAAATGAAAAAATTTATGTTACTTGGAGTATTATTTACCTTATTTATTGGACTTGTAGCGTGTTCAGAGACTGAACAACAAACAAGAGTCGCTGATACAGCTGAAGAACAAGTGGGCCTTTCAGCCCTAGCATCAATTGGTGCACTTAACGAAATGCAAAGACTTCAAACCATGTCTACAACGACTGGTCCACAAACACTCAGTGTTTTAGATGACATTGAAGTATTAGATTCAATTGATGAACTTGAAGAATACCTTGATCTTGTTCGTACATTCACCGGTGAAGATTCATTCGACGTAAACGTTGATGTTTCTGAAATGGAAGATTATGAATATGTAATGGCCATTCAATTTATCAACATAGAAGGTCAAAACGATGTTTATTACTTACATTACAACGAAACAATCGTAGAAGAAGATGAAG
>CAYZOR010000127.1:0-3297 GCA_964479895.1 uncultured Candidatus Izemoplasmatales bacterium | reverse complement strand
CAAAACCAACTCGCTCATGAAAATATCGTTAAGCGTCAACGCAAACAATATGTCCACATTCTCATTGCGGGTCACAAAAAGCGAAATAGCCAAAATGATAATCAATGAAACCAAAACAAATAACATCAAATATTCCAGGAGATTTCCCCTACGTATAAGATTTTTGAAAACAGTCACCTTCTTTTTTATTTCCATTTACGCAAAATATTTTACACTATCATCCTCATAAACAAAAAACTCCTCACAAAAGGAGTTTTGAAAGTCAATATTCACTTATCCCTCTACCTAAGTACATACCATTCCCCCTCTTATACCTACACTATATAGGTTATGAGATAGTTTGTACAGCGCACATGTGTCGTTTTAGAAAAATTCGCGAATTATACACGAGGTAAACCATGTTGGTTAATGCAAACATCTCATTACATCAACGAGATATGCCCTTCGTCTGTGTAAAGAGTAAAACTCCACCAACCAATACCATTAGTAGTATCAGCCAAAATAAAACCTGAGATACTAAAAACACTGTAAGTAAAACGATGACAGAAGATAAAACGTACGGATTGAAATAATCATAGAGTCCATTTTTTTTAGCAACAACGTTTAAAGCAATTGCTAATGCCACCGCAACAAAATATATTGTGTTGTCTAATATGCTTATGCTTGAAAATTCAACGTTTGGCCTTACTAGATTCCAAACAACACCCATTGGAGTAAAACCAATTTCTTTACCTAATGTCCATATTACATCTAACAGTCCAGTTGAGATTTGATACACAACATAAGCAAAAAGCTTGATTGCTTCTAACATGGTCTACACCTCCTTACTTTTGATATGCTACTGCTCCGCAAGTGCAAGCAAGATTGTTCTATAAACCTGAATGAAAAGACTCGTCGGATCATCATAGTTGTCAATTGCTTTGAGACTGTTTAAATAATAAACCTTATCTTTATTCAGAAAGAAAATAAATGGAATGCTTTTTTTCATAAACAACATGTTCATAAACGCTCTTGCCGTCCGACCATTACCATCTTGGAAAGGATGAAGCTTCACGATTTCATAATGTGTTTTTACCGCGAACTCTATAAACGAACTGTTTGGTGTATCAATCAATTTGGAGTAGTTCTCCTGAAACTTCCTTTCGAGAAAAAAGAATTCTTTGTGTACTTCCTTCGCATCTATCAAATCGACATCAGAACCATTTATTATAGCGTTCATATTACGAAAGGTTCCTGCTGTCTCACCATGAGGAGCGTACTTGTATAATAAAGCGTGTAAATCCTTTATGTCGTGCAATGAGCTCAGGGAGGCTTTATTGTTTATAATGTGCCGGTACAACTCATACTGTCCAAGGCTTTCAATCATGCGACTATCGACCTCACCACCTTCAAATGGTGCTTTCGGACCGTAAAGCCGAAGTCTTGCTGCAAGTTCAGCGATCTTTTCAGAACTTAAGGAAATACCCTCATTAAGCAACTCATTATGGATATACCTATTCACTCTAATCAAGTGACGGTGAGTATCAACACTGTTAAAATCATACAACTCGAAGTCATAATCATCGATTGCTTGGCGATAAAAGAAAAGCAACATGTTGAAATACGCCTTCTTATCATCATCAGGATCTTGAAGATATGTTTCGATGTTTTCCTTTAGCGAGACTTCTTCTTGATCGACATTTAAACGATTATAACGGTAAAAAATAACGTGTGCCGCCATTGAATAGCTGACACCAAACAATCGATTTATAGCATGCACATCTTCGAGTTCTAAGTGTTCTTCACTGTCAAAGTTTTCTCTCATATAATTTTCAAGAGAAGACTCCGGCATTAATAACCAGCCTGCGAAATCATCGCAAAACTTGTTTTCTATTTCCTCTTGTTCCGCAGAATTTTGAGTCACTCCAGCATATTCCCAGCGTAAATAGTGGCCGATCTCATGAGCAATGGTAAACCTTTGTCGTGTTATATCTACTTTGGGGTTTAACAAAACAAGATGGATGTCACCATCAAATTGAGGTGGCAAATACATACCATCTTGCTTTGTGGAGAATGCTCCATATTTGATATGCAATCCGAACAGACTGGCAAGTTTGTGTACATTGATCGCAATATCTTCGTGCAATTGATATTCTTTCAGAATAAACTCAGCTGTCAACTTAGGATCATGAATGACTTTTTCGAATGCTAAGGAGTCATTTTTTATCATTGAGCTTATTTCTTAACCGTTTCTTGAATTTTATGGCATTGATAATCTCTTCTTGATCTTCAGGAGACAACGATTCAAAGGATCGCTGAAAATATTCACTTCTTGTAATTTCTTTGTCACCTTCAAATATATAGTCCGTAGATACGCCAAATACTTTACTGAGTTTTTCCAATTCTTCAGCTTTCAACTCACGAACACCATTTTCTAACTTGTTGTAAGATGAGCGATTCATTTCAAGATATTCCGCCACAAACGCTTGTGTCAGTTCCAAGCTTTTGCGCAATTCTCGAATTCTTTCATGTTTTTTCATCATTATCACTTCCCAATCCAATCATAACACATTATGTTCTATATTGTAACATTTAAAGTTAATTTTTAGAACTTATTGCTGAATTACTCATGCAAGAACAAAAACACAAACCTTGGTGTACTTGATACAAAAAAGTTTGCGTTTTCACTATACTAATATACCTATTGATGACAATCTTTCATTTAATCTTGAACTTCATATCCTGATGCAAATCTTTTTGTTTCTGCATTAACAATTTTTATTTAGTTACTATTGGTATCTTCTAAGAATCCAATGATATCTGTTTAATTGTTTCATCATTTTTAGTGAACTTCAATGTCACATTAGACCCACAATTAGATACGAGTGTCTTAAACACTTTATTATCTCCATAGGCCTTATGAGTTACCACTAATCGCTTCGGTTGTGATCTCTTTTGCACCGTCTAATCTTTTAGGTACACCAAAGGGCCAACAACTGTCTTCTGTTTGTGTTGCTAGTGCATTATGCACATTGGTTAAACCAAATGTACAATATCTTCTTTGATATAACCCTCCAGTTTGATTTCATATACACGGTTTATTGAACAGTTCTCATTTTGATAATCTGTGATCATTTGAAACTCATAACTACCATAATACAAAGATATAGGTTAAATATTCTGTTAAATCTATAGGGTTTTAAGCATGTTTAAGGGCGTTCTTTCATTCGTCGTTGACACTAAGTTGGGTCGCGCGGGCTTTGTAAAGGGCAATAAAGCTGATGACATCGGCTTCATAAAAGCGCCAGCCGCTTGGAA
>CAYZOR010000126.1:0-3308 GCA_964479895.1 uncultured Candidatus Izemoplasmatales bacterium | reverse complement strand
GCAAAAGCAGGTTATAAGGTATCCATTCATTATAATTCCAATCATGAAAAAGCAGAAGCACTTAAGAAATCGATTGAAGCATTAGGCGTTCAAGCAGTTTGTGTAAGCGGGGATATCAGTGATTTTGATGAGGCTAAGACTATTGTTGATAAGACCCATGAAGCACTCGGGAAAATTGATTGTTTAATCAACAATTCAGGGATTACGAAAGATACTTTGATGTTAAGAATGAAACCAGAAGATTTTAACGATGTGATTGATGTGAATTTAAAAGGAACATGGAACATGATCAAACATGTTACACGCACAATGTTTAAACAAAAATCAGGGCGTATTATTAATATTAGTAGTGTGGTTGGTGAAATTGGCAATCCTGGTCAAACCAATTATGTTGCATCAAAAGCTGCGATTAATGGGATGACAAAATCTTTAGCGAAAGAATATGGTAAGAAACATATCACGGTGAATGCGATTGCCCCTGGATTTATTGAAACGAAAATGACTGAATCATTGGATGACTCAGTGAAAGCTGCTTACTTATCACAAATCCCTTTAAATCGTTTTGGTAGCGTAGAAGATGTATCAACCCTTGCTTTATTCTTAGCAAGTGATGATGCTTCATATATAACAGGACAAATTATTAATGTTAATGGAGGGATGATTTAATGAAACGACGTGTAGTGATTACAGGAATTGGGAGTATTAATCCACTAGGGAATACAGCCTTAGATTCATGGGAAAATGCAAAAAAAGGTAAAAACGGGATTGATTCTATTAAAAGAATGAATACGGATGATATCGATGTAAAAATAGCAGGTGAAATCGATGATTTTGATGCAAAAGCGTATTTTGGTCGTAAAGAATTTAAACGTTTAGACCGCTTTACACAACTTGCTTTAAAAGCAACGGATGAGGCAATGGAAGATGCCAAGCTCGATCTAAATACCATAGATTTATTACGAGCTGGGGTATTTTATTCAAGCGGAATTGGAGGCTTAGAAACCATCGCCGAACAAGAAGATAAAGCAAAGGAAAAAGGGCATCATAGAATTAGTCCGTTTTTTATTCCGATGTCTATTATTAATATTGCGGCAGGTCATATTGCGATTAAATATGGATTTAAAGGCCAAGCAACCGCTTCAGTGACTGCTTGTGCTTCTGCGACGAATACCATTGGAGATGCCTTTAGAAGCATTAAAGATGGGTATCATGATGTGATTATTAGCGGAGGAAGCGAAGCGTCCATTACAAAGTTAGGCTTAAGTGGATTTAAAGTCATGCAAGCCTTAGCAAAAACCAACGATCCATCCGATGCGAGTAAACCATTTGATTTAAACCGTAGTGGGTTTGTGATGGGTGAAGGTGCAGGCACTTTGATCTTAGAATCATACGAGCATGCTAAAAAAAGAAATGCGAACATTTATGGTGAAATTGTTGGCTATGGTTCAACGTGTGATGCTTATCATATGACAAGTCCTGATCCTGAGGGAAAAGGGGCTTATAATTGTATGCTTCAAGCAATCAATGAAGCAGGGGTTAAAAAAGAGGCTGTTGGCTATATTAATGCCCATGGAACTTCTACGCCTTTAAATGATAAGACTGAAACCTTAGCGATTAAAACCTTATTTGAAGACCATAAAGAGGCATTAAAAATAAGTTCAACAAAATCAATGACAGGCCATTTACTCGGCGCAAGTGGTGCAGTTGAAGGGATTTTTTCACTGTTAGCCTTAAAAGATGGATTTATCCCCCCCACGATTAATCTAAATACTTTTGACCCAGAATGTGATTTAGATTATACTGCTAATAAAGGGGTAGAACATACTTTTGATGTTGCCCTTTCAAATTCTTTAGGCTTTGGTGGTCACAATGCCACTTTAGCCTTTAAAAAATGGGAGGAATAAGATGTTAAATAGTAACGATATACAAAAAATCATTCCCCATCGTCATCCGTTTATTTTAGTCGATAAAGTGATTGAATTAGAAGAAGGAAAACGTGTCAAAGCAATTAAAAATGTGACGGTGAGTGAGCCTTTTTTTGAAGGACACTTCCCAGATCATCACGTCATGCCTGGGGTGTTGATTGTCGAAGCGTTGGCACAAGCAGGGGCTATAGCGATTTTACAAGATGAGAAATTTAAAGGAAAAAAAGCATTTTTCGCAGGCATTGATAAGTGTCGCTTTAAAAAACAAGTCGTGCCTGGGGATACGTTAGAACTTCATGTTGAGATTGAAAAGATCAAGGGACCGATTGGTAAAGGAAAAGCGTTAGCGACCGTTGATGGTATAAAAGCGTGTAGTGCTGAAATTACCTTTGCGATTGAACAATAAAGCTTAAAACTCTTACAGTTTTTGTAGGAGTTTTTTTGTAATATAAAAAGGTTTGTGTTTCAAATCTTTGTGGGTTTTTTGATAGTAAAACCTTTTCATCAATTTTTTTGTGTTAATCCCTTTAATAAGCGCTAATTAAATGCTAATATACTAACACTTTACCCAAAAATTAAAGGAGTTGATCACATGAAAACTGCTCGAGAGAGTTGGACATCACGACTGGCATTTATTTTAGCTGCGGCGGGGAGCGCTGTAGGACTTGGTAACATTTGGAGATTTCCTTACGTTGTAGGCACAAACGGAGGGGCGGCATTTGTTTTAATCTTTTTAGTGATTGTACTCATTATCGGCTACCCTGTCATGGTTAGTGAGATTACGTTGGGTCGTGAAACAAACAAGAATCCGATTGGAACCTTTAAAGCATTGGCACCAGGGATGCCTTGGTGGTTAGTTGGTGCGATGGGCGTTCTTGCTGGTTTCGTGATTCTATCGTTTTATTCGGTTGTTTCAGGATGGGGTATTGCTTACTTTTTTAAGACCCTTGATGGGTCCTTAGCAAGTGGCGCTGATTTTGAAGGGGTCTTTGATAATCATGTAAGCTCAGCCTTGGCCCCGATTGTATGGCATTTTATTTTTATGACGTTAACCGTATTGGTTGTAGGCTTAGGCATTGTTAAAGGGATTGGAAGAGCTGTAAAATACTTAATGCCTGTATTATTTGTGCTAATCTTATTTTTAGTTATTAGAGGAGTCACTTTGTCAGGTGCTTCAGAAGGACTAACCTTTTATCTAAGTCCGGATTTCTCGGAGATTACTTGGAGAAGTTGGTTAGATGCGGCTGGACAAGCATTTTTCTCACTTTCATTAGGCATGGGGGCGATTATTACTTATGGGAGTTATTTAGGGAAAAAAGATGACGTTCCGTCTTCTGCAGGATGGATTGTAGGCCTCGATGTGTTCATTGCATTGCTTGCAGG
>CAYZOR010000125.1:0-3315 GCA_964479895.1 uncultured Candidatus Izemoplasmatales bacterium | reverse complement strand
AATTTCATCCGTCAGTAATTCGGTTTGATCCATAATTAGTTTCACCGATTTATCGTAGTTTGTAGGATCGTTAGGGTCATCAGGTGGATAGTCGTATTTTTTCAAAAGACGTCTAATGGTCATTCGCATTTTCGCCCGCACCGACTCCCGAACATGCCAATCAACAGTTGCACTTTTCTTGATAGCTTCCGTTAATTCCTGAGCTATCTTTTTTAATGTCTCATCACCCATTACTTCCTGAGCACTAATGTTTTCACTTAATGCTTCATAAAAAGCATATTCATCTTCAGAAAGGCCAGAGCCTTCGCTGACTTTTTCAGAATCAGTAATATCCTTTGCCATATCGATTAGTTCTTGAATAACCATAGTCGTTTGCACTGCACGATTCTGATATTTATTAATCGTATCTTCTAGCATTTCTGAAAATTTACGAGATTTGACCAATGATTTCTTCGACATTGATTTAATTTTACCTTTAATCAATTTATTAAGCAGTTCTACCGCTAAATTCTTATGTTCCATATTTTTAAATTCTTCTAAAAATTCATCAGATAATACAGCAATATTTGGTTTCGCTAAACCAGTTTCACCTATAACATCAATAACTTCATCTGATTTCAAAGATTTAGAAATTAGCTGATTTAATTCCATATCAATTTCCGCGGTTGTTTTTCGTTTATTTTCATTGGTTATAATTTTTAAGAGCCCAGATTTTACGGATTTATGAAACCCAATTTCTGCATTATACGCTTGAGCTTCATCCGTTGTTGCACACAGTGAAAATGCCTTGGATAGTTCTGTGACTGTCTGAAGATATTCATCCTTGCGTGTTTCACGTAAACTAATGACATAATCAACCGTCTCAACAATCGCTTCTAATTTTTTCGATTGTTTATCAGTGAAAAACTTTGAATAATCATGGCCATGTAAAATATCATGAATGATATCAAGCTTTTCTAACATGATGTTGACTGCCTGATCAGTATCGACACCTGTTGTTTTACGATCACTTTCAGTATATTGTGACAACGCATGTTTTAAACTATCCGCAATACCGATATAATCAACAATCAATCCACCTTGTTTCTCTCTGAACACCCGATTCACTCGGGCAATGGCCTGCATTAAATTATGACCCTTCATCGGCTTGTCAATGTACATCGTATGCATGCTCGGAACATCAAAACCAGTAAGCCACATATCACGAACAATCACTAACTCCAAATCATCATTTTCATCCTTAAGCCGTTTTGATAATTGATCACGCTGTGCTTTGGTTGTTTTATGCATACCCCATGTATGCGGATCTGAAGAACTTGATGTCATAACCACTTTGATTTTACCTTTATTCAATTCGTCACTATGCCACTGTGGCCTAACCGAAGTAATTGCTTCATAAAGTGCTACCGCAATACGGCGACTCATAGCAACAATCATTCCAGTACCAGCAACAGTTTCTGATGCAGCTTGTCGCTCTTCAAAGTGTGACACAATATCCTTAGCAATATTATTCAAACGTTCTTTACTACCAACAATAGCCTCTAACCTGGCCCATTTGCGCTTGTGTTTATCCTTTTCGATATTTTCCTGATACTCAGTAATCTCTTCAAACTCATCATCAATAACAGGTCTTTGTTCTTCGGTTAAATCCAGCTTCGCAATTCGACTTTCATAAAAGATTTTAACCGTCGTACCATCCTCAACGGATTGGGTCATATCATAAATATCAATATAATCACCAAATACAGCTTTGGTGTTTTTATCCACCAATTCAACTGGTGTCCCAGTAAATCCGATAAATGATGCGTTAGGTAAAGAATCACGCATGTATTTTGCTAGACCAAACTTTTCAAATGCACCCTGAGACGTTTGACTCACTTTGGCTTCAAAACCATACTGACTACGGTGCGCTTCATCGGCAATTACCACAACATTTCGTCTATCAGTTAACGGTCCGTTCGTCGTATTTTCCCCTTCAGGCGCAAACTTATGAATGGTTGTGAATATGATGCCTCCACTTTCTCTACCATTCAATTCTTGCTTAAGATGTTCTCTACTCTCTGCTTGAATTGGGTTATTTCTCAATAAATCCGATGATTTGCTAAAGGTACCAAATAACTGATCATCCAAATCGTTCCTATCTGTAATAACAACAAGGGTAGGATTTCCCAGTTCTGGACTCAAAACTAATTTACCACTATAAAAAACCATGGATAATGACTTCCCACTACCCTGAGTATGCCAAATAACACCTATGCGGCGATCGCCCTGATGACTTACAGCTTCATAGGTTTTATTAACCGCTTTATTCACAGCAAAAAATTGGTGATAACCCGCTAATATTTTATTGGATTGATCACCATTAGACTGGAATGTAATAAAGTGTTTTATTAAATCAAGTAGATGTGATTTGTTGAGCATCCCCTGCAACAAAACATGTAATTGCGGAATCGAAGATAAATCAATCTCTTGTTCATCAATCATTCGCCAGGGCATATACCAGTCTTCTTTTGCTGTCAACGTCCCTGCACGTGCATTCAAACCATCACTAATAATTGAAAAGGCATTGTAATTAAACAAATCACTAATCGTTTTTTGATAAGTTTTGATTTGATGATACGCATCAGAAATATTCACATTTTCGTTCGATGCCGACTTCAACTCAATAACAACCAGTGGTAAGCCATTAACAAAAATAACAACATCCGGTATTTTTCTAACATTATTTTCAATCACAACAAATTGATTTAAAGCTAAAAAATCATTATTTTCAATGTTTTCAGTATCAAAGATATTGATCTGCTCATAAGCAAAAGCGCCATCCTGCTTCTTATATGAAACAGTCACACCATCTTTAATGTACTCATGGAAAGTCTTGTTGTTTTCTAAAAGAGACGACTTACCCGGAATTAGTACTTGACGAATCACTTCATCAATAGCAGATTCACTCTTTTCGTGATTAATTGTCAACAAAGCTTCTTTAAATCTCTCTTTTAGAACCACATCACTGTATTCTTTTCGCTCAGGACGATGTCCATCCGGTCCAATTTCTGGCCCGGATTCAACCTCATACCCTAAATCCTCTAATAACTCCAAAACCCCATTCTCTAGGTTCTCTTCTTGATAGAACTGATTACTCAATAGCATCATCCCCAATTGGCACTTCTATTTCCCCACTCATAAGTTTTGGTAATAATGTATCTCTTGTTTTAGTGAGAATTTTATTTTTCTTATTATTATTTAATATTTTTAGAATTATTGATTCTTGAATTTCATAAAAAAGCTCATTAATTCTTTGATTAGGATACACTGTTT
>CAYZOR010000124.1:0-3353 GCA_964479895.1 uncultured Candidatus Izemoplasmatales bacterium | reverse complement strand
TTTTTTTATGCTTCAAATGTTGTTAATCTTACTAAAATATTATATAATACTAATAGTATATATATTATATATAAGAAAGGGCTTGGGGTTCGATTATGGAAAATGTTTCAATTACAACACCCTACATAACATTAGGACAAATGATGAAATTTGCAAATATTGCGAGTAGTGGTGGAGATATCAAAGCACTCTTAAGTGAAGTGAGCATTACTGTCGATGGAGAGCGTGAAAATAGACGCGGCCGAAAGCTTTATCCAGGAATGGTTGTAAAGATCGAATCGGTTGGGTCTTTTAAAATTGTAAATGCACAAAATCAATAACCTCACGTTAAAAGATTTTCGGTGTTATGAACACTTAGATGTTGCTTTTAACGATGGCATGAATTTAATCATTGGTGATAATGCGCAAGGGAAGACCTCTTTGTTAGAAGCTATTTATGTACTGGCTTTGAGCAAGTCCCATAAAACAAGCTTTGATCAAGTTTTAATTAAAGATGACGCAGCGTTTTCTAAAATACAAGGGAAAGCATCTTTAGATAATCGTTTAAGCACTTTAGAAGTTATTTTATCTAAAGAAGGAAAAAAAGCGCGTTATAACCATGTTGAATATAAACGACTCTCTGATTATATTGGCTTAATGAACGTTATAATGTTTGCGCCTGAGGATTTAAACATTATTAAAGGATCCCCAAAAGAAAGAAGACGTTTTTTAGATTTAGAAATGACACAGTATAATAGACATTTTTTGCATCATATGACGCAATATAACAAAGTCTTAAAAGAACGAAATGAGCATTTAAAGGCGCTTCAAAAAAAGCGTTCTAAAGACTATGTATTGCTCGATGTTTTGACGGACCAACTCATTCATTACGGAAAAAAGGTAATGGACGCAAGAGAAGCTTTTGTGAACGATTTAAATGGTCCATTAAAGCGCCTTTATAAAAATTTAAGCGGTGAAGATCATTTGGTGATGCGTTATATGCCTTCTGTTGAAGGAGACATTGAATTGGCTTACAAAAACAAACAAACCCTTGATGTGTTAAGCGGGACAACTACATTAGGCCCTCATCGCGATGATTTAAGTTTTTATTATGGCGATACACCGGTAAAAAAAGTTGCTTCACAAGGTCAAATAAGAAGTGTCGCGTTGAGTTTAAAATTAGGGGTTATTGATTTGATAGAAGCAAACCATCAAACCATCCCTATCATTTTATTGGATGATGTTTTTAGTGAATTAGATCTTAAAAGGCAAAAAAATATATTGGCACACATTAATAAAAATGCTCAAGTATTTATTACGACAACATCCTTAGTTTCAATGAACTTAAAAGGGTTAGACCGTTATACGGTTTATACCATTGAACAAGGAACCATAAAAGGAGTGGACAACCATGGATCATAAGAAAAGTTACGATTCTAGTAATATTCAAATTTTAGAAGGATTAGAAGCGGTAAAAAAACGCCCCGGGATGTATATCGGCTCTACAGGGCCTAGAGGCTTACATCATTTGGTATGGGAAATTGTCGATAATGGTGTGGATGAAGCGTTAGCAGGATACGCAGATACGATTGATATAAGAATTTATGACAATAACATTATAGAAGTTATTGATAACGGCCGTGGGATTCCTGTCGATACGCACCCTAAAACAGGATTACCTGCTGTTGAAACCATCCTTACGACGTTGCATGCAGGTGGAAAATTTGATAGCGATTCATATAAAGTATCAGGTGGCCTTCATGGGGTTGGTGCGTCGGTTGTAAATGCTTTGAGTGAGTGGTTTGAAGTCAATATTCACAGAGATGGCATTGAATACTATCAACGCTATGAACAAGGCATCACCCAGTGTTCTTTAGAAGAACGAGGTGCCACTGAAAAAACCGGAACCCGTATTCGCTTCAAAGCTGATAGTTCTGTATTTACTGAATGTGAAGATTATGATTATGAAACTTTACGTTTAAGAATCCAACAAATGGCGTTTTTAAATAAAGGCATTCAATTTACCATAAGCGATGAAAGAAGTCCAGATGGTCATAAAGAAGTATACCGTTATGATGGTGGAATCAAAGAATATGTTGAATTTTTGAATAAGAATAAAGAAATTCTTCATCAAGAAGTCATTTATGCTGAAGGTGAAAGCGATGATATTGTTGTTGAAATCGCGATGCAATACAATAACGCTTTTGCCCAAAATGTGTTCCCGTTTACCAACAACATTCATAATGCGGAAGGGGGAACGCATGAAGAAGGTTTTAAAATGACTTTAACGCGTATTTTAAACGCTTATGGGAAAACCAACAACATCTTCAAAAAAGATGAATCTTTAGTTGGAGATGACACAAGAGAAGGGTTAACAGCCATCATTAGTGTGAAACATCCCGACCCTCAATTTGAAGGACAAACAAAGTCTAAATTAGGAAGCACTGAAGTCAGAAAAGTGGTTGCACAAGTCTTAAGTGAAGGGTTAGACAGACACTTAATGGAAAATCCAAATGACGCAAAAATTATTATTGAGAAAGCCTTACTTGCATCAAGAGCCCGTTTGGCAGCCAAAAAAGCAAGAGAAGCGACCCGTCGAAAGAGTCCTTTAGATGGCTTAGGTTTTGCGTCTAAATTAGCGGATTGTCGTGAAAAAGACCCTTCAAAAGCAGAACTCTACATTGTCGAGGGTGATTCAGCAGGGGGGTCTGCGAAACAAGGAAGAGATTCAGGTTTTCAAGCAATCTTACCCCTTCGAGGAAAAGTTTTGAATGTTGAGAAAGCACGATTAGATAAGATTTTAGCGAACAAAGAGATTTTATCGATGATTCAAGCATTTGGGACTGGAATTGGTGATGAGTTTGATGTCGATCAATCGCGATACCATAAAGTCGTTATTATGACAGATGCGGATGTTGATGGGGCGCATATTCGAACCTTACTATTAACGTTCTTATTCCGTTACATGCGTCCTTTAATTGAAAGAGGCTATGTCTATATCGCCCAACCCCCCCTTTATAAGCTTCAACAAGGTAAATATGTAGATTATGCCTTCACTGAAGATGAAATGGAAGAAAAACAATCTAAACTTTCAAAACGTGCGCTCATTCAACGCTATAAAGGATTGGGTGAAATGAATCCTGAACAGCTTTGGGAAACGACCATGGACCCAGAAAATAGAACGCTTTTAAAAGTATCTTTAGAAGATGCGATGGAAGCGGATGGGATTTTCAACATGTTAATGGGTGATGAAGTAGAACCGCGTAGAGATTTCATACAAGCCAATGCTGCCTACGCCAAAAATCTTGACATTTAGGAGCGAATATCATGAGTATTGATTCAATGAAACCAACGACGTTTGACCGTATTAACAA
>CAYZOR010000123.1:437-3364 GCA_964479895.1 uncultured Candidatus Izemoplasmatales bacterium | reverse complement strand
CGAAACGAGTAGGACGTTATTTTGGCAGACGAAACAAAGTAAAAAAAGCGATTGTAACCCTTAAAAAAGGACAAACAATTGAAGTTTAAAGGAGGACAATTATGGCAATAAAAGTTTATAAGCCGTTAACTGGCGGTTTGCGAAATAAAACCACGCTTGTTAATGAAGATTTAACTAAGCATAAGCCAACTAAAAAATTGTTAAAAAAAGGCAAGAAAACTGGTGGTCGTAATGTTGGCGGCAAAATTACGGTGCGCCATCATGGTGGTGGAGCCAAACGAAAATATCGTTTAATTGATTTTAAACGTGATAAAACTGATATTGAAGGACGGGTTGCATCAATTGAATATGACCCGAATCGTTCCGCTAACGTCGCACTTATTAACTATCTTGATGGCGAGAAACGCTATATTATTGCACCTGATAAGTTAAAAACTGGCGATAAAATAATTAGTGGCGAAAAGGCTGATATTAAAAGAGGAAATGCCATGTTATTGCGACATGTTCCCGAAGGAACAACGGTTCATAATGTTGAGTTAAAACCTGGTAGAGGTGGCGAGTTAGCACGATCAGCGGGTTCTTCAGCACAAGTTGTTGGTAAAGAAGGAAATTATGTTTTGGTAAAACTTCGCAGCGGTGAAGTTCGGAAAGTATTAGGAAATTGTCGGGCGACAATTGGTCAAGTTGGTAACAAAGATAAAGAATTAGTTAATCTGGGTAAAGCAGGTCGAAAGCGACACTTAGGTATTCGCCCTACTGTTCGTGGTTCAGTAATGAATCCAATCGACCACCCGCATGGTGGTGGTGAGGGACGAGCACCAATTGGTTTAAAATCACCGGTTTCACCATGGGGCAAACCAACGATTGGTTATAAAACTAGAAAACCAAAAAAAAAGTCAGATAAATTAATAGTCCGTCGCCGTCGGAAGAAAAAGAAATAGATGAAAGGATGGTTATAAATGAGTAGAAGTTTAAAAAAAGGCGCTTTTATTGATGCAAGTTTACAAAAAAAGGTCGAAAAAGCTAAAACTTCAGGAAAAAAAGAAGTTATTAAAACTTGGTCACGGCGCTCAACAATTTATCCAGATTTTATTGGCTTAACATTTGCTGTTCATAATGGAAAAGAATTCATCCCGGTCTATGTTACTGAAGATATGGTCGGACATAAATTAGGAGAATTCGCTCCAACCCGCAAACATGTTAAGCATGTTAGCGAACGGAAGAAATAATCGGAAGGAGGACGAAAATGGAAACAAAAGCAGTTGCAAAAACGCTTCGAATTGCGCCCCGAAAAGCAAGGTTAGTAATTGATTTAATTAGAGGCAAGCAAATTGCTGAAGCGGAGGCAATATTAAAAGGCGTTAATCATAAAGCAGCACCATTAATCGAAAAAACCATGCATTCAGCGGTTGCTAATGCAGTTAATAATAATGAAGCAGTGAAAGAAAACTTATATGTTAAAAAAGCGTATGTTAATGAAGGTCAAACGATGAAAAGAATGCGTTTTGGTTCACGAGGAAATATTGATCCTCGAAAAAAACGAACTAGTCATATTACAGTGGTGGTAAGCGATGAAATATAAAGGAGTGATAAGCGATGGGTCAGAAAGTTAGTCCAATTGGTTTGCGATTAGGAATTAATAAAGATTGGAATGCATCATGGTATGCTAATAATCGCGAAATGGCAAAATATTTGCAAAACGATATTAAAATAAGAAATTTTTTAGAGCAAAAGTTGCGTCGTGCATCAGTTGCTAATGTTTTGATAAACCGAGATCAAAACAAGACGGAAGTTGTTATTGTAACAGCTAAACCGGGGGTTGTAATTGGTCAAGGTGGTGAAGGAATCGAAAAACTTCGGAAACACTTAGAAAAATTAACAAACGAGAATGTTCAAGTAGCGATTAAAGAAGAAAAACATCCGAATATGAACGCCGCGCTAGTAGCGGAAGATATTGCGCGACAAATTGAAAATCGGGTTAATTTTCGGATTGCGCAAAAAAGAGCGATTCGCAATACTAGAAAAGCTGGCGCCCAAGGAATTAGAACAGCTGTTTCTGGGCGACTTGGTGGCGCTGATATGGCGCGAATTGAAGGATATACCGAGGGTCGGATTCCACTGCATACTTTACGAGCTGATATTGATTTTGCACAAAAAGAAGCGGATACGACTTATGGTAAAATTGGCGTAAAAGTTTGGATTTATAAAGGAGAAATACTTCCAGAGAAAAAAGATGAGGGAGGCGAAAAAGATGGCACTAATACCGAAAAAGACTAAATATCGCAAACCGCATCGCTTGTCTTACGAAGGAAAAGCAAGAGGGAATCGTGACTTGCACTTTGGTCAATATGGCTTAATGGCGCTAGAAGGAAATTGGGTTACTAGTCGGCAAATTGAAGCAGCACGAATCGCAATGACTCGTTATATGAAAAGAGGCGGAAAAGTTTGGATTAATATTTTCCCTCATTTGGCATTAACAAAAAAACCGATTGAAACGCGAATGGGAAAAGGAAAAGGTCAACCAGAAGCGTGGGTGGCGGTTGTTAAAGAAGGTAAAATTATGTTTGAAATAGATGGTGTTCCAGAAAAGGTTGCTCGAGAAGCTTTTCGTCTCGCAATGCACAAACTACCAGTTAGATGTAAGTTTGTAAAAAAGGAAAGTGGTGAGACTAATGAAAAATGAGGAAATTAGAAAACTTTCTCGTGAAGAAATTTTACAAAAAATTTCGGAGCATAAGAAAGAATTATTTAATTTGCGTTTTAGTCAAGCTACCGGAAATTTAGAAAAACCTTCTCGGATGAGTCAACTTAGAAAAGAAGTAGCTCGGATGAAAACAATTTTACGCGAGCGAGAGTTAGAGAAGTAAGGAGGATTTTATGGAAAAAAGAAAACGTGAATTAATTGGTAAGGTTGTGAACGATCGCAA
>CAYZOR010000123.1:0-427 GCA_964479895.1 uncultured Candidatus Izemoplasmatales bacterium | reverse complement strand
TCGGTTTGATCGTAAATATCATAAGCGAGTAAAATATTCGAAAAAATATCGCGCTCATGATGAAAAAAATGAAGCAACAGTGGGTGACAAAGTGCGTATTATGGAGACGCGACCACTTTCAAAAGACAAGAGTTATCGGTTGGTAGAAGTAATTGAAAAAGCAGTTATTCTATAAAAGGAGGAAATTAAAATGATTCAACAGGAAAGTCGATTAAAAGTAGCAGATAATTCTGGTGCGCGTGAATTACTAGTAATAAAAGTACTTGGGGGTAGTCGCGTTGAATCTGCTAATATTGGTGATGTTATCGTTGGTTCGGTAAAAAAAGCAATCCCTAATAGTAATATAAAAAAGGGCAAAGTGGTTAAAGCTGTGATTACAAGAACAAAATCAGGCTTGCGACGTGCCGATGGTTCTTATATTAGATTT
>CAYZOR010000122.1:0-3369 GCA_964479895.1 uncultured Candidatus Izemoplasmatales bacterium | reverse complement strand
GATTTTTTACCCCTTGAAGATGGTAGTCTTTATACATTCGAAAAAAGAGAACCAAATTAAAAGAGGTGGTTTGATGACAACACCCTTAAGACGATTAATCATTTTATCAATGAGTGTTACCATTTTGTTTGTTCAAGAACAAGTGTTAACCTTTATTCCTAATGTTCAATTTACGACTTTATTAATTGTCCTTTATGCTACGTTATTTAAGTTTAAAGAAAATGTTATGATCATTTTTGTTCATGTCATTTTGGATTCACTATATATGGGCGCTTTTAATCCGTTTTATATGACGCCGATGTTTATTGGATGGGTTTTAATTCCAATCGTCTATAATACTTTATTAAACCGAACTAAAAACGAAGTGACACTTGCTATATTTGCACTGGTTATGGGCTTTGTTTATGGATGGGTTTTTATTCCATTTGTGATGATTCAACTGGGTATGAATCAAGTGTGGCCTTATTTCCTTGCAGACTTACCATTTGAGATTATTATGGCAACCACAAACTTTGTGACAGTCCTTTGGTTATATCAACCCATGTATCGGATTTTAAGTGTTGAAATTGAGAAGTTAGAATCGTCGTTAGTGCCTCTTAAAAGGCACCATTAAAATCAGGTAAAAAACACTTGCTATGCAGGTGTTTTTTTGTTATACTACTTAATGCCGTAAAATACACACACAAGATGAGTTTGAAATTGATGAGCTTTACACCGTAAAGTGGATTTCAAATGTTGAGGTTTGTGGAGGCTAAAATCAAAAAAATAATAGGAGGCAATGTATTATGGCAGTCGTATCAATGAAGCAATTGTTAGAATCAGGTGTGCATTTTGGACACCAAACTCGTCGATGGAATCCGAAAATGTCTAAGTATATTTATACGAAGCGTAACGGTATTCATATCATCGATTTGCAACAAACTGTATCTTATATTGAAGATGCATATAAGCGTTTGAATCAAATTTCTAAAGACGGAGGGAAAATTCTTTTCGTTGGAACGAAAAAACAAGCGCAAGATGTGATTAAAGAAGAAGCGATTCGTTCGGAGCAGTTTTATGTATCGAAGCGTTGGTTAGGTGGAACGTTAACGAACTTTAAAACCATCCGTAAATCAATTCGTCGTTTACATCAAATCAGACAATGGGAAAAAGACGGAACGTTTGAACGTCTTCCTAAAAAAGAAACCGTAGAACTTAAAAAAGAACTAGACAGACTTGAAAAATTCTTGGGTGGTATTCAAGATATGCGTACGTTACCGGATGCGGTATTTATCGTTGATCCACGTAAAGAACATAACGCAATTCGTGAAGCACGCAACTTAAATATTCCAGTCTTTGGTATGATCGATACAAACTGTGATCCAGATGAAATCGATTATAAAATCCCAGCCAACGATGACGCTATTCGTTCAATCAAAGTGATTGTAGGTGCAATGGCAAATGCGATGGTTGAAGGCGCTGGTGGCGAAGCGAAAGAACTTAAAACGAAGCCAAAGCAACAACAAGACCAAAGAAGAGGTCAACACCAAAGAAGACCACAATCACAAAGACCACAACCACAAAAACCATCTGCGACGAAAGCAGATTTAAAAGAAAAAATGGATTCAAGTGCTCAAAAAGCAAAACCTGAATCAAAACCAGCACCTGAATCAAAACCAACACCAAAGCCAGAACCAAAGCAACAACCAAAACCTAAAACGGAAACAAAGAAAGTTGAAAAAACGCAACCTAAACACGCTGAAGATCTTGACTTAGGAAACAAAACTGTTGCGGAACTTCGTCAACTTGCAAAAGATAAAGGGCTAAGTGGATACTCAAAATTAAGAAAAGCTGAATTAATTGAGGCTTTACAAAAATAATAGAGAGCTCTTTTGCTCTCTATTTTTTTCAAAAATTGTAATCAATGTTTTTGAAAACACATTATATATGTTAAAATTATATCGATAAATGACTATTTGGAGGTTATGAAAATGGCAATTAAAGCATCAGATGTAAAAGCGTTAAGAGATAAAACTGGCGCGGGAATGATGGATTGTAAAAAAGCACTGAAAGAAACTGACGGTGATATTGATAAAGCAGTCGATTATTTAAGAGAAAAAGGGATTTCAAAAGCAGCTAAAAAAGCGGATCGTATTGCGGCTGAAGGGTTAAGCAATGTGATGAGTGATGGAAACAAAGCGGTTGTTTATGAATTAAATAGTGAAACTGACTTTGTTGCGAAAAATGAAAATTTCATTCAATTATTGAACGACTTAGGAAAAACGATTTTAGCATCAGACGCTAAAACGTTAGAAGAAGCTTTAAACGTTGATATGAACGGTCAAACCATTGAAGAAGTTGTCACTGAAGCAACCTCTAAAATCGGAGAAAAATTGACGTTACGTCGTGTTGAAGTCGTTGAAAAAACTGACGATCAAGTATTTGGTGAATATGTTCACATGGGTGGAAATATTTCCGCTTTAACGGTTCTTAACGGATCTGACGCAGGGGTTGCTAAAGATGTTGCAATGCATGTTGCGGCCATCAACCCGCGTTACTTAAATCAAGATGAAATCAGTGAAGATGTGATTAACCACGAACGAGAAGTTTTACGCAACGAAGCGTTAAACGAAGGAAAACCAGAACACATTGTGGATAAAATGGTAGAAGGTCGTTTAAACAAGTTCTTAAAAGAAATTTGTTTAGTCAATCAACCATTTGTTAAAAACCCTGATGTCACGGTTGAAAACTTTGCAAAAGAATCAGGCGCTTCAATTGTTTCTTTTAAACGTTTAGAAGTCGGCGAAGGCATTGAGAAAAAAAGTGAAGATTTTGCAAGCGAAGTCAAATCGCAAATGACTTAAAAAATATGGGACACTTTTTGACGTGTCCCTTATTTTAAAATAGGGGAGATTCTTGTATGGAGCATAAGAAAAGACTAATCATTAAACTTAGTGGCGAAGCTTTATCCTCACAAAACGGTAAAAGCATTGACCCATTTAGAGTTAAAGAAATTGCAGAAGAGATTAAAGATGCATATGATTTAGGCCTTTTTGAAATAGGAATTATTGTTGGTGGCGGCAATATTTGGCGTGGTAAAACAGCTTCTGAAATGGGCATGGAAAGAAGCAGTGCCGATTATATGGGGATGATTGCGACCATTATGAATGCTTTAGCCCTTCAAAATGCATTAGAAGCATTAGGGGTAGACACAAGAGCAATGACGAGTCTAAATATCCCGCAAGTTGCAGAGCCATATATCCGTAGAAAAGCAATTTCTAACCTTGAAAAAGGCATGATTGTGATTTTCGGGGGTGGAACAGGAAACCCATATTTCTCAACCGATACAACCAGTGCCTTAAGAGCAGCAGAGATTGGGGCTAAAACGAT
>CAYZOR010000121.1:1878-3405 GCA_964479895.1 uncultured Candidatus Izemoplasmatales bacterium | reverse complement strand
CAATGAACGACCAATCAGTTTATTTGGCGCCATCCGGCTAATGTTACCAATTTTATTAATTGTAATTTTTGCTTGGTTAGTAATCCTATTAATGTTTTATATTATCGGCATGCCAATCGGCATCGACAGTTATCCAACTTTGTAAAGGAGGAATGTGCGTGGGTTTTAAAGCAGGAATAGTGGGGCTTCCTAATGTTGGGAAGTCTACTTTATTTACAGCTATCACAAAACAAAATGTTTTAGCAGAAAATTATCCGTTTGCAACAATTGAACCAAATGTTGGCATTGTTCCGGTGCCTGATGAACGATTGGATGTGCTAGCAAACATGGTGCAACCGGAGAAAAAACTAAATGCGACGGTGGAATTTATTGATATAGCTGGTTTAGTAGCTGGTGCTTCCCGTGGTGAAGGTTTGGGAAATCGTTTTTTGGCGAATATTCGCGAAGTTGATGTTATTTGTGAAGTAGTTCGTTGTTTTCCGGAAAAAACGGTTACTCATGTGGCTGGCGCGATTGATCCGCTGCGGGATATATCGATTATTAACACGGAGTTAATTTTGGCTGATTTGGAAGTGGTTGATAATCGGATTAATAAAATAGCGAAAGATCCTAGTAAAACCGTTCAAGCTGAAAAAAATTTGTTGCAACGCATAAAATCAGAATTAGAGAAAGGCGTTCCGCTTCGGAAACAATCGTTAACTGACGAAGAGCGCCAGTCGATAAAAGCTTTTAATTTTTTGACCCTAAAAAAAGTTATTTATATTTGTAATGTGTCGGAAGATGCGTTGCAAGCATATAACGAAAGTACGCAAGCGGTGCTTGATCTGGGGCAGCAAGAGGCAACGGAAGTAATTGTTTTAAGCGCTAAATTAGAAGCGGAAATTAGTGCGCTTGATGAGCCAGAAGTGATTAATGCAATGTTGCAGGAATTTGGTTTGCAAGAATCAGGTTTAGCAAAAATGATTAAAAGGGTGTATAATTTATTAGATTTGCAAACATTCTTTACTTTTAATCAAGCAGAAGTAAAAGCATGGACCTTTGTGCGTGGTATGAATGCTTGGGAATGTGCTGGTATTATTCACACCGATTTTCAGCGCGGCTTTATTAAAGCGGAAATTATTAGTTATGATGATTTTGTGTATTATAATGGTGAAAAAGGTGCGCAAGAAGCAGGAAAAAAACGGATTGAAGGAAAAGAATATTTGATGCAAGATGGCGATATTAGTCATTTTCGTTTCAACGTTTAGGAGGTTAAATTATGTTAGATAAATTAAGTAGTCGTTTAACTGAGACGGTTAAAAAAATTAGGGGCTATGGGCGGATTAGTGAAGAAAACACCAAGGAAATTTTGCGGGAAATTCGGCTTGCGCTCTTAGAAGCAGATGTTAATTATCAAGTGGTAAAAGACTTTACTAACAAGGTGCAAGAAAAAGCGCTTGGTGAAGAAGTGCAAAAGAGTTTAAATCCGGCGGAAGTTTTTGTCAAAATTATTCATGATGAAATCGTTGCATTGTTAGGAAGTGAACA
>CAYZOR010000121.1:0-1868 GCA_964479895.1 uncultured Candidatus Izemoplasmatales bacterium | reverse complement strand
AGCTGATCTTATATCGAAAAGTGGAATTAATAAGATTATGTTAGTTGGTTTACAAGGGGGTGGAAAAACTACCACGGCTGGAAAACTAGCTTTGCATGTTCGAAAAAAAATGGGCGGGAAGCCGCTCTTAGTTGCTTGTGATATTTATCGTCCGGCGGCAATTGATCAATTACGTGAAATTGGGAAGCAATTAGATATTGCCGTTTATGAAGAAGCCGATAAAACGCCAGCTGAGATTGCTAGTAATGCGGTTGCTTATGCGCAGGAAAATGGTTTTAATTATGTGTTGTTTGATACGGCGGGTCGATTACATCTTAATGAAGAATTAATGCAGGAGTTAGGTGATATTAGTGCGGCGACAAAACCGGATGAAATCTTGTTAGTAATTGATAGTATGATTGGTCAAGATGCGATTAATGTTATTAAAGGTTTTAATGAAAAATTAGCTTTAACTGGTGCGATATTAACGAAAATGGATAGTGATAGTAAAGGTGGCGTGGCTTTATCACTGCGTTATTTAACGGCGGTTCCGATTAAATTTGTTGGTGTTTCGGAAAAACTGGATGGTTTAGAACTTTTCCATCCGGAACGAATTGCTAGCCGTGTGCTTGGTAAGGGTGATGTAGTTGGGATGGTGGAAAAAGCCCAGGAAGTATTTAGCGAAGAAGAAGCGAAAGACATGTCGAAGAAGATTAATACTGGTAAATTTGATTTGGAAGATTTTCTTGCGCAAATGCGCCAAATAAAAAAACTAGGACCGTTGGAGAATGTTTTAAAAATGATTCCGGGTGCTAGTAAAATGGGTCTAAATAATGTATCGGTTGATCCGAAAAGATTAGATCATATTGAAGCAATTATTTTATCGATGACTAAAGAAGAACGGAAAAATCCAAGTATTATAAAAGCCTCGCGCAAGAAACGAATTGCGCAAGGCTCGGGACGTAGTGTGGAAGAGGTAAATCGGTTATTAAAGCAGTTTGAGCAAATGAAAACGATGATGAAAAAAATGAAAAATCAAGGAAAAATGTTTTAAAAAAACTTTGTTGCAAAACAAAGTTTTATTTTAAATAATAAGCATAATATTCATCAAAAGTGATATTGTTTTCGTAAATGTATTCGGCGACTTCTTCCCCAACATAACGATAGTGCCAAGGTTCGTAAAGATAACCAGTAATGTGTTCGGAGTTCTTCGGATATCTTAAAATGAAACCAAATTTATGAGCGTTGTTTTTCAGCCATTGAAACTCATCAGTTTCTTCAAATTCTTGTACTAAGCCGTAACCAGGGGTGGTAATATCAAGGGCGAAGCCAAGTTGGTGTTCGGAGTGACCGGGTCGGGCGGAAATTCGATCGGCTTCGGTTCTTCCTCTAGTGCTAAGAAAATTATTATAAATGTTTTCCTGGGTTTCATAACTGCGAAAGGCGGAACTAACAATTAAGGTATAACCTGCTTGATCTGCGGCATGCCACATTCCTTTGAATTCACCGTAGATAGATGAATCTATTATGCGTCCTTCGTAGGCGTACATGCTACTAATGGTTTCTTTTTCTTCGGGCGCAAAATCTTCTGGTAATTGATAAAATTTATTAACCAATATTAGGTAAGGATCATCAAGGTCGGTGTCAGCTTTTTCAATGTCAGTATAAAATTCGCGATCGGCATTAGCATTTACGGTAGCAATGACATTACGGGCGTCATTATCTTCTGCTTCATCCCATAGTTGCAAATATCGTTCGCGCCGGTCAAACATAAAATAATCATCTTGTGCTAAAGTAACAAGCCGATGATCGGCTGTTTCTTCCAATAAATAATCAAGTTGATAATCATCAAACGTTTCTTTCAAAAAAGCGGTTGCTTCTTCGTCATA
>CAYZOR010000120.1:0-3429 GCA_964479895.1 uncultured Candidatus Izemoplasmatales bacterium | reverse complement strand
CATAATCATCATGCGATTCAGGCATTTCATGATAGGTTTGATACATCAAAACACCGTTAAAGATTTGACCTACTTTCAAAGGATTATCACTTATAAAATCACTAGAGGGTTTTAAGAAGGTTGAGACTAAATCTCCAGCTTCATTAAAGACACGGTAGGAAACATCCCCAAAATAGATTTCATGACCTTCAAGCCCGTAAGTATCAAGAGAATACGTTTCTCTTATATCAAAACGATCACCTACTTGGAACGCTGTCCCATCATCCAAATCATTGACATTAATGCGAGCATCTTGATCAATTAAATAAGTATCGACATGATAGCCTTCATTGGTTTCATATTCAATATACTCATAATACTCATACCCAACAAACTGGTTATTCTCATCATAAAGAGAATTTTGACTGATTGAAAAATCGGTGTAGAAATAATTATCCTTTGGTAAGATTTCTCTTCCCATTAAATCATAATAGGCAGTATCACCATCACTGTAGTTACTGCGGAAATAGACATTCCCTTGGTAACGCCACGCCGATAACATGGTGATACTACTAATTTCTTCAGATGGTTCAATGATATAATCCTCTAAATACAAAGAATAGATGCCCCGGTTCCCTGCACTATCAGAGATCATCATTGCGCCTTGTTGCGTGTAATTTTCAATAATACTATAGTTACTATCAATCCCTACAAGATGTGTCGATGGCGCCTCAAGATTATCAATTTCCATGGTTTCAATACTTTCTGCGAAACTGCCTAAGGTTTGCTCGTCAAACGTAAGTGTTTCACCACATCCTACTAATACTACCCCCGATACCATAAACAGCAAAAATAAAAATAGTTTTTTCATGGTCCCCTCCGCAATTTTTTTTATGCATCTCCTGCACATACTATAATTATAGCAAACGTTTTTGAAATATGTTAGAAAAAAATATAAACATACCCTATATTGTTCAGACACTAACATTTTTCTTTCTTCTATTTCATCCCATGGATAGCTGTTTCTACAAGGTTATTTAACAATAACTATTTTGAAACAAACTCCCCCTAACGCTTATGACGTTAGGGGGAGTTTGGGTTTTTAATTATTCATCATATTCACTGAGTGGTGCCAATAAAGAGGTGTATCTAAATCCCCAGTGTTCATCCTCAGAATAAAGATCAATAACATCATCTGGGACATAAATGACTGGATCCTCATCAATGCCATTGAATTGATCATAATATCCTCCAAATGAACCAAGTTCCACTAAACCATCTTCTTCAGTCTGTGGCATAATCAAGGTTTCAAGTGTCGAGTTAGAAAAAACATTAGCACCAAGTAAACGAACACTTACAGGCAATTCCACATGGGTCAAATTGGTATTCGAAAATGCACTGTTTCCTAATGTGTGAACTTGCGCACTATCTTCAAAATATAAATACTCCAGTTCGGCAAAATTAAAGGCATTTCCACCAATCTCTTCTACACTATTAGGGATTTCTATTGATGTGAGTCCAGCATTTCTAAAGAGGCCTCCTGGGATTTCATCAAGTCCAATCCCTTCTTCAAAGGTCACTTCACTTAAAGATTCATTGCCTCTGAAACTATTCGAACCGATTGTCTCAAGCGTAGATGGAAAATAAAAGCTTTGTAAACTGATTGCATCTAAAAAGACATTTGCTCCCATTGTCTGCAATTGTGAATTTTCCGTAATCATGAAGTATTCAAGGCTTTCCGTATTTATAAAGGCATTATTGCCTATTTCAATGACTGAATTTGGCAACGTAAAACTGTTTAATGCCGTAGCATTAAAAGCACCAGAACGAATCACTTCAAGGGATGAAGTGCCATCAAAAGTCAGTGTTTTTAAATTGGATGCATCACTAAACGCATCGCGATCAATTAAGGCAATTGTTGGTGCGATTACAACTGATTCGATAATCTCGTTTCCTTCAAATACACTTTCTCCAATCGCCACAACTTCACCATACGGCATTAAATCACTTGAGATGCGTCGTCTAGGAATTCTGATGTCACTGCCTAATACATCAGGGTTATAAGAACTCAGGGCATAACCCTCATCAACTTGCGTATAAACAAGGCCTTCACTGCCCCAATCTGCATACAAGGTTATTGACTCAGCGGGCATATAATCAAAATCAAACGGTTCTTCTAAATCTTCATCAAAATACCACCCTGCAAATTCATAACCTTCTTTCTCCGGCGCCGGAATATCACTTAAGGACTGACCGGTCTTTCTTTGAACAAACAGCGGCATCTCTCCGCCTTGTGGATCAAAGGTAATGGTATTGGTGTTTGGCTCAAAGTGAGCGCTTAACACCAAATCACTTTCCACAGGATTCTGATCATAAAACGGTTGTGCGTTTTCTCCCTCACCTAACGCCCAGTGAGAAAAACTATACCCTTCCTTCATTGGCACAGGCAACGTTACACTGTCTCCGTGTTGTATACCCTCTAAATCATCAATATCTTCTCCCACAAATTCAATATTGTAGGTTTTGACTTCGTAGTGTGCTTCAATAAGCATGTCATGTTCAATATCGGTATAGTCGTGATTGTAGCGATCAAATATGTAGCCTTCTATTTCAGGCGCATCAACACTATAGGCATCCTCACCGTCTTCGACCAGTTGAACGTTAAAGACATGGTCGTTTGCGACAAATAATACCAAATGCGCAGAAGCTGCCGTTTCACTAGGCATATCTAAGTCAATATCGATAAGCTCACCACTAAGAAAACTAAAAACAAGTGTATTGTCTTCATCTAACGTGATGTCATCAATCATATTATCAAGTAGGCCCGCATCAATGCTTGAGCCATCAGACAGTTCAAATATCAAATGATAATCCTCATTAATATAACTGTTTTCTACACTAACCCCATCAGCACCATCTGAGCCATCAGCACCATCTTCTCCTTGAATGGATGCTAACCATTCTTCATAGTCCATATCCTCAATGTCGCCACTTTCAACACCCAGTAAATAAATCTGTTCATAAACCGATGATTCACTTTCTTGATCATCTCCATTACATGCAGCAATAACCATCATGAAAAGCAATGTTAAACTAAAAAAAACAATGCGTTTATTCATTATTCACATACCCTCTCTTAATATATTGTCTTTAACTTTATCCTATCATGTGAATTTTGAAGTTCAAACCAAATGCAATATTCTTCCTAATATCAAAAGGTTAAAAAGAATAAACTCAAATGTTATGCATATATGACACTAACTCATTAAAACCACTAACCTTTCAACCATTAGCCTTTTACAGTTTATAAACTATTACAAGGTAGCCAACACCCACTACATCCCTTTTTACCCCTAATAACAAAACTCCCTAACGTAAAAACGTTAAGGAGTTTGTCAGGCTGAAGACAAACCCCTATCCGCAGGCAACGAGGATAGGGGTTTTGGTTTT
>CAYZOR010000119.1:0-3446 GCA_964479895.1 uncultured Candidatus Izemoplasmatales bacterium | reverse complement strand
ATCTTAATCTTAGATGAAGCAACCTCTTCGGTTGATACAGAAACAGAAAAAACCATCCAAACAGCCATTCAAACCATTATGAAAGGAAGAACTGCATTCATCATTGCCCACCGTCTATCTACCATTATTAATGCCGATAAAATATTGGTGCTTGAACATGGTAAAATCATAGAAAGTGGCACCCATGAAGCACTCATGAAAAGAAAAAATCATTACTATAAATTATTCACCAATCAATTCAAAGCATCGTAAGCACCCAAAGGGGTGCTTTTTTTGCGTCATCCCCCCTTTAAAAGCTTTAGACTGGTATACTATAAGTAGGTGATAATATGGATTCATTAATCAAAGGCGCACTCATTGCGAACGTCGCAAGCTTAGGCTTTCATTGGATTTATGATGCGTCTTATATAAAAACCATCGCCCAAAAAGAAGCCATCCTTTTTAAACCACAAAACCCTGTTCATTATCAAAACGCAAAAGAAGCGTATTTAGGATACGCTGATTTAGAAGTGGGCGCTTTAAGTATGCAAGGCAACGTTTTAAAATGGCTCTATGATGCCTTGAATGAAAATCCGGATTTTAATCAAGCTGATTATCGCGCATTACTATTTGAAAAACTAAAACCCGGTGGACAATACGTTGGTTATGTTGAAAGTTATGCGAATAAAATGATTTCAAAAACCATCTTAAATACTTTTAATGTAGACGTTTCTTCTTACCCTAAAGATGATGATCACTTAATTGGGTTGATGCCTTATTTTGTGTTTAAAGCGTATGGTAAAAAAAAGGAAGAAGCGTTTGAACTGGTCAAGCTTTTTAGTGAAAACACCGATTATTTAAGGCTTTTTGAAATGTTTGACCACTTATTTGATGCCTTAAAGCATAATCACTCACTACAAGAAGCGCTTAAAAAGAGTATTGCTTATGCGCCATCAACCCTTTCACCCCTATTAAAATCAGGCATACAACTGAGCGATACCGCTGCGTTTGTGAAACAATATCAATTGGTAGCGTGTTCGATTTATGAAGCCATCCCAATTGTTTATCATTTGGCATACCACGCCAAAAGTTATGAACAAGCAATTTATGACAACATGCTAATCGGTGGCAATCTAAGCGATCGAGGCGCAGTGTTAGGTGCCATTTTAAGCGCTTTATACCCAGTTAATGAGAGATGGATTAAAAAAGCGAATCTAAAACCATTATAATGTCCTTACACTATTTAAAACCCTCAATATATGATAAACTATACTTAAGAGATTTCACGAAGGGATTTGAGACTATGAAAGTCGTTGTGATAGGTGGCGTTGCGGCAGGTATGAGTGCTGCTTCTAAACTTAAAAGGAATCAACCAGATACTGAAATTATCGTGTATGAATACGGAGAAGACCTTTCATATGGGGCATGTGGGATGCCTTATTACATCAGCGATTTAATTCCAAACGAAAAGGCTTTAATCGCCAGAACGAAAAGTGAGTTTAAAAAAAGAGGCATCGATGTTAAAACATCGCACGAAGTCATCGGTGTTGATCCAGGTAAAAAACGGGTGAGCGTTAAAGATTTAAAAACCAATGAAACATTTAGTATTGAATTTGATAAGTTAATTATTGCGAGTGGCGCAAGCGCCATTAGACTTCCTGTTAAAGGGAAAGAATCAAAGCGTATAAAAGTCTTATCTTCTTTAGAGGACGCGCGTGAGTTAAAACAAGTTTTAACCCAAAACCCAGTGAAAAATGTCGCCGTTATTGGGGGTGGCTTTATTGGGGTTGAAATGGTTGAAAATTTAGTTGAAATGGGAATCAATGCCCATTTAATCGAAATGCAAGACCAAGTATTGCCGGGTTATGATAAAGATATGATGGACCATGTGCAAACGCACCTAGAAAAAAAAGGGGTAACGCTTCACTTAAGTCAAACCGTATCACAGTATGAAACTGACGGTGAAGCAATCACCGTGCATACCGATCAACACAAAATCAATGTTGATTATGTGATTGAGGCCATCGGGGTAAAACCGAATACCGCATTTTTAGAAGGCTCAGGCATTAAGCGTATTAAAAATGGGGCAGTCTTAGTGAATGATAAAAATGAAACCTCTCATCAAGATATTTATTCAGCGGGCGATTGTGCGAGTGTTTATCACCGCTTAAAAGATTCTTATGAAGCCTATATTCCACTGGGAACCCACGCCAACAAAGCCGGTAGAATTATTGCGGAACAATTGAGCGGAAATGATGAACGTTTTAAAGGTGTCATTGGCTCATCAATTTTAAAAGCGTTTGATCTAACCGTCGCCAAAACGGGCTTAACCGAAAAAGAAGCGAAAAACTTAAACTTTAATTATGGCACTATAACCGTCAAAGTCGCCAATCAAGCGGGGTATTACCCTGGGGCTAAACCGATTCATATCAAAGTTATTTATGATCAAGAAACGTGCGTGATTAAAGGGGCTCAAATGGTTGGGGAAAAAGGCATAGAAGGAAGAATTAATATCTTCGCTTCAATCATCTGGAATGAAAACACTGCAAAAGAAGTATCCGGCATGGATTTAGCTTACGCCCCACCGTTTTCCCCAGTATGGGACAGTATTCAAATTGCGACCAATCAAATAAAATGTAGGAGATGATAATATGGAAAACAATGTTGGGAAGGTTGACCAAGCAATTCGTTATATTTTAGCGATTATTTTAATTGTGGTAGCGGTGATTTTTGAAGGGTATTTTTATTGGCTCTTAATCCCGGCTGCTGTCTTAGGATTCACAGCCGCTGTGTCATGGTGTGGGATTTATAAGCTCTTTGGAATGAACACGTGCAAATTTGATAAGAAACAATAAGCGGTTGAAAGGCCTTCATTTTGAAGGCTTTTTTCTTGAAATAAATGCGAAATAGTTGTATTATAAATTTGAATTATGTATCATGGATATAAAACAAGTCTGAGGTGAAACCCATGCGAAAAAAAAGTAAGTCGCAAAAAGTCTACGATTATATAGAAGAGCTCGTCATTAGTGGTGAAATTAAGCCCGGCGAAAGATTGCCGAGTGAAGCCAAGTTAGGAGAAATACTAGATGTCTCTAGAGTCTCTGTACGTGCCGGAATTGAAAAATTATCAGCCATTGGTTTAGTGAGTAAGAAAAAAGGTGGCGGAACGTATGTCAATAAACCTAAAAACGAAAACTACCTTTCGGTGTTTACCCCAACTTTACTGCATAACACAGATTATTTAGAAATGATGGAAATAAGAAGAGCGCTTGATTCTTTGAGCGTTCAACTTTGTGCGAAAAATATTACCGATGCGGGCGTGCGAAAACTCGGTCAAATCGTCGATGATATGGCCGTTATTGATAATCAATACGATTTTTTCGATCTCGATAAGAAATTCCATTTGCTCATTAGTAAATATTCTAAAAACCGTTTCTTACATAATATTCATCTCATTATTTGGGATG
>CAYZOR010000118.1:0-3487 GCA_964479895.1 uncultured Candidatus Izemoplasmatales bacterium | reverse complement strand
ATTTCCTGAAGTCCGAAAACATCTTTGAACAACGGAAACGGTTTTGAAGTCACTTCTTTTGTAATCATACATACCTTCTTTCTTAACTTTGATCACTTAATATTCCCATTTGACTATTGTCTAAGAATAGCTATTTACTAGTATTCTGATTGTTTTTTTGGAAAGGCTTTTCTGGTTGTTTATTCTTCGGTTTTTTCACTGGCCTCAGTTTTTTGAGAAGTTCATTATTCTCTTTTTGTAATTTTAGAATTTCATCATATTTATCAGCATGGTAGTTTAGTTCTACAAGTTTCAAGGCTTTATCTGCTTTTTTTGTGACATTGGAATGATTGAGTTTCAATGTCTCCATGCTTTGAGTGAGCTTTTTGTCCAAAGCTTTAGATCTACTATTCAAACTGTCAAGCAATCCTTCAAAGCGTTGGATTTTGTTAAGGACACCTTTTAAGTCATCTTCTGCGATTCGTCTGATTGTTTGGACCTTGAGAATGCCGTCCTCTATCTTATTGAGTGACTTCTCCATGCTGCTAACTGTGTTCTCATAATCTTTTTGTGCCTGTTTAAGTTTTGTGTTATCCAATATATCCGTATATTGAGTACGCACTTCTTCCGAGCTTTCCCTTATTCTTTGAATGACATGATCAATATCCGCTATTTTCTCAATTAAAGTGTGAAGTTCATTGTAAGAGGCCTCGATTGATTTGGATACGTCTTTCAAGGCTGGATGATTAGTCTCTTCTGGCATGTTATCCCTCTTTCTTTATAGTTTCAATTTTTGTGATGATCTGTTTTTTATGGAGCGTGGTCATAAGATTAATAGTATCATTGAGGAGCCGAGGATAGATTTCTTCGCCTTCATAACTATCCAACAGTGCCATGATTGATTCATATTTATCTTTTTTAAGATTTACTTTGCCATGCACTTTAAATTCTAGCAACAAGTTTAACAGTGTAAGTTTGCCTGTATATTCTAATGCATATTCATGATGGTCTGCATGGGGATAGAGCATAAGAATACCTTTTTCATATTGTCCTTTTTGAATATTGGCATAGGCTTGAGCGATTTCAGCATTTGTTGTATCATCAAGCTGCCAGTAATATGTCTTGGCCCGTTCGTAGTCACCTTCTTCAAAATATGTATCGGCTTGAATCCGACGGTTTTCTAAAGTGTCATAATCTGTAATATTCATAATGGTATTGATGTTTTGATCTAAGTTTTCAAACAGATGATGAATAGCATTGACAATCGCAGTCTCATTATCTTCATACACAAATACATTGTATTTAGCACGCGTCATCGCGACATACAGCAAATTGAAATAATACATGTATTTGGTTACAATACTTTTGTCTCTTGTTTTGGGACCTTCCATGATGGTCTGCCAAACATCTTTATAATCTCCGGTGATGTTATAAAGAATAGTTTTGTAAAACTCACGTCCTTTAACTTCTTGAACAGTGAAGATGTTCGTTTCTTCAGTCTGTGAGATACCCAGTTCCGATTTTAATCGCTTTTTAGCCATGGTGTCAGTTACGATTACTGCAACGTTTGGAACGCCAAGCCAACTGCTTATGGTAGGCAAGAAGTTTTCTTTTTTTGCATTAATCCAAAACGGGGTACTCGCTTTCAATTCCTCTGCTCGACTTACTTCCCTAATATCATCGGAATATGTGCCTAGACGTTCTTGACGAATATCCAATAACGATATGACAATATCAAGAATTCTCTGGCCATTGCGGAAGTTTTGATTAAGAACATGGTCCGCATTCAATTTAACATTCTCGAATCGCTGTCTATAAATAGCACCCACACGACCTTTGACAAACAAGGTTGGATTGATGATTTGTGATACGTCACCAGTCATATAAACATTCTGAGCATCATCGGCAATTTCGAGAAACGCTAGAATTTGAAGTTCAGATAGATCTTGAATTTCATCGATGAACACATAGTCATACGGGAGGATTTCATCCTTATTGTTTTTTTGTCTTTGAAGACGGGCGAGGTCATTGTCATCATAGTACTTATTTTCTTCCAAATAAGGCTGATAAATGGTTTTAACGAAATCATAGATTTTCTTTTTCGTTTCTTCATCATAAATAGAATATTTATCACTCATGCCATAAAGATAGCTATATTCATCAATAAAAGGTTCCTCTAAATCCCTCATAACTAAATAGTTATAAAGTTTTGGGACCTTATTTTTTATGATAGGATAGAGATTTTCTATTTTTGTAATTTGATATTTGGAATTTGAGCCTTTAATTTTCGCTACATAGCCTTGAGCAACCCATTCTTTAATAAATTCTTTTTTTATGTATGTGTCGAGGTCTTTTATTTCAAGCATTCTGAAATAGTTATTGACGTAGCCTTTAATGATTCCTCTAATCTCTGTCCATAGGTCAATCGGTCCAACTTCTTTTAAAAAATCATACTTGTAGATGTAATTGTTGTCTTTCATCCACTGCAAGAACCGTTCAAAGGAGAAATACTGTTCATCTTTCAAATCAGAAGTTTCTAACATAAACCGGCTCATGGCATAAAACTCAGTTTCACCTTCTAGTCCAGGCATGGATGCATATCGGTTATAAAGATATTCAGCTGTATCTTTCAACATCGGTGTGAAGGTAATGTAGAGTTGTCGATACGAGTTATGAGCATTTTGTAAGGCTTTTGTGATTTCTACTAGGGTTTTACCGCTCCCCGCACTTCCCATTAAAAGCAAAGGCCCTGTCTCATCAAGCACACGATTTTGATTCCCTTGAAGCGGATACAAGAACCGATTATCAGCTTCGCTCATTTTTCGCATCAGCGTTTCTGTGTCCAACGTATTATGGATTGGAATATACCGATGATATTTGATATGATTGTCCGAAAAGCTATCTAAGTGCTCATCTGTATTGTCAGTATTGATGATCCGTACGTCTTCTTCATGAGTTGATATACCTTCTAGACGTCTAGCCGCTTCCCCTTGCTTGTCATGTTCGGCAATTTCAAGAAGAAAAATTTCCTGTTCAAGGGGGAAAATACGATTTTCTTGATTATATTTGAAAAGACAACGATACCCATTGGACAGACGAAACTTAAATATTTCTTTTGTCCCTGTAATTTTCTCAGAACGATATTTTCTGATGATTGCGTTGGTAAGTCCTTGTTCATTTCTTACGTCATTGATGAATCCTTTGAGATCATCATAAATATCTTTATGTTTATTCGATGCAATTGAACTAAATAGCTGCGTTTCATTCAATATAATAATCATTCATAAACCCCTTCCATGTAATAATCACATCAATGCTTAACCCTTCTTACTATAATATCAATACGACGTCCGCTATCGGTCACATATTCAATGCGTTTTCCAACTTTAAGTTCATCAGCATTCGCCAATAGCGTGTGCCCAATCTTTGATTCCGTAGAGAATATACCACCCTCTATATCTACGTCTGCTTCAACGACCTCCTCAATTTGGTTCTTTTGAAGCCACTC
>CAYZOR010000117.1:0-3498 GCA_964479895.1 uncultured Candidatus Izemoplasmatales bacterium | reverse complement strand
CAATTGATTCATTTATATGAAGCTCACGCAGTTCATTATTTTGATCGATTCTATCATAATCATAAACTCTAAAAGTAGTATCTGAAGATTGTTGAATTTCTAATATGGTAATGCCTTTTCCTATAGCGTGTAAAGTCCCTGCTGGAACATAGAAAAAATCGCCTTTTTTAACTTTGATTGTTCTTAATAAATCGTTCCATTTACCAGAGTTTATATATTCTTTTAGAGCTGTTTTAGTTGCTGCATTATGACCATAGATAATTTCTGCGCCTTCTAATGCCGATAGAATATACCAACATTCTGTTTTCCCTAAAGCTTCATCATATTTAAGGGCTTGATCATCATTAGGATGAACTTGAACACTTAAATCATCACTTGCGTCAATGATTTTACTAAGCAGTGGAAAGGTTTCGCTTTTAATATTTGCAAATAAATATCTATGTTTATCATATATTTCTGATAGTCGATTCCCTTTAAATGTTCCGTTTTCAATAACGTTATCTCCATTTTTATGGGCAGAGATTGCCCAACATTCTCCAGTTTTATTACTTGGAATTTTGTAATTATACATTAGGCTTAAACGTTTCCCGCCCCAAATTTTCTCTTTAAAAATCGGTTGTAATTTTATAATTTTTTGCATGATTAACTCCTGACTAAAATTTAATATAATTGTAGCATAAAAAATAAATGAGGTGAAACTATGTATTTAGGAATAGATGGTGGAGGCACCAAAACCAAATTAATATTAATTAATGACAATAACGAAATAATTGGTGAGACTATAAAAGGTCCATCAAGTGTTGATACAGTGAGTTTTGAAGTATCTAAAAATGCTATATGTGAAGGGTGGAAAACCATCAAAGAAAGTTTAACATACACTCCGAAACTGAAAGGGGTTTTTGGCGGCCTTGGTGGGATTGTACATCAATGGCATAGTGATAAACTTATCGAAATGCTTAAAAAAGCACAAGTTTTTAATACAGAGAACATAATTATCAAAAATGACATGTACAATGCATTAGCTAGCGGGTATAAAACAAAAGACGCAATGACTGTCATTATTGGAACAGGCATGGTTGCTTTTGGAATTGATATAAAAGAAAAAACACATAAAAGTGGCGGCTGGGGTTATAAAGAAGGCGATACTGGAAGTGCTTATAGTTTAGGATATCATGCCATTAGAAAAATGGTTAGAGCATATGATGGAAGAATTGATCAAACGAAATTTACAGAAGAAATTTTTAACACGTTAAACCTAACACATATTGACGCCTTTGTTGATGTTGTAGAAAATTGGGTTGATAACAGAACAAAACTTGCATCGTTGGCTCCGATTGTTACCAAACATGCTAATCATAACGACCCACACGCACTAAAGATTATTGACTTTTGTACCGATGAACTGGCAAATGCAGTAAAAGCGGTCTACCAAACACTAGAATTTGTTGATCCAACTCTTGTTGTTGTTGGTAGTTTGGGAAATGCTGAAGGAAAGTTTAAATCATTTTTGCATCAAAAGATTAATGAAATTGGAAATATCAAAATTATTTCTCCTGTTCACGATCCAGCATTCGGAGCTGCATTGCTCGCTAAACAATAAATGAAAACAAAATTCAGGCGCAATCAAATGATTGCGCCTTTTTTAATTGGCTATTCTTCCATAAACCTCTACTTCTTGTATTCTAGCATGGTTATCTATTTGTGAACCATTAGTAACAACAAGTTTAACGTATCTTGCATTGGTAGGGGAGAATGCATGAGATGTTATTCCATCTTCATTATCATCCACTTCAGTAATATTGATCCATTCTTCTTTATCTAGACTTACATATAAATTATAACCAACAGTATTCCATTCTAATTCATCGTAATGTTGGAAACTTTCAGAAGCATGAACCAACGCAATCTCAGAGACTACATAAATACCTCTTAGGTCTATAATAACCCATTTATCACCGGATGTCGTAGCATCTGTTTCGGTCCATTTGGTTTGATAATCGCCATCAATAATGTTTCTTGGGCGTTCATCTTGAGCCGCTTCCGCAAAATATCCAGAGTATGAATCAATGCGACCACTCGCAGCAACATTAGAAACTGTTGATGCAGCATTTGATACAGTGACCGCATGGGGTGCGTAATGGTCGTTAGTTCCTAAACGGTTTGTAGTTATAATGCCAATGGAGAATACACCTTGATGATCATATTGAACTTCAATTTCTTCTGAATGTATGTCACCATTAACGATGGTGCCTCCTTCAATATCCCATTCAATGGATTCAGTGATTGAAGAAACATTAGCGCTAACTATAATAGTTTCACCTTCTCCGATTACTGTTCGACTTACATCAAACCCAGCTCTACCACCTTCAATAGGCTCTTCCCAGTGAAGAGTTTTCTCTCCTTCACCAATCTGTTGACCTTGGTCATTGTATGCTTTTAATACAATGGTAGATTCGTCTAAATAATCCGAGCGTTGATCTCCATCATTATTAATTTGTCTTTGAATATCGTTAACATAAAGCCGGTTATGATAGCTACTTGAGAGATATTGTTTTGTCCCATCTTCATTGACATTGTAAACGTCATATTGAACGATTTCATCGGTAGTTAAGGGATCCCATTTCAAGCGTACATCTGCAGTAATTCCATATTGGAACCCAACCTCATCAAACGCAATATTTTCAATAATGCTTTCGTTCATATCATCAAGACCCCTATGTACCATCAAGTCATCAATATTAATTTGATAATCGTTAATTTCTTGTGAACTTTCAACTAAGAAGCCTATTGATGTTATGGTTTCCCCTGTAAACTCACTTAAATCAATACTGGATAGTTCCCAGGTATTTTCATCACTTAGTGACAAAGGAAGATATTCAACTGTTTCAAACCATGAATCACTTTCTAAAGTTAGGCGTACATGAACAGAAGCATTGATATCGTTTGCTTTATGGTATAGTTGTATACTGGTATCATCATGAATGTTTAAATATGTTTTAAAAACTTTAAAATCAGTTGCGTTATCAGAGCTGATATCGCCAAATAATTTCAATGAGCTTCCCCCATAATATGCACTATCATGATCAAATGCTATATCTAGTGGCTCACCGCTTCCTTGTGAATCATTAATCCATCTAAAATGGGGCATGATGTCTTGAATTGATAAGTTGTTCCATCCCTCATCAAATTCCGAAACGACTTCGCCTTCATAATAGAACTGATGTCCGTTTCCTGTATTGAAGCGATTAAACATAGAATCTCCGATTAGGGTAGTTCGCTCAGCCACAAAAGCAGATATTCCGTACCAACCATTTGGATCATTTTCTAAATCAATGAAAGATTTTCTTGGGTCTCTTTCAAATCCAACCCAATAATCTTGAGCGGTTTCAACAAAATTATCGTATGAGTTGCCTCCACTTGCACCATCTAAATTAAAAGTCCAATCCGAACGATAAATCCCTATTGATGTATAAGGTTCTAATGTGTCAGGGTCAACAA
>CAYZOR010000116.1:0-3506 GCA_964479895.1 uncultured Candidatus Izemoplasmatales bacterium | reverse complement strand
AGGTAACGAAACTTCCGTATTATTAATTTCACTATAATTCATACTAATTTTTGATTTATAATCACCATCAACTGACAATTTAATAATCTTTTCATCAACATAGTCATCCGCAACTACTAATTCTATCGCGGCATAAGCATCTTCCTTTTGTTCTGGATCAAATTCAAAATCATAAACATTAAAAGCAATTTCATCATTTTGCCAAGTATATGTTTCATCCTCTTCTTCAAAACGTTCGTGATGTTCAACTAATGCTGCTATAAACCAACCATCAACATAAGTAGTTTGAAAATTAGTTATTTCATCTTCTGGCACTTCCTGCTTCTGCCACTCATCATCTTCTTTAAAATATTCATAAGGTTCATCACTACTAATATCAGCAAAATACATTTGCTCATCATCATAATCTACTACAACAAAATCAGCAGCAAAATCATAACGTAGTGCTATCTCACGCTGCTGAACAGCTTCTTCCTCCTCATACTCATGAAACTTTATGTCAAGGGTTAAAGTATCGGCTGTCTTAACATTCTCAAGCACTTTTTTTAAATCAACCACTTCTTCCTCATCATTTTTTTCCTTTTCTTCATCATCCAAAAAATTCATCGCAAACAAACCAACCGCCGCTAACACCATAACTACTAAAACAATCATAAGCAACCGGCTTTTACCTTTTTTGTTTCCTTTATCTTTCGGTTCTTCAGAATCTCCCTCATCCTGCTTATCAAAATCCGTTTGGTCAAATTCCTTTGTTTGTTCTAAAACACTACTTTCTTCAGCAGTTTTTGTTTCATCGGCCGTTGTTTGCTCCACTGCATCTGCACTATCAGAGGGTTCTAATGCTTCTTTTCCTTCATCAATCGTTTGCTCGTTTTTCGAAGTAACTGTTTCATCAACCTTATCACTTCCATCGCCTGCGCCAGGTTCATCAGTTTTACCAGGTTCATCAGGTGTGTCGATTTCACTAGCAAAATCTGCTTCATCAACCACATCACCTTCGTCAGTTACATCAGTTTTGCCAGGTTCATCAGGCGTATCGATTTCACCAGCAAAATCTGCTTCATCAACCACATCACCTTCGTCAGTTGCATCAATTTTGCCAGGTTCATCACCTTCACCAGTTGCTTCATTCACATCTTCAGCACCTTCTTTTTCATCCTCGTTTTTCAACTTCAAATCATCAGAAAGCGTTTCATCAAAAGAATCATTATCAGCAACATTTTCATCTTCTAAATCATCAGAAAAATTTTCTTCGATTGTGTCATCATCTTTTACTGTTTCATCTTCTTCTCGCACAATCATTCACCTACTTTCATATGTTCTAAACTAATTATATCATAAACAACGCCATAATTAAATCATTAGGATTATTTTTCGTAAAAATTACCGCTCCAACCGCCAAAGACCTAATTTACCACGAATTTTTTCGGTACTATTAATTTGCTCAATCACATCCAAAACAAAAGCATATTGATAATCATTATTACTTCTTTCCGCCGGCGATAACACTTCCTCTGCTAAGACACAATCTACTAAATTAACCTTAGCAACAATAACTCCCGTTGGAAAATCAAGTCCTAAATGCTGATAAGTTTGCAAAGCAACTTGATCAACTTTTAAACCCGCATGAATATATAATGCGCCACGATAATTAGTTTTCCAATTGCGAAACTCATATTTTTTATAACCATTAGCAATTAAAGATGCATAGGGCTGTTGAATGGTAATTACTCGCACGACGCAACCTCCTGGCGAATTTTTTCTAAAATAACAAACATCGCATAACTATCTTGCTTACAATACGCAACTAAATCCTGATATTTTTGCTGATAAGTTGCCGCATCATAATTATCAAAATTAGCATAAGTAATTAACGCTTCCATACCATCACGAACGCCCATATTTTCATAGGACAAATCACTAAAAACTTGTAAAGTTTTCTTAAGCGAATAGGAACCACTTAAATCTTTATGATAATAATTAACTTTCCGCGCTTCTTCGTAACTATATCCTAATTCTTGATAAAATGTTTTATTATTACGAATTACATATAACAAATCATACATATTATCCAGCATTTGTTGCAATTGTTTTCGGTAAGCTGGATAATTAGCTAACAAATACTTTAACACTTTCTTCTCAAAATTAACATTTTGGGCTAAAACCCTCCCGCCATTTTGCAAATCAATTACTTGGCACAATTTTTCTACTAATTGCGCCCGTTGATCTTCCTGAAAACTAGTCGCTAAAAATTCATAATGGTCCTTTTCAAGATCACAATTGCCCATTGGATTTTCGACATGAACCGAAAATTGAAAAGGTGATTGATCATAACATTTTTCACCAGCAAAACGCGGAAGCGGACAAGGAAAAGTTTCAAAATCCAAATGATATAACGGATACTCTAGTTGCCGTAAAGCAAGCCTTATTTTTTCTTTTGCGATATATGGCTCCCCGCTTATTAATGCTTGCCGCTGAATCAAATGATTAGGGTTAGTTAACCAACTTTCTGGAATATCTAACATATGCCAATAGCCCATATTTACAAGGTCCAATCCTTTATAAGAATTACCATTTTCATCCTTAAAACCATGACCACTATTCATATAAGAAAAAACCGAATTTTCCTTCGGAACATTAGCAAAACAGACTTCCTTAAATTTGCATTTCGTATTTTTATTATGTTCACAATGACTTCCGAGACGATAACTACTAGCATCCATTTTATTTAAATAATCAAGTAGATTTTGTTTATCAGCCGCAACCATAGATTGTAATTCAGCGGTGACTTTCGTCATATCAAAAAGCCTAATAATATCATCACCATAAACCGGCGCACCATTTTCATAAGTACCGTCAAACTCATACTCATGATTTAACAACGCTAAAAAATAACGAACATTTTTAAAACCACTGTTTTCGATTATCATTCTTTGCACGGCTAAATCATAAACATACCGACCAACTTTTTCATATCTTTGCAAAAACTTATTACGTTTTTTATGATAAGTTTCCATCGGCATTTCATCAGTTATTGGATAACCATCAATTTCATCCTTAAAATTAAAAATCCCAGCTTGTTCCCAAAATAATGGAAACTTTGCTTGCGAACGATAACCACCAAGCATGGTATCTTCCTTTAAAAAAGATGAACTGGTTGCTCCTTTTACCTCAATAATATTAATAGCATTATCTTGCTTATTATAAACGTCAACATAACAAAGATACTGAACATCACTTTCTGTGTAGGTAAATTTCTTTTGCGCAAAAGTTTCTGTTCCAGCATAGGTTCTTCCACCAAATAAATTCGCTACCTTCTGACTCGCAATTGTTTCAATCGTTTGATAATAAGGTAGCATTGCTTCTAATTGCGGATCATCAACCGCAATTAAATCAACTTCTTCCCCCGCTTTTTCATCATACATCCGATCAAGCAATTCTTGGATTCTTTCTTTCCGTTCTTCCGCCTGATATGCTTCATAGGAAACATCGGCATGCAAACGATC
>CAYZOR010000115.1:0-3534 GCA_964479895.1 uncultured Candidatus Izemoplasmatales bacterium | reverse complement strand
ATTTACGCCGCCTAAATGGGCTGAAAATAGAATATGGTACGCTATTTTTCCAGAACGATTCAATAACGGAGATGAATCAATTAATTTACCCAACACAAAACCTTGGGATAGTGTTAAAGACTTTTCAAACGCTGATTTATTTGGTGGGGATTTAAAAGGCATCATCGATAAACTAGATTATATTGAAGCGTTAGGGTTTAACGGAATTTATTTAACTCCGATTTTTAAAGCGATGAGTACGCATAAATATGACACCATTGATTATTATGAAATAGACCCCGCATTCGGTACGAAAAAAGAGTTAAAAACTTTAATAGAAAAAGCCCATAAAAAAGGCATAAAAGTTATGCTTGATGCCGTCTTTAATCACGTGGGATTAGAACATCCTTTTTTCTTAGATGTTCTAAATAAAGGAAAAAATAGCGACTATTATGAGTGTTTTTATGTTATTGATGACAATAAACCCCTTTTACCTTTCGCTGTTTCCACATTAAGAGATATGGAGTATAAGGATGTGAAAGCCTTGTTCAAGGATATCGAAATGCTAAATTACAGAACGTTCGCTTTCACGCCCTTCATGCCCAAAGTCAAAACAATGCATCCTAAGATGAAAGAGTACTTTTTAAATGTTGCAACCTATTGGATTGAACATTTCGATATTGATGGGTGGCGACTTGATGTTTCCAACGAAATCCCTCATGTGTTTTGGCGAGAATTTAGAACGGCAGTAAAATCTGTAAAAAAAGATGCTTATATTGTTGGAGAAAACTGGGATAATTCCATGCCATGGCTACAAGGGGATCAATACGATGCGGTAATGAACTATGGAATATTATTTCCAATTTGGCAATTTTTTGGACCCCACAAAGAGTTAAAACCTTTAAATGCCAAACAATTTATTATGCAGATTAATCAAGCACTGTTTGAATATCCTGATCATGTCAATAAAGCTATGTATAATTTAGTCGATTCTCACGATACCGCGCGGATTAAAACCATATGCAATGAATCAGAAGCAAGAGTAAAACTGGCCTATGCGTTTTTGTTTTCCTTCCCTGGAAGCCCAAGCGTGTATTATGGTGATGAAATCGGCATGACTGGTGGCCATGATCCTAAAAACCGTCAGTGCATGCTGTGGGATCAAGTTAATGATACCCCAAATTTAACCAATTTCTTTAAACAGCTAATCCAGCTTAAGAAAAATGAAGCCGCTTTTAATTCGAGTTGGTTTAACTGGATCGAAACTGATGATGAGAAGGTTTTAATCTATCAAAAAGAAACTATCTTATTTATCATGAATAACCAAGATAAAACCGTTAATATAAGCCTTGATGACCCCTATCAAAAATCTTATAAAGATTTATTGACCAACGAAGATAAAACAATTTCTACACCCTTATCATTATCCCCTTTTGAACTCTGTATTTTAAAATAATATTTCCATTAAAAAAACGGTATCCTTTACATGATGTAAAGTGATACCGTTTTTATTTGTTTTATCCTTTGTTCGCTCCAGCTGTGATTCCTTCGATTAAGAATCCTTGGAATGAAATATAAAGTATGGTAATTGGGATTGCCACAAGTAACGCACTTGCCGCAAACGCAGGGTAATTGATCATCGTTGGATCGTCAATAAAAGCAAATATACCTACTGCTAAAGTCCAGTTTTCTTCACTTAAGATTACGAACGATGGTAAGATGTAATCCATCCATGGTGCCATAAACTGAGTAACCGCAACAAATCCAATTATAGGAAGGGAAAGCGGTAAAATGATTCTAAAGAAAATCGTCAGTTTAGATGCCCCATCAATTTTAGCGGATTCATCTAACTCTTTTGGAATACTTTGTAAGTATCCTTTGATTAACCAAACATTAAATGGAACGGCTCCCGCGGTATACACAATAACAAGTGCCAAGGGTTGATCGAGCATTCCAAATGTATGGAATAAGGTAAATAAAGCGATGAGTCCCAAGAAACTTGGAAACATTTGTAAAATTAAAATCATCATCAGTCCAGCTTTTTTTCCTTTAAACTTATAGCGTGAGAATACATACGCTGTTCCGGTAATAAATAAGACCGCAAAAATCATAGTTAATGTCGCGATTTGTAACGTATTTATATACCAATTTGTAAAGTTTGTGGTTACTTCTTGGCCACCATATTCTCCGACACCCGTTAGAAGAAATCTAAAATTTTCGAGTGTCGGATTTTCTGGCCAAATCGTTCGTGGTAGTCCGGAGAGAGGATTAACACTAACGCCAATAATATATATAATCGGCAATAATACTATAAAACCGAGTAAGACTAATTCAGAATATATAAACATGGTTCCAAATATATTTCCAGGTTTAAGGATATCGCCAAACGATTTATCGTTGACGTTTCTAAGCGGTTCTTTCACTTTTGAATAGTAATAAAAACCAAATCCAGGGATGAGTCCGATTAACCCGGGTTTAATGCCTTCATACCCTCTTCTTTCCGCTAAGGAAGCAACAAGCGATTGATGGGTAAAGAAAATAACCATTACCCCCATCAGTATAAAGACTCTTGAATAGCTTAACCAACTTGAAAGTCCATCTATTAATTCAATTATAAACATGATTAATCATCCTCCTTGAAGGCACGTGTTCTAGAAAAGTTCCAAGCCGATACGGTCCCGATAACTAAGAAGATTAAAATAGAGAAGACACTTGCCATATTGTACCAGCGGATTGTTTGATCAGTGGTTAATTTATATATCCAGGAAATTAAAATGTCGGTTTGACCAGCGTAAGCCCTAGAGAAACGACCATCTGCAGGTCCACCACCCGTAATGAAATAGATCATACCAAAGTTATTGAAGTTCATCGCAAATGCCATAATAAGGAGTGGACTTGTTGCTACCAACACAAGTGGTAATGTAATGAACTTAAATTGTTGGAAGTTGGTCGCACCATCAATACTAGCTGCCTCATAAAGGTGTTTATTGATACTTGTCATGACCCCTGTCATGAGTGCCATAAAGAATGGAAATCCAAGCCACACATTTAAGAAAATCAAAAAGATTCTAACAAACCATGGATTGGCTTCATTATTAAGCCACATAATGTTTTCGTTTCCAAAGTATAATAACCTCTCAAGTCCTTCACCTGCTTCAGAGAACGATCTTCCTAACATGCCTCGGTCTAATAAAAAATCATAAACCCAGGTATCTCTAAGCACAGAGTTTATATAACCCCGTTCGGTAAACATAACTCTGAATATCATTTGTGAAATTAATGCTGGGACTGCCCAAGGTAAGATTAATAATCCGCGCCACGCTTTTCTAAAAACAACGCGCTTATTATTCAAAATGACCGCTTGGAATAATCCACCAAAGAACACCGTTACAGTAGAACCAACCGCCCAGACTATTGTCCAACCAAAGACTCTAAAGAACATTTGACCAAATGGCATCCCACCGTCACGACTTAACGTGAAAATAGCTCTAAAGTTTTCTAGGCCTACCCAGTTGACTAACTGTCCTGGAGGTAAGTTCTCAGCATTATAGTTGG
>CAYZOR010000114.1:0-3625 GCA_964479895.1 uncultured Candidatus Izemoplasmatales bacterium | reverse complement strand
CTAAAGTAATGTCAAAATATCCATTCGTATATTCATAATAATCAATGGATTGCTGAATCATTTTAAATAACGCGTCATCAACTTCGTGCCATTCACCAGGGTTTTCATTGATGGTTTTAACATTTATGATGCCTTCATCTTCGTAAGAATCATATCTTGTTCCAACTTTATGAAGGTGTCCAAGAATGCTATGGAATTCGTCTGAAACGTCACTGAATTCATCATCAGACAATGTATGATAAATATTTGCTTGGATAAAACTATCAAAGTATTCACTGGTTCCAATCGAATTTCCTTTTAATCCATCTTCATTTTCATCACTACCAAACTCTAAAAAACCCTCACAGGCTATTAGTAAAAGTAATGTCAAAAATGATAGGCTTAAAAGCATAGTTTTTTTCATTATATGTTTCATATTATCACCAATGGCATTATAACATATAATACAACTTATATTTCGCTTTTTCTAAATAAAAAAGGGACGAAATTCATCGTCCCTTTACTAAGTTGCAGTTTATTATTCTGCTTGAGCAATGGCGTTAGCGATTGCTTCTAAATAGCCACTTACAGTAATCGTAACTCCAGCAACAACATCGTCGCCGTCTTCGTCAAAGTCACCATCTACTATATCGTAATCGATAATTCCTTGGTTTGCAACTACATCATCCATGAGCATAGTGGTTTGTTCTAACCATGAGTAACCATCGTTACGCATGTCATATCCTTCACCATGATCTAAACTCATTTTAGTTGTAGCGATACCTGTTACATCATTTCCGCGTGATTCCCATGCTAATGGTCCCTCATCGTCAGTTTTAAGGTATACAGTATCAACGATCGCATAAACAATGTTACCCTCTTCGTTTACTGCAATAACACCTAAAGTATTTTCGTTTCCATCAGTATATCCAAAATGGATTCCAGGTGTTAAATCTAACCCTTCGTCATATGATGGTACATCGAAATCTGATGGAGACTCATCTTCTCCAAGTTCAGCTCTAGATAAAGCATTTCCAACTGCTTCTAAATAGCCATCAACAGTAATTGTTACGCCAGAAATTACATCGTCACCGTCTTCATCAAAATCTCCGTCGATAAGATCGTAATCAATGATTCCTTGGTTTTCTACGATATTTTGAGCAACTAAATCAACTTGCTCATACCACCATAAACCATCATTTCTCATGTCGTACCCTTGACCATAATCAAGGCTCATCTTAGTAGTAGCAATACCTGAAACTTCTCCATTGCGACCTTCCCAAGAAACAGGTCCCTCATCATCAGTTTTCATGTAAATTGTGTCAATAAAAACATCTGCGATAAATCCTTCGGCATCCACATAAACATAAGCATAAGTATTTTCATGTCCATCTGTATACCCAAGGTAAAGACCAGGCTTGTAATCGCCTTCTTCAGTTGTGCCTCCGCATGCTACCAATACAACACCCATTAGCAAAGTTAGCATAACAGCAAAAATTCTTTTCATAAAATTTGTTCCTCCCGTATAAAATATTGTTTTTTACAATGTGTATTATAGGTTTAAACCTAATGAATGTCAATCTATTCTTTAAGTTAAAAATAAAATTAAACCAAAATACATTATGATAAAACTTACCTACATCTGTTATTATTTAAATGGTTCAGCTAATAAACCCTTTATGTTATAATAAATTGAGGCGATGCATATGAGTAAAAAAGATATTATATTAATTATTGGGGTATTGTTAGTTTCAGTATCTTCATTAATCACGGTTTTGATTTTTCAGCAAAGAACGCAAACCTTAGATGGAACCGCAATAGTCAGATATCAAGGTCAAGAAATTTTGCATATATCTTTAGAAGATGGGAGTGCAATGGTATTAAATGATGACTTTGTTTTAGAAATTGATGAAACCAATTTCACTTATACAGTTCAAGGGAATTTAGGAGCAGTAGTCATCCAATATAACGATCATAAAGTGTCAGTCATTGATGAAACTTCACCACAAAATATTTGTCAAAACCAAGGTGAAACCAATACGCCATTAAGGCCATTGACGTGTTTGCCAAACGACGTTGTGATTACCATTGATTCACAAGTATTTGATCCAGACGACGATGATGCGATCATCCAATAAAAGGAGGATTTGATGGATCTTTTCTTATTAGGAATATTTGAAATATTATTATTTTTCATTTTGCTAGCGTTAATATTTAGTGCCCTCATGCGCATAGATATTACAAAACACTTTCAAAAGGACTCGATATGGCAAATCCAAATTGTTTATATTTTTACAGCCATTGCCTTATCATACCTTGTGTTAAAAGCAATCATGAATTTGATTGATATTATGTATCGATTAATCGGTTAAAAAAAAGCATTTTCCAAATTGGAAAATGCTTTTTAAATGGTTTAAATTATTGAATTACTCTGCTCTTTCGATAGCCACTTTAATAGCATCTAAGTAATTGTCTACAGAAATCGTAACACCACTTACTACATCATTGCCATCTTCATCAAAGTATCCATCTTCATCTAAATTTAGTGAAGGGAACCCTTGTTCTTCGATAATAGTATCAAGTGTCATTGCAACTTGAACGTGCCACATAGTTTCACCGTCTACTTCACAGTCTTCAACTGGTTGAGCAGGCCACATATTGTATCCGCACCCTTGATCAAGGCTCATTTTAGTTGTAGCATATCCGGTGTTCTCGCTTCCGCGAGCTGTCCATGTTAATGGTCCATCATTGCTTTTTAAATATACAGTATCAGCTGTTGCATATTCAATATTTCCATCTTCGTTAACAGCGATTAGTGCAATGGTGTTTTGATGGCCTTCTGTATACCCAAAGTGAATACCAGGTGTATAGCTTCCATCTCCATCAAATTCAGGAACATCAAAGTCAGAAGGCGATTCGTCTTCAGATAATCTAATGCGGTCTAATGCATCCTTAACAGCATCTAAATATCCATCAACAGTAATTGTAACTCCAGCAATCACATCGTCACCGTCTTCATCGAAATCTCCATCAATAAGATCATAATCAATGATTTCTTGGTTTTCGATAATATCTTCAGCAACCATTCTTACTTGGTCATGCCACATGATTTCTCCATCAACTTCACAGTCTTCAACAGGCTCAGCAGGCCACATATTGTATCCACAACCAAAGTCTAAACTCATTTTAGTCGTTGCAATACCACGTGCTTCATTACCCCCACGGCCTTCCCAAGTAGCAGGGCCTTCATCGTCGGATTTCATATAGACTGTGTCAATAAAAATGTCAGCAATATATCCATCCGCATCTACATAAACATAAGCATAAGTGTTTTGGTGTCCATCAGTATACCCAAGATGTAAACCAGGCTCGTAATCTCCATAGTCAGTTCCACCACATGCGACTAGTGGGAATACAAAGAAAATAGAAAGTGATAATAAAAATAATTTTTTCATAATAAATCCTCCCGTTTGTTATATAATATTTTCTATGATTCGAGAGCACATTGACTCTCTTTCTCGCAATTTATATTATAGATTATTTGTAATACAAAAGAATTTAAGTAAATTCTATAATCGCGAAACAATAGGGAAAAATTTAATTATATTTTTATTTATAATTCTGTTTATCAAAAAAATAAACGCTA
>CAYZOR010000113.1:0-3680 GCA_964479895.1 uncultured Candidatus Izemoplasmatales bacterium | reverse complement strand
TTTTTTAATGTAACATCCCCAATTAAAATGGCGCCTTCAAACGCATGGGCACTTTCATCTAGGGTAGGGGTTTTTCCTTTATACGGTTTTAGAATCATCATTCCACATCCTCTTTTATTTTTTTAAGTGTTGCTTCATCGACCTCTAGTAACTTCCATAAATACGCTGCAGCGGTCGACCCATAAGGGGAGAAGTAGTTTTGGAATGTTTTAACTTTTTCATCATTTACCCCATAGAGTCTTTTAATGCCATTGACTACCGCAATATCACCTAACGATAAAATATCTGGGTCTTTTAAACACATGAAATGAAACATTTCTACACTCCAAGGCCCAATGCCTTTAACGTTTAATAAGGTTTTTTCAACGTTGCTTTTAGAATAGGTTTTTAAATGGTCCAATTCATCTAGGTTCGCAATGCGTAAAATGGTGTTGGCTTTCGCGTTTGAAAGGCCAACGCTTTTTAATTGATGGACGGATAACGCTTTAATAGTTGAAGGTGTTAAAGGTGGATAGGTCTTTTTCAACCGTTCAACAATTGACGCTGCGGCTTTTTCTGAAATTTGTTGTCCGGTTATAATGACAACGAGGGCTTCAAAAGGGTCACTATAGGTTGGTTCATAAGGTGTATCCACATGAGTGATTAATGCCTTCATGTATGGATCTTTTTGTTTTAAAAATGTTAACGCTTCATTTGTTATTTTAAACATAGAAAATCACCAAATGTATTATAACATACCCTTGAGTATGCTATAATTAAAAAGACTATTAATTGATAAAGGACTGATTGATTTGGATAATGTAATATTGTTATTAACAATGACTTTGATAGGTGGATTAATTGGGTATTTGACCAATAAAATTGCGGTGAAAATGCTTTTTAGACCCTATAAACCTCTAAATTTTGGTTTATTTAAAATTCAAGGGGTATTGCCTAAAAGACAAAGTGATATTGCCAAAAGTGTAGGCGATACGATTGAAACCTCTTTATTAAATGATGATGATTTATTCAATGCATTGTTTTCTTTAGAAGCAAGAGATGCTTTAAAAAAAGAACTCGGCGAAACATTGTCGAAAAAAATACACCGTTTTATCCCTTCTATGTTTAGAAATATGTTGGGCAGCGAATTAAGTAATATGGTCGATCAATTCATTGAAAAAGAGGGCGACAATTTTATTGATATGATGGTTCAAAAGATCAAAGAGAGTGCAAGCGATAATGTAGAAATTTCTAAAGTTGTAGAATCAAGAATCAATGCCCTTGATTTTAGCGAATTAGAAACCATTGTAAGAGATTTAACGAGGCGTGAATTAAGACATATTGAAACCATTGGTTTAATCTTAGGGTTGATCATTGGATTCATTCAGTTTTTTATAGTGTCCGTGTTTTAAGAGACTTTTGTGTGTGATATAATTTAAGTTGGTGGTAATATGCAGACATTCAATCATTTCATGCCAGTAGATATTCATTTTGGCAATAACATTTTAAAAGATTCTGAGCGCTTTAATCTCCCGTTTCATAAAGCGTTTATTTTAACGGGAAGGGAAGCGTATAAGGACGCTAAAAAGGCGTTTAATACCCTTTTAAAACAATTAGAAGCCAACAACATAAAGTATGTTATTGAAGATACCATCGAACATCCCCTAACCATCCAAACCATCCACCAAAGTGCCTTGAAAGCTAAAAAGGCTTCGTGCGATTTTATCATTGGCTTTGGGAGTGGGAAATCTTTGGACGCTTCAAAGTTGGTCGCAAAACTTATTAACGAAGAGGATTATACGCTTTTAGATGCATGGATGAAAAGTAAAACCTATCCCCCATTTGAAACAGAAAAAGCATTTTTACTTACCATCCCAACGTCTTTAAATCATGCGTCTGCGTTTAATCCAAAAGCATTTATTTATGATCTTCAAATTCAAAGACAAATACGGTTTAAACACGAAAGTTTATTTCCGTCAATGACGATATGTGATCCCTTATTAATCAAAACCTTACCAATTAAACATCGTTTTAGCCCGCTTATCGATACATTTATAAGAGCGATAGATGTTTTAGAAAAGGATTATTCTCCGCTTCACAATGAACACGCTTTAAGAACCCTTAAAACCTTGATAGATACTGCAAGTGGTTTAAATCGTGAAAACCCAGAAGAAACGACCGTTTATCAAATCGTTTTTGCGCTCAGTTATTTAAATCAACTTTATATGCCAAAACCGTGGTTTCCACTCCATCAACTTTCCGATGCGATTGAAGGGTATCATGAAACCTTACCACCGAGTGCATTCATAAAAAAGGCGGCTCCGTATTATTTATCGCACCGTTTAACCCAATATAAAAACAAAACCTTGAATCATTTAATGGAAAGCTTTAAAGCTACACCCTACCAATCTAAAAATTTATTTGTCAGTATTAAATATTTCTTTGCGGCTTTAAACGATGATGATGTATCGTTAAAACGCGCTGGGTTAGAATTAGAGTTGATCAGTGATTATATGGTCCATATGAAGACCATCTATCCTGATTTTAATAAATTAAGCAGCGAAGCGTTATACGATATTTTAGAACAAACCTTATTACAGGAGTGATTTTATGCGCTTTATTCATACCGCCGATCTCCATCTTAATGTCATGTTAAGTCATGCTTCTTTTAAAAACGCTAAAGCGCATGATATTAGACTTTACGAGTTAAAAGATACGTTTTTTAAGATTTTAAATTACGCGAAAGAAATCCCCGTCGATGCTTTGTTTATCGCTGGCGATTTATTCGATAATGCCTCGATTAAAATCCATGAACTTTCAAATATTTTTGAACGCCTTGAAAGCCTTCCGTGCAAGGTGTTTTTATTAATTGGGAATCACGATGCGTTTTTAGAAGATAAAACCCATCAAAATTTACTCAAAAAGAAAAATATCTATACCTTTAATAAAAAGACACCGTCTCATGACATTGATCATGAAACGGTTGTCTATGGCATCAATACAAGCGATTATTCTAAAGCGTATTTAGAAACGTTAAATCAATCTTTAGATAAAAGTAAACAAAATATCTTAATGTTACATGGGGATGTGTTTAATCCAAAAGATGATCATTTCTTAAGCCAAGTAAAAGTCTTAGAATCCACGGATTTTGATTATATTGCGCTTGGTCATATTCATAAACACGAGTATTTAAGAGATCATATTGTATATTCAGGAAACCCTGAACCCCTAGACTTTAAAGAAACAGAAAAAAGAGGGGTGATTGAAGGCGAGCTTAAAAACAATCACCTTGAGACGTCTTTTAAACCGATGCAAAAAAGAATGTTTAATGTCATCCCACTTAAAATCACGCCAAAAGATACCTTAGATACCATTAGGCAAAAAATTAGTGACGCTGTCAGTGAATCTTCCAAACAAAAAGATTTTACCCGTCTTATTTTAAAAGGGAATCGACATGAATCCATATTGATTGACACCAATAAATTAAGGCTTTATTTTGAAGAAGCCTTTCACTATCTAGAACTAAAAGATGAAACGCAAGTAGCGCTTGATTATGAAGCGTTAAAAGCGTCTTATAAAGATACCTTAATCGATGTGTTGATCACAAACTATGAAGCGAAGAAAACCCCAAACCCTTCAGATAAAGTTGCCCTTGATGAAGCGTTAATTGCATTGCTTGAAACGGAGGGAAGACAATGAAA
>CAYZOR010000112.1:0-3708 GCA_964479895.1 uncultured Candidatus Izemoplasmatales bacterium | reverse complement strand
ATAAAATTTTGTGGTAGCTCACCAAAGGTATCGAGATATAATGTGATATCTTCAATATCAGTGTAATCTTCATCAGGTTCTATAGCGTGCGTTGGGACTGGATCTCTTGGAACATGTTCCTCTTCTTCTAATTTAGAACTTACAACCACTTGCACTCGGTCCCCAACTTCTACTTCGGCACCGATATTATGGTTTAAGTAGCGTAAAAACATTTCTGGTTGATCACGTTCAACACTTTCATCGTGGACTATATAAAAATCCAGACCTAAATCATCGAGTTCTTGTTCGATTTCTGAGCGCGTAGAACCAACCATGTTAGGAAGTCTAACAGTCTCGCTACAAGCAGCAAGTGTAAATGTTAACGTTAAAGTCACCATTAATACTAATAGTTTTTTCATAAATATCACCTTTCATTTTGAATATCATTAAAGTATAACACACCATTCGAATGTGCACAATGAGTTTTATACAATGCGTTTTGTATACATATTTTAATCGATAATTCATTAAAAATCATACAAAATGACTATTATTGAATTGAACGTGCAAATATATACACTGTGTTACTAAAAAACACTCACCTTTAAGTGGTGAGTGTGTATTCGTAAATAAAGGATGTCAATATTTCATCTTGGCTTTTTAAAGCTATATTGATGCTTTCAGACGCAAGATGTTTAAAACCAAAGTGGTCATAAAAGCCGTAATTACAAGTTGTATCTGTGAATAAATAAAACCGTTTAAAGTTTTTTTCTTTACATTGATCAATAAATTGTTTCATTAAATTTTTTCCTACCCCTTTGCCTTGCATAGAGGGGTGAACAATAAATAAAACGACTTCGCTTTGATATTTTTCTGTTAATTTTTTGTATAGTTTTTGATAAGAACGATCAATCTTTCTAAAATTATTTAAGGCATCTTTTGCGTCTTTATGAATAAACATCAGTTTAAATATATTTCCCCAAAACAAAAAACGGTACTTTAGTTTTTTAAAAGCATTTAAAAAATGTTTATGTTGCCCGATTAATACGCCAGCAGGTTTATCATTTTCATAAGCAATGGTGATATAGGTGCTCCCCATTAAGGCCCCATAGGCATCCGTTCTTACTAGCGCCTGCCGTGTTGATTCATTGTTTGTATAATCAGAAAAGCTCCATGCGGAGTCACAAAGTTCTACCAATGCGTTAATGTCCTTACTTTCAAAAGGTCTATAGGTTATGTCTGACATGGTGGCTCCTAGTTGTTTTTGTCGTATTTTGCGAATGGGTCATCGTCATCATCAAATAGTTCATTTGAATTATCGTTTTCCATAAGTTTATCTGTCTTGTGTGAGGTTTTCACGTGGTGACGGTCAGTTGTATTATTTTTTTGTCTTGAAGAAGCACTAATTATTGCTACGATGATAATCACGACTAACAGCACACCAGCCATAATGATAATGTTTAAATAATTTTCTATAATTTCTTGTAAGTTCTCTTCTATAATCATAAAATCCCTCCATTATATTTGTCATTATATAGTATTCACTTACTTTTCTAAAGCCAAACGTCTTTTAGTTTATTCTATCGGCCTTTAGTTTATTCTATTTTTGACTTCATCAATTAAGATGGCAAGCGGGGTAAAGTCCTTGAAGTTTATGGCGTCCATATTTTTTTGGATAGTCTCAAAAAGATTATTAATAATTTTTTCGGTTTTTTTGATGCCTAAAAGGTTCACGTAAGTGGTCTTGCCGTTGTCTTGATCGCTTAATGATTTTCCCATGGTTTTTTCATCTGAGAGACTTTCCAATAAGTCATCTTGAACTTGGAACACTAACCCGAGCGCTTCACCTAGGGAAGCAAGACTTTCTAGATTGTTTTGCTTTGCAATCACGCCGGCCATTAATAAAGGGGTTTGAATTAATTTAGCGGTCTTGTGAATGTGAATTTCTTGTAACATTTCAATTGGAATGTCTTTGTTTTCGTAAAACAAATCTAAACTTTGGCCATAGACCATCCCTTTTGAACCACTATGTGTAGCCAGTATTTCAATGAGTTTGAGTCGCGTTTTTTCATCGATGAACGTTTGTGTTGATAAAACCTTAAACGCATCGGATAAAAGGGCATCTCCTGCTAAGATTGCGGTCGCTTCATCAAACTTAATATGAAGGGTTGGTTGATTTCTCCTTAAATCATCATTGTCCATTGCTGGCAAATCATCATGAACTAAAGAGTAAGTATGAATCATTTCTATGCTCGAAGCAACTTGTAAATAGGGGGTGGGGTCGATACCATAGCTTTCTAATGTTTTTAAAAACAACAAGGGTCTAATACGTTTTCCACCAGTATTTATAACATATACTAAGGCATCTTTTAAATCGCCTTTAGGCGTTTGTTCCACAATATCTTTTAAGGTTTTTTCAATCTGGGCTTTCATAAAAACATCCTTTACATGTATATAAGTGACTATAACACTGTTTAACAATAAAATAAAGGCTATTCATCTAAAAAAAACGCTTATGATAAGCGCTTTTCTAGTGGGTCAATGATTATTCTTAAAACGTTAACCATCTGATCGATATGGGTTTTATTAAAGGTTAATGCTGGGAGTAAACGTAGGGTCGTGTTTTGGACTGTGTTGAATAATACATGATGTTTAAGGGCTTCTTGTTGGATATACGCAGCATATTCTCCGACTTCTATGCCGCGCATAAAGCCTTTTCCTTTTAATTGTTTAATCGTCAAAGGATACATATGCTTTAATGTCTTCATTTGATGATTCAAATAAATAATTGCGTCATTTACCTTATCTAAAAATGCTTGATCCATATGATTTAATATTGCATCACCAAGGGCGCAAGCTAAGGGGTTTCCGCCAAAGGTTGACCCATGGTCCCCTGGCACAAGGATATTTTTTAGTTTTTCATTGACTAAGGTTGCGCCTAAGGGTAAGCCACCACCAATGCCTTTAGCAAGGGTAACAATATCGGGGTTTAATGGCGTATCAAAGGTGGCTAAAAAAGGCCCTGTTCTATATAGACCGGTTTGGATTTCATCAACAACAATTAAGAAGTGATACTGTTTCGCTAAAAGTGATACTTGAGCTAAAAATTCATGGGTCAAATGGTCTAAGCCCCCAGAGCCATAAATTAACTCTAAAAATATCGCGCATGTGTTTTCGCTGACTTGTTCTTTTAAATGATTGATATCATTGAATTTTACATGGTTGATCGATCCTAATAAGGGGGCAAATTCTTTAAGGGTTTCCCTTGGATTACTGAGCGCCATGCCTGCAGAACTTCTACCATGAAACGCTTGATTCACCGCAATAATTTCTTTTTTATTTGGGTGAATAGAATGTCCCCATTTCCGCACTATCTTTAACGCTGCCTCGTTGGCTTCGGTTCCTGAATTTGAAAAAAATACTTTACTCATATGGGTTTTATTAATTAATTGTTTTGCTAAATCATTTTGAACTGAAGATTCAAAAACATTGGATAGGTGTAAATACTTTTGACTTTGTGTTTGAATTGCCTGATCAATTACTGGGTGTCTGTGACCGAGTATATTGACTGCAATCCCGCTATATGTATCGAGATATTTTTCTTTTTTGTCTGTGAATAAGTAATTATCTTCGCCATATTTTATATTGAGTGAGATTGGATTATAGACACCAAGTAATGGAGAATCCATATTATCCTCTCAAATCATCTAAAATATGGGTTTTTGAACG
>CAYZOR010000111.1:0-3742 GCA_964479895.1 uncultured Candidatus Izemoplasmatales bacterium | reverse complement strand
CAAAAATAAACGATTCCATTTAATCACTCCCCACCATAATACGTTTATTTTATCATAAGAATTATAAACTAAGGATAAAATTTCTCTATTTTTTGGAGGCTTATATGTTTGAAATCATTTCGCAGGATAATTCTTCTCAATTGATTAATGATGCGGTTAGAGCAATTATTGTGGATGACGGTCAATTATTTTTAATGCATTTAAAGGCTTCAAATACTTACGTTTTACCAGGAGGTTCTAAAGAAAAATATGAAACACTGGATGAAGCATTAAAAAGAGAAGTCCTTGAAGAAACTGGTTATACGCTTAAATCCTATAAAAAATGTTTTGTGATTCATGAAATGATTGGTAAAACCAATCGAGTTCATCATATCTACCAATGTGAAATAGGATATAAGCAACAAGCAACCACCTTAACCCAAGAAGAAGCGGCCCTTAAAATGGAATGCATAAACGTTCCTTTAAAAGAAGGGATTAACCTTCTAGCAAATAATGAAGGGACGCATCATTTAAGTGAAGCCATTCAATTGCGCGAATTGATTGCGTTAATGCATGGCATCACGCAGTTAAAAAGAGGTTAATCATTTTAAAAAAATTTATTTAATATCTTTTTTGGAAATCTAGATAGTGAAAAAGCGCATTCGCCATTTGAGCAACGCTTGTGATTATTTTTGGGGAACAGGCTAAAGGGGATGGTGCTCACGAGTAGTAAATATATAAAGCACTGATTGAAGAAAAGCCCAATGCTCAAAAGAAACTAAAATTTTGGGGGTCATTGATTTTATGGCGCCCTCGCATTAGTTTTTTTTTCATCTTAGAGCCCAACAAGTGGAATATTTTCATTCAGAAGATTGCCTGTTATTTTTATATCCATTCCTTACTTATTCGCTTTAAAAAATAAAGACTGCTCGCTAAATCAAGCGAACAGTCTTTATTATAAATGCGGTGCAATCTTCTTAAGATGGATCGCATTTTTTGTGGGTTTATTTACGCATAATAATCTTTAAAAGGATCATCGTCATCCTCATCATCGTCGATGACATCAACCTCATCGATGCTCGCAGGGTCAATATAAGGGTTGGAGTATGGATCATTAAACATGCTTGCGCGTTTATTAAACCCACCCATACGGTTGATTGGAATGATAGTGGCGAGTAAATATCCACCAATGAGTCCACCGATATGTCCAGGAATCGAAATATTACCCCCAATAAAAGTAAAGACAACATTGATCAAAACAAACGCCTTGATACTAGAAGCGTCTTGAGGATTAAACCATTCTTGTTTGTTTAAAATCAACCAAAGTAAGGCCCCAAGTGCCGCAAATATCGCCCCTGATGCACCAATGGTGAATATAAAATTCTCCATGACTAAATCCCACACAACAACGGTCAATGAAGCAATCAATCCACCGCCCAAGAAAAGGGCCGCAAACTTTATAGGGCCTACAATACGCTCAAGCGCTGCGCTAATCACATAAATCCCAAAAAAGGTATTGAACAAATAATGCATGAAAGAGCCATGTAAAAACATTACACTCACCATACGCCACCATTCACCAAGTTCCCATACTAAGTGGCCTTGGAGTGCTCCATAGTTACGCATTGTGTTGCCTAAATTGGTTTGTTGTAATAAGTAAGCAACGCTGATTAAAATAATCATGATAAAACTGATGGGGTTTGACTGAAAAAATGACTTGCCTTGCGGTCTTTCAAACATACTCATCTAATCACGCTTTCTGTCAACTAAAATTAAAGGAACGACCATCTCATCATCTGTAACCCCAGCATGATGGGCATGATGCGATGGTTTATCGGTGAGTTTAAAGAAATATTTATCATGGGCAACAGAAATAAAATCGCCCATACATTCATCAATTAAAGGATGTTTTTCACCAAACCCTAAGAGTTTTTTGGTTAAAAACTCTTCTTTTGTGTACAACGTAAAATAATCAGAGAAATGGTCGTTGAAAAATTCGATAAAATATTCTTGCATATTTTCTTTGATAAAGAAATTGGTCATTCTTGGTTCATTGGCTGGGAAGGCTTTAAAGGTTGTGGTAATGTCGTGATAATCAAAAATATTAATAGGCTCAACATCCGTTAACCCGTGATCGGCCGTAATAATGAGTAACGTATCATCACTAATCTTATCTGCGTATTTACTAACCGCATCATTGAGTGTTTTCACCATCATTTTAGTCGACTTAGAGACAATTCCGGTTTGATGTTCCGTTAAATCGGGTTCAACACTATAAAAATAACTGATGGTCCTTGGGGTTTGTTTTTGGAACTTTAACATTCTATCTAAGCCTTCATCAATAGATTTATAACCATTTTTATCGACTTTTTCAGGATAGAAGACTTTGCCTTTAGGCCCTCCGTTTTTCTCAATTAATTCAGGGAAAAAGGTGCGGCTAAAGTGTTTGTCGTGAAAGCCTTGTGGGATTTTTTTATCCTCATCATAATAATCTTTTCCTGTAAAAATGGTATAGTGAAGATCTTCATCCTTAAAATACTGAAACCATCCAAAAAAACCACTCTCATAAGGGGTTTTTCCTGTGAGAACACTGGTTGTGGCGGCCGCCGTTGTGGAAGGATAAACACTGGTTAAATCATCAACTTTATGCTTGGTAAAAAAACTTGCGTCTTCCTTATGAAGCTTCAACAGATTTGACCCAAGTCCATCCAGTAAGATGACACTAATATGTTTATAGTTCTTGTTTAATGCCTTATTTATGGCGTTTAATGTTTGATGCGGAGTATCAACGCCAAAATATTTCATCAATGTCGCGGGAATATTCACAATACTTTTTTCATAGTTTAATTTCATACGTATCCCTCGATTTCTAATATTTGTTACATATAGTGTAATAGAGATTGCTTAATAATTCAAGTAATTGCATTCAAAGAAAAAAGCGCCAAAGAGCGCTTTTAAGCTTAATCAATTAATGTGTCAATAATAACTTCAGTTTCTTCAGCCGCAACTTGCATGACTTCATTAATGACGCCGCCAAATGGGCGTGCAAATAATGAAGAATTCATACGCGAGATGTAGGTGTTGCCATCACTCTTTTCATAAATTGAAACGCGACAAGGCATAAGCGGTGAAACAACCCGTTCATCATCAAGTTCTAAAATCTTTGCGGAATACTCACTTGAACAAAGTTCATAGATTTTAATTGAATCAACATCATGTCCATGTCCATCTAAGACTTCTTGCATATCGTGAATTTCTAAGACGCTCCATCCACCGGCGTCAAGTTCTTCTTCAAACCGTTCAATGGTTGTATCAAAATCATAGTTAGATTCATCTTCTAACATCATTAAGCTTGGGGCAGAGACCCAAAATATAACCAACGTTAAGATTACGCCTGCTAATAAACTTCCGCCACCGATTAAAAATATTTTTGTTTTATTCATATAGTATCACTCCTTTTTCATAAAGAGTATGCCATGGATAAATAAATTTTTATGTAATCTATATCACATAACGCTAAACGGTTTTATAATTTTTATTTTACCGCGCGAAAGTTCTATGAGTTTTTCTTTTTCTAAGGTTTTAAGACTGCGGCTTACCTCTTCACGGGAGGCGTTGATTTCATCCGCGATCTTTTGGTGTGTTGTGTAGATAATGAAGCGTGTAAATTGAAGACTCATCTCTTTAAGATATAGCATTAACCGCTTTTTAACCGGCGCAAAATTGATGGCTTCATAGTGATCAACTAAGCTATCGATTTTAG
>CAYZOR010000110.1:1849-3831 GCA_964479895.1 uncultured Candidatus Izemoplasmatales bacterium | reverse complement strand
CCAAAAGATTATAAATTGTGCACCCTAAAATCAAAGTATTGGGTTGTTAGAATTGTTCAAAAATATATGATCCAGACCAATCATTAATTATTTAAGTGGCTGAATTGGAATGCCATCCTAAAACCGCTACAATAAAAGATTTGTTTTATTAAAAGGCATATCAATTGGTCAAATTATATTCCAACCAAAAACAATTTGACCTTAAAAAAAGTATCTTCAAACTGGATGTGAGGATGCTTTTTTAATAGAAATACGTGAATAAAAGAAAACACTTACATTGATAATTTTTTTATATTATTTCGAATAAAGCGCTCAACGAAGGTGTTTAAAATATTTTGTATTTTATTGCAATAAACTTGATTTACTGACAACCCTATGCTAATATATGAGTTGTAAGAAATACGATTTTAGTTTCAAAAAATTATAAGGAGTGAAATATAATGAAAAATATTAAAAAAATTGGATTAATCACATTGTTTTTTACAATCATGATTACGATCGCTGCATGTGGAGATAACGGTGATAATGGTGATAACGGTAATGGAGGAAGTGAATGGGACCAAGAGTATACAACATTAACTGCTGCACAAGGAGATTGGCCTAGTAACGAATTCCATTCTCAAGTGGCGCGCTATATTATAGAAAATGGTTTTGAAGGCTATGAAGTTGAAACGTCAACTTTAGCAACCGCTCCTATGTTAGTAGCGTTGCGTAATGGAACTGTTGATTTTCATATGGAGCTTTGGACTGAAAATATGGCGACTTATCAAGAAGATTTATCAGAAGGTCATTACGAAGAACTTTCTGTGAACTTTGATGATAACAATCAAGGAATTTATATTCCTATATTTATTCAAGAAGATTACGATATTCATACCATTCAAGATTTAGTTGATCATAAAGAATTATTCCCAGATCAAGATGCTTCAAACTGGGATCCTGAATATGATAAAGCAATCATGTATGGTGGCCCAACCGATTGGGAGATTACAAGTCATTTCCAAAGAAAATTCGAAAATGAAGAGTTATACGCTGATTTAATTGAGCATTTCGAATTTAGAACGGTTGAATCAACCGCAATGTTAAATGCAACCATGACTTCCGCTTATGAAAGCGAAGAAGCATGGGTTGGATATTACTGGGAGCCTTCATATATTATGGGTGTATTAGATATGGTTTTACTCGATGATGTCCATGATTATGATATGGAAACCGGCGCAGGAAATCCCCCAGCGCAAGCCGTAACAATCGGTGGTAGAAGTGGTTTAGAAGATGATCACCCTGAAGTTCATGCATTCTTAAGCAACTATCAAACATCAGCTCAAATCACATCAGAAGCCGAAGTGTATATGGCAGATAACGAATTAAACGCAGAAGAAACCGCTATATGGTGGGTTGAAAACCACACAGATATTTGGGGCGATTGGGTTGACCAAGATGCTTATGATCGTATCATGGCAACGTTTGAGTAACATTTAATTGTTTTATTATATCATCTTAATATATAATTAAGTAAAGATGATGCAGCGCAGTGACTGCGCTGCATTTGTCTTATTTAAAGACTGAAAGGAGTAAAATTATGTTTATTTTTCCAGAATGGTTAGAGTTCAATGCTGGTGAAATGTTTGACTCAATGTGGACGTGGTTCGAACAAACGTTCCAGTGGTTGTTTTCTTTTTTACGATTAATTTTGTTATGGTTTTTTGATATTATTACAACGGTACTCACACAAACCCCTTGGTGGGTATGGATCATTGCTTTAGGCATTATATATTTGTTTCATTTTCTTCATAAAGCCAATAAAGTTCAATTTAAAGGCTGGGGCTTTTTAATAGCGATAGGAATTATTTTATTATGGGTAAGTTATTATTTACGTGTATTGAATAATCCTAGTTTTGATATTGCATTTTTAGACTTTATGAAAAACTTTTTAACCAGAGATAATACCGTTACCCCATGGTGGATTTATGTAGTGCTGGTTT
>CAYZOR010000110.1:0-1839 GCA_964479895.1 uncultured Candidatus Izemoplasmatales bacterium | reverse complement strand
CTTATCGGCTTACCATTTAGAAAACTGGCGCCTTGCTTTGGGGCTTTCTATCATGGTTGTTTTAATAGGGAGCTTTGGGATGTGGGATCAAATGACTAGAACGTTATCTATCATTATGATCAGTGTAGTCTTAAGTTTTATGATTGGCTTGCCAGTCGGGATCTTAATGGCAAAAGTCAGTATAGTTGAAAAAGTGATAAAACCAATACTCGATATGATGCAAACGATCCCATCATTTGTTTATTTAATACCAGCGGTTATGGTATTTGGACAAGGTAGGGTGCCTGCTACTTTTGCAACCCTTATTTATGCGATTCCACCTTTAATTCGTCTGACCTATTTAGGAATTACTAATATTGATGAAGAAGTGGTAGAGGCGGGGCAATCCTTTGGTTCAACGCCTATGCAAATGCTTTTTAAAATTGAAATCCCGCAATCGTTATCTACGATTGCCACAGGGTTAAATCAAACCACGATGATGGCTGTTGCGATGGTTGTTATTGCGGCGATGATTGGTGCTGGAGGACTTGGTCAAGAAGTTATGACAGCGACCAACCAAATTAGAATCGGGCAAGGATTCGTTGGTGGGTTCTCGATTGTGTTTATCGCAATCATTTTAGATAGACTCATGCAAGGTCTTGCGAAGAAATTTGAACTACAAGAAGGTGATTTAGATGGCTAAGGCAGTAAAAATTGAAGATTTAAGTGTTGTTTTCGGAGATAAAAAAGCACGCCAAAGAGCCATCCAAATGCTCGATGATAAGCGCTTAACTCCAGATGATATTCGTGAACAAACCGGCGCAACCGTTGCGGTACGTAATGTTAATTTTGATATTGAAGAAGGCGAAATGTTTGTAATTGTAGGCCTTTCAGGGAGCGGGAAAAGTTCATTCATTCGAACCTTGAATTTATTAAATAAACCCGCGACTGGTAAAATTACTGTTGGGGACGAAGTTTTAACTGAAATGTCTAAACAGCGTTTAAGAGAATATCGAAGAAACGATGTTTCAATGGTCTTCCAACACTTCGGTTTGCTTTCCCATCGAACGGTTTTAGGAAACGTTATCTATCCATTAGAAGTTCAACAAATCGAGGAAAAAGAGCGTAAAGAACGCGCTCAAAAAGCACTCGATATGGTTGGGTTGGATGGATGGGGGAACCATTTACCTTCACAGCTTTCTGGTGGAATGCGTCAACGCGTTGGGTTAGCCCGCGCTTTAACAACCGATCCAGAGTTATTACTGATGGACGAACCTTATAGTGCGCTTGACCCTTTAATTAGACGCGAAATGCAACAAGAACTAATGAGTTTAGAAGATGAAATGGACCGCACGATTATATTCATTACCCATGATATGAACGAAGCCTTCCGTTTAGGCGATCGCATTGCTTTAATGAAAGATGCTGAAGTTGTTCAAATTGGAACCCCTAATGAATTCTTTGAAAAACCAGCTAACCAATATGTAAAAGATTTTATTGCGGATGTTGATAAAACAAGAATTCTTAAAGTCCGTAGTGTAATGAGTAAAAAATTTACCTATGCTAAACTTGGAGATGCGCGTAAAGAGACATTGGATATCTTAAAAGAAAAAGATATGGACTTTATTTATGTGACGGATCAAAATCGTAAATTTAAAGGATACATCACCTTAGAACAACTAAAAAAATCTCAAGCACAAACCATTGATAAACTTGTTAAAGAAGATGATACGGCTATTTACCGTAAAGCGTACTTACACGAAGCATGGCCTAAGTTAAAAGAGGCAACGTATGATTTACCAGTCATTGATCAAAAAGGACGATTACGTGGTATTTTAGATTATAATGTCGTTGTTGATG
>CAYZOR010000109.1:0-3890 GCA_964479895.1 uncultured Candidatus Izemoplasmatales bacterium | reverse complement strand
ATTACCACTTTCAAATCGGTTGTTCACGTTTTGTGGACATTCAAAAAATGTGAACAGATTTAACATTTTTTAACACTTTAAATTTGGATATGTCCGTAATTTTTCCTATATTTGTAATAGTTAAGATTGATTGTTGAACCACTTAAAACCTTTTTAATATGCCCTATGTAGCAAAAGAACAAGTCGCCGAAATGAGGAAACAAATTCGCAAAGAGTTTCCCGAATTTAAGATTTCTGTCCGCAAAGTTGATGGACACGCTGTTTATGTAACTCTGAAATCTGGACCAGTTGATTTTGGTGTTACTGATTATGCAGTTAATCACTTCTATATTGATGAACAATGGGAAGGTGAACCTCACAAAGTTCTTTCCCGTATCAATGAAATCGTTTCCAAAGGAAACGGCATCGAAGTTTATGATGGTGATTATGGTGCGGTGCCAGATTGGTATGTTCGTATTCACATTGGTGATTGGGATAAGCATTATGTTTTAACCTAAAAATACAACCCCCAATTTTGGGGGTTTTTTGTATATTTTAATTTCTGTATATTTATAGAAAAAGGAGAAGTGTATATGAAAGCATTAAAGAATTTTTCTATAATTGTATTTTTTGTATTTGCTATGGTTTCTTGTCAAGACAGACCAGTAGCGGATGATGATTATCCAATTGAAGATATTAAGCAAGAAGAAGTAGAAACAATGGCATATGAATTTAAATCAGTATTGGGTGCTGAACTTATAGATGAACCCGTTTATACGGATGTTTCTGTTAGTTATTCTTTTGAATTACCATATGAAATTGAAAATATGGGATTGATTAGAATTACAATAACTTCTATTGTTTTGTCGCAGTTTGATCGTGATATTAGTGAAATATGGGAAGTGGGTATTGATGGTGTGCATTATACTAATTTTGTTTACAAAGGAACAAACGTAAAACTGGCTATTGACCCAGAAACAAATGTATTTTGTTTAGAATTTACAAGAACGTAAGTTTTAACATCTTTTAACATTTAAAATTTGGACGATAATACTTTTTTTCTTATATTTGTATTAGTTAATGATTGATTGTTAAATCAAACCCCAATACAATGTATCATATAAGAAAAGAAAGAGAATATAAAGGTTCTTTGACTTTTGGACTTTTTTATTTAGCAGTAATTGCGACTGCATTAATGTTAAATTATTTTGTAATTTAAATCGCCCAAATTATGGAACGTAAAATAGGTTTTACAAATAAGTATTACACCCTTTGGGAAGTTTCTGATCCATATCCCAAATATGTCGACAGGTATAACTATTATATGCATATAGATTATATGTATATTCAGAACTTGTCTATGGATAGGGACAAAGCTATTGAAAAAGCCAAAGGTTTTGGTTGCACTAACCTTGAACCTGACCACGAATTATACGGCCGTTCTGCTCGTAGCTTTTCCAAAAGGGCGAGTGAACTTCGTAATGATTTGAAGGAATGGCAATTTCCAAATGGATTTTATAATGTTGGAGATGACATTCGTGAATGCGATGATGTCAAAACGTTGTTTTCTCTTTATCTAAAAAAGAATATCGTTTTCCATAAGGAAAATCCTGTGCGACCTGAATGGAAGCGACCTATTGTTTATGCCAAGCAGCGTTTGGTTGAACTTGGTGCTATTGTAAAGTATGATGGCCAATGGATGACACCTGATTATGTACAACGTTATAAAGTAAAGCAGGAACGCTTGCAAGCGAAGGATGGACATTACTACAATAACAAAGAACGCGTCGAATTAGATTTGAAAAAAGTAGGTGAATTTGATGTCGACACACAATTTGGTGTTATGTATCTTGTTACCTTTGTCGACCTTGCTGGTCGTAAGTTTATTTATAGGGGTAGTGTTCCTATTGATTTCCCAGATGATGGTGAATTTCATCCAATTAAAGGAACAATTAAGCATAATATTTATAACGGAATACAACAAACACTAATTCAAAGAGTAAAAATTTAATATATGGATAATAATACATTTTTTGATAAAGCATATGCATCTCTATGTCGTATGCAAAAAGATAAAGACAAAAAATACGGTAATTCTGCATTAAAACCACTTGATGTTTTTGCAAGACACCATCCTTATGGTGCAAGAATTGATGAAAAGTTGGCAAGAGTAAAGCATAGCGATGATCTTCGTAAGAATGATGTAGCTGATATTATCGGTGGTATAATGTTGTTATGTAAAGAACGTGGTTGGGATAATTTTGACGACCTAATGGATTAATATAGGTAATTTAACCGATAAAGCATATTTATCGGTAAATTTATACATAAATCATATTTACTAATTAAAATATTTAACTACAATGGATAATTTAAGTGGAAGTGCCGTAGGATGGGTACAAACAGAAACAAAAACAGAACAAAAAATGGACAAACCAGAAAACAAAAAGCAAAAAATTCCTTTAACTACTGAACTAAAACAGCTAAATACATTAAAGGAAAAGTTGGAAAAGAAATATGATAAAAACCAACACAAGCATCTTAATGATGCTATCACCGAAATTCAAAACAGCATTCGAAGTCTTAAAAGTGTAAATTGATATGGGAAGTATATTCGAACGCCTAAAAGGTTATAGTATAAGTCCTTCTAAATACAACACACAGACATTGTGGGGGCATCAACGTCCAAGAGGTACGAAGATACCACTTGTGTATTTTACTCGCCCTAAACCACTTCCTATTGAAGAATACAACGAAGTTATGGAAGCAATGGAAGTGAACTTGCTTGTGGATGAAAAAACCATAAATCAAAATATTAAAAATACCGAAAAGAAATGGATATATATTATTGCCCCCGTTCGTGATACAACTCCCGCTTTCAGAAGAAAGTTGGACGAATACTCAAATGAATTAAAAAGACAAGGGTATAAAGTTTATCTTCCTCATCGTGATACAGACCAACGATTGGATAGCTTGGGTGTAAACCAACGAAACAGAGAAGCTATTGAAAAAGTTGATGAAGTCCACATATTTTATAACAGCGATTCTCAAGGGTCGCATTTTGATTTAGGAATGGCATATGCATTTGGTAAACGAATTGTTGTAATAGAAAATGAATTATATGGTAGAGGAAAATCTTATGCACACTTTTTAGATCAATTAAAAGAACAAGAAGATGATTAAAACAATCACGTTTGGAGACATTCACGGAACCGATCAATGGAAACAATTTGGCGATGTTCAATATTTATTGGACGTAGTTGAAAGTCGCTTATATGATTTTGACTATTATATTTTCGTAGGAGATTATGTGGATTCATTCACTAAATCAAATGATGAAATTTTCGACAACCTAAAAGAAATAATTCAATTCAAAAAAAATCATTCAGAACGTGTAATACTTCTTTGGGGTAATCACGATATACAATATTTAACTTCATTTGAAGAACACGGATGTAGTGGATTTAGACCAGAAGCATATTTTGATTTACACGAATTATTTAGGAATAACAGACATCTTTTCCAATTGGCATTTCAGATAGATAATTATCTTTGGACGCATGCGGGGGTGCATCGTGGATGGTATGAATATGAATTTCCATATTCGTCCGCAAACATCTCTCAGGACTTAAATACAGCGTTTCTGGAAGGAGTTAGTAGTGTGTTTGATGTTGGTATGCGGCGGGGTGGTTTTAAGCGTGTAGGAGGCCCCCTATGGGCTGATAAGAGCGAAACTTATAGCAAGCCACTGATGGGGTATTATCAAATAGTCGGACATACTAGAATAGATAGTATTAAAACATATCACAAAGATAAAGATACTTCAATAACTTATATTGATTGTATGGAAGGTAGTAATCCAAAACACTACAAATTGGACATAAAAAAAGAGGGCTAATACCCTCTTTTTT
>CAYZOR010000108.1:0-3925 GCA_964479895.1 uncultured Candidatus Izemoplasmatales bacterium | reverse complement strand
AATCTGTATCAATGATTTCTACTTCTCTGCCTAAGTAATCCGCAAACTCTGTTGCCACATCAACACTGATTCCAACAGGTTCACTACCGTCTTGTGTTTCAAATGGCGGATACGATAAATCCATGCCAACACGTAATACACTATCGTCTTCGGCTAAGCCACACGCTGACAATGTAAACATAGTCACAAACGTTACTAAAACTAACCCTAATTTTTTCATCATTTCATCTCCTATAATATTTTGAATTAAAACTAACGTGTTTTTTATTATATGTAAAGTTTGCGTGACGCACAAATTATATACTCTATTTTATTCAACAAAAAAAACTACAAAAAATGTAGTTTATTTTTGTTGGTTCATAGAATTAAGTACTTGTCTTACTTGTTTTTCACTTGGTTTGCGGCCCATTTGAGTCATCATCGCACGGACCATTTGTTCATTAATTGGTGGGTTTTTCTCTAAGTAGCGTTTAAAGTATTTTTGCGAAATGAAAAATCCTAAAACCGCACCGACTATTAACGCCACAATAATGAGTACTATTGCTAGCCAAGGTTGCATAAAATCACTCCTTTTTACATAGTTTATTATAGACTTTATATCGCCAAATTACAACCATTAAACAAAAAAGCTTATGACTATACATTAATTAAAAAAATAATAAACTTGTGTATTACAGGTTGAAAAGCCTACTTATATCATATACAATGAATACGGGTTAAAAAATAATAAGGAGGCGCAATAATGGCTAGAAGAATTACTGATGAATGTATTGCTTGTGGAGCATGTGTTCAAGAATGTCCTGTAGATTGTATCTCAGAAGGCGATATTTACGTAATCGATGAAGACGCATGCATTGATTGTGGCGCTTGTGAAGAAGTCTGCCCTGTAGACGCAATTATCGAAGTATAGATTCAATTTCATATTGATAAAACAAACGCAATTTCGCCTGAAATTGCGTTTTTGTTTACCTTAAAAGGGATTGAATCAGCGCTAAAACTTCCGCGCTAGATTCAATCATTGGCATATGCCCCGTTTCAGCAATCGTTTGTAAAGTAGCATTTAAAAGGCTTTCTTCATAAGCTTCGCTTATTGCGAGTGGGGTCCATGTATCATTGTTTCCTATAATGATCAATGTTTCATTGCGTGTATTTTCTATGATTTCATCCCAATCACTCGTTGAATCCCTTTCATTCATTTGTCTTAATACACTTGAAGGGATTTGTGAAGTAAAATAAAACATGGGATCAAAATAGGTTGCGCTTTTATAGTCTGTTTGATAGTGAACGCTTCTAAAACCAAGACGCTGGAGCGTATAATTTTTAAATAGGTATTCATAAAAGATTTTCGGGGGCGTGGTTGAAGTTTCCCTATTTTGCGTCCCGGCAGGAGAAAGTAAAATAAGTTTATTCACTTTATCTTGGTCGATATCATTTAATGTTAAGGCAACTCTAGTTCCCATAGAGTGGCCAAGTAGCGCATAATTATCAATATTTAATGTGTCTAACAACATTTGAATGTGATGGGCTTGATTGGGTTCTGTGTAAGTAAAGTCGCTTGGTTTTTCACTATGCCCAAACCCTATCATATCAACCGCGATTAGATGGTAGTCTTCACTTAAAGGCTCCATTATTTTTCTAAAATCATAACTACTCCCTAAAAACCCATGAATCATAACTAGGGTAGGTGCATCCCTATCGCCTTTCATTCTGTATGCCATCGATAGTCCATCTACTTCTAAGGTTTCATATTGATTAATGGGCTCCTTTTCAAAATTATTCATAATTTGATGCCTTTTATAGACACTATGAAGATGAAGCGTTAAACCGCTAATGATTAGTACCATTAATCCTATCAAAAATATTTTAATGATTATCCGTTTCATCGATACCTTCCTTTTCATTAAAGTAAAAAGCCCCCATCGATTAAATAATGACTTCCTGTGATGCTTAGCGTTGCATCACTCAGTAAAAAACATGCCAAATTTGCGACTTCACTTGGTTCAATCAGTCCTAAGGACTGTTTTTTTAAATCGTTTTTGGCATAAGGGGTTTCACCGTAGGTTTTTAAAAAGGCTTCATACATAGGCGTTTTGACCCACCCAGGTAAAATAGAATTGACTCTAATGCCTTCTTTACTAAGCACTTTGGCGTGATAGCTAACAGACGCGTCCAAAGCTGCTTTAGACATAGCGTAGGCAAGCTCTTTATCATCGCTATTTAATGCGGCTGTTGAAGAAATTGCTACAATGCTTCCTTTTTCATTGAACATATTGTCTTTATATAACGCTTTAATCATTTCATTAAACGCAAAGACATTCACATCCATCATATAATGCGCAAAATCCCTTTTGATTTCAGGAAACACTTCTTTTTTTCCATACCCTGCCCCATAAACGAAGCCATCAATCTTAATATTTTGATGTTTGAGCGCTTTAATACATTCATCGGTTTTATCGCTTTGACTCAAATCCAATGAAAAAAGTCGATGATTTTCACCACATAAAAGCGATTGTGTTTCTTTTAAGGCTTTTTTTCGTCTTGCGATTAATATTAAAGTAGCCCCTAACTTTGAAGCCTGAATCGCAACAGATCTTCCAATGCCTGAAGATGCGCCAGTGATAAGTATTGTTTTCCCCTTCAATGTCATTGGGTTAATCATGTGAATCATCCTTTCTACTAAAGATAGTGCTATGGCTTAATTCCTTGATGTAACAATATTGTACCATGCTTTATTTATAAACGTTTTAATGATCCTTATTCTATACATAATAATTATAAAAACCGCTTTAAACAGCTTATTTAAGCTGTTAATAAAAATTACAAATAAGCGATTTTTATTTCAAAATAGGTTTACTTATGCTTTGATTTCATTTAAAATATACATAGATTAACGGTAAGGAGGAATGACGATGCCAAGAAGAATTACGGATGAATGTATTGCTTCAGGATCATGTGTACCAGAGTGTCCAGTGGATTGCATTGAAGAAGGCGAAGAAATTTATGTAATCGATGAAGATGTTTGTATTGACTGTGGGGCGTGTGAAGTTGTTTGTCCTGTTGATGCGATTATCGAAGTTTAATGAAATCAATAAAAAATAAGGCATCACATTTTAAAATGTGGTGCCTTTTTTCATTTATACAAAGGTAAATGGATCTAAATCAACACCCGAAGTGTAAATCGGCGCATCAACGCCAGCTTCACTTAATTCCTCTTTTAAAGCATCCATAAAGTGTTTTTCGACATAATGCCCAATATCAAGGGTTGAAAGTCCCATTTGTAACATATCATGGGCTTGATGGTAAGAGACATCGCCTGTGATGTATAAATCAGCGCCCTTAAATTTAGCCATTGCCATATGAGAAGCACCGCTTCCCCCGCTAATGGCGATTTTTTTAATCACTTTATCGTCTCTTTTATTAGAAATTAAGCGTGCATTTTGGATATTTAAACGTTTTTTAATGACCTTTAACGCGTCTTTTAAAGCCATCGGCTCAAAATCGCCAATTTTACCAATCCCGTGGGTTTGTGTTTCATATTCTAAGATTTCAGGGTTTTTAAGATTCAGTTTGTTCGCAAGGACCGTGTTCATCCCGCTATGGCCTAAATCATAATTGGTGTGGGATACATAAAGGGCAATGTCTTCTTTTAATAAGGTTTCAATGACACTGCCTTTATAAGAATCACTTAAAATGTTATTCATTGGTTTAAAGATTAAAGGATGGTGTGCAATGATCACATTTGCACGTTTTTGAATCGCTTCTTTTAAGACGTCTTTCGTAACATCTAAAGCAATTAAAATGCCGGTAATCTCTTTATTCAACGTCCCTATTTGAAGGCCTACATTGTCCCATTCATAGGCTAAATCTTTTGGGTATTTCGTTTCAAAAAACTGTTTAATGGTTACGCCATTCATTGAAAATTCCC
>CAYZOR010000107.1:0-3927 GCA_964479895.1 uncultured Candidatus Izemoplasmatales bacterium | reverse complement strand
CCTAAGGTGTGAAAAAAATGTTTGGTATTATGGAGTTGAAAATGTAGATGCGGTTCAGTTGAGTTTCCAGTATTTCCACACGTCGCAATTTTTTGTCCGCGTTTTACTTGGTCCCCTTCTAGAACAAGCATACTATCTTTTTTTAAATGGGCTAAGGTAGAAAACTCACTATTAGTATGTTGAATCGTAATATAATTTCCAGCAATATGGTTTGACCGTGATAAAAATTTAGGGGGATCAATGATGATGCTATCTTTTGCCTTATTATAAACTTTTACTACTTTCCCATCTGCAGGCGCTAATAACGCTTCGTCATAACAATAGTAATCCTTTAGATGAAGTGGGTTGGTTTCATAAGACTTACCGTGTTCATCAATTTTAATGAAATCATAAGCATATCTTTGCGCTTGAATCCCCCATGAATGGGAGTGTTCCTTACCATAACTTCCATTAATAATCGCCCATTTTCCTTCAAAGGGTAACGTGTAGGTGATCTCGTTTGTATAGTGTTCATACGTGTAGTTTTTTGTGTTGTACCTCAGTTTAATGGTTATCATACTTACGTATTGAAAGAGGCCTGCTTTAAAAAGCTCAAAATGTAAAATAGCTTCAACCAATACGAAGAAAGTTAATAAAGAAAGAAAATTAAAAATAACCACATCAGAATAAAATGTTATGAATGCACTGATTATTCCTATATATTTAACGTATCTAAGTGCTTGGATAATATAATATTTTTTCTTATAAAAATCATGCTTATGTGCCATATTTATCCCTCTTTAAGTAATGGTCAAATCCAAACATAATCTATCCAACAGCATATAAGCATTCTAATAGAAATAAAAATAAACAATGATGACAATTACCAAGTTTGTTATAAAGTTTACCCCACTGTTGGTCAAAAATTTAATGCCGCTAAAATAGACACTTGTTTCTGATTTTTTTTCAACAATTTTACCGGTTTCGCTGTCTTTAAATTTAACTTGAAAGACCCCTAAAATAGAATCAACGAGTGATCCTAAAAAGGAAAATCCAAAAATAATTAAAATATAATAAAAGTCCGCAACGACAACTAAAGCCATTAAAGCATAAAGCAAACTTGCAGCCAATGCACCGAAGAGGCCTAAGAAACTCACCCCACCACTTAAGCCCTTATCAACAGGCCGCCATTTTAATATATGGTAAGGGTCGTTTTTTGAACGTTTGCCAATCTCAGAACTCCACGTGTCACTCGCAGACGCGCCAATTGACACAAAGAAAAGGACCGCAAAGATTTGACTTTGTTCAGCGGCGTAAATCATCGCAAAGATGAGTGCCAAAAGCCCGTTGCTTATGACTTGGACTGCATTTCTGTTAGAGGGCGCGTTGTCTTTAGAATAACCAATCACTCCAGATAAAACGAAAAACGAAATCAAGACAAAGAAAAAATAAGGGCCCCCATAATGATAAAGCAGTGTCCCAAGTAAAATGGCACTGACCGCGCCACTCATATTTAATGACTCTTTATAATAAGCCAATAAGACAATGATAGTGGATAGCATAAACCCAATCATAAACGCAATCATAATATCACAACCGCCAGTAAAAATATCGTTAATGGGACACTTAAATTATCATAGCCTTTGAGCGTAAACATCTCTAAAGCTGTGGCTGCTAAAGCAATAAAAATAATTAAATGCCACTGCGCATTAAATAAAAGTAATCCAATGATTAAAGTAAAGCCAAACATCGCTAAAGACCCAGCGTATGATTTATTTCTATAAATTTTACGGTTACCAAACTGCCTACCTATCAACGCAGAAAAGCCATCGCCATACCCCATTGCTAAAACCGCAAATAAGCCTTCGATTTGGTAATCAAATGAAAAGGCGATAAAGGTAATAATCGTGAGTGAAACTGCGTAATAAATGGTTCCCTTATCTGCGAGAGAATGGTCGTCTCTTTCCAACGCAGATAGTAAATTAAACCGCCATGATAAATAATTGAGTAGAATAAATGTAAAAGGGACAAGCGCTGCTAAAAAAGCATTATCAAATGTAAATATCGCTAAAATAAACCAATGTGCTACCGCAATATGAATAAACTTTCTTGCCCCTTCATCGTTTAATATCTTCGCTTTTTCTAACAAAGTAGATAGCACGAGTATTCCTACGACAAAGCCATAAGAATACACAAAAGCCAACACTAAGAAACGCCTTTATCTTTGAGTTCTTTTTTAATTTTACGCATTAAAAACCATTTTCTTAATGTAGAGACATTATGTTTTTTAGTAATATTGGTATAATTGCCTTTTCTAATTTCATCTAAAATGCCTTCATACAATCGCGTTGCTATGTAGAGTGGCTCAATACTATCTTTATCAAACAATTGAACATTATCATAAAACATTTGATACTTATTTTTCGCTAAATCAATATACGTTTCGACTAATGACCGATACTCAGCCGTCACAATCCCCGTTCTTAAAGTTTCTACTTTAACATCGTGTTGTTCGATAGCTTCGTTGGGAAAATAAATTCTTCTCCGAATTAAATCATCGCGAACATTTCTTAAAATATTGGTAATTTTCATGGCTTTACCAAGTTCAATCGCAACGTCTTTTAACGGTTTAGATGCTTTATTAAACGCTTCACTCGCCACAATAGGGATCACCATTAACCCAACCGTCCCCGCCACTTTATAGGCATAATCTTCTAAATCTTCATCGGTTTTAATTTCTCTTTCGTTTAAATCTTCTTCTAACCCATCAAGGAATGTTTTATAAGGAGCCTCTTCATTTGGAAAATTATCAAACGTCTCTTTTAAGGTTTCAAAAATAGGGTCATCAGGCATGTTGCCTTCACGCATCGCAGTTAAATTTTTTCTGAGATCTTTTATGATTTCAACATCTTGTTCAACGTTTACTGCATCGATGGCTTTTTTACAAAACGCATAAATCGAAAAAATCGCTTTACGCTTTTGTTCGGGCAATTCTTTAAACGCTTGATAAAAGGTTGCACTTGATTTTTCTATGACGCTTTGTACATACTCGTATTTTTCCATACAATGAGTCCCCTTTATTTTAATAAAATCACTTTTAATTATACAAAAAACCACCCTCTTTGTAAATGTAAGCATTCATTTAGATACGCATTCAACAAAAAGGCATTGAATTAAAGCTCAATCTCTATATTATACATAAAAACGATTAAATAGTGGGTTCCCTTCAAAGCAAACCCACTATTTAATCGAATACTTCAAAATAATCATCGCCGAGTAAGATAATTGCCATTCCATAAGCGTTCGTTTCTTTTAAGATGCCACTTACTGAAATCTCATCACCAACTTCTAGCGTTTTTTCATCAACCCTTTCAAATTCAGTAATTCTGAAACGTCTTGGCCAAAGCGAATTTGAAATATAGTCTTCCCCAAATTGATGGATTGCGATTTCATTGCCTTGTTCATCTTTAGCGTAAAAGGTCATTGATAATGCTTCAAAACGGGTGATGGTTAATGAATCAAAGTGCATAAATAGGTTTGAATGGGTGGGTTCAATCGCGTCTATATTTATACTTGAAGGGTCGTGATCATTGTTTTCTGATAATACTTCAATGTCAATATTGTCATAATCGGTTAAAAAACTTGAATCATACGGTTTTCCGTTATGATAAAACTGTGCGCCGTTTAATCTGACTTTATTGCCCGGCGTTAAATCCAGATTGAAATTGTTATAATGGGCAAATAAGAAAATCCCGTGTTCTCTAGATTCATCTTCTAACCATACATGCGCTCCAAAACGCGCGGTCACAATCCCTTCGACATTAAAGTGATGAAGCAAGTATTCATCATTATCTTTATTATTGATCAATGCTTCAATCGTGACGTCTCTAACAGGGGCATCATAAGGGAAGGTGTCATCGCTTTGATTGCCATAAAGGCCTAAATTTA
>CAYZOR010000106.1:0-3969 GCA_964479895.1 uncultured Candidatus Izemoplasmatales bacterium | reverse complement strand
TCACAAGACATTTTTCTATAAGGACCGTATCGAGTTTTGATTAAAAAAAGCCAGCGAATTGTACTGAACCCGCTGGCTTTTATAATGGTTTAGACTGATGCGTTTTCACATACCTATTGATTGCTAAACCAAACCCTAACATCACATAAAATAATGGTGCAACAGAAATGATTTGATCGTTGAACATTCCAGTAACTAAATAAGCAAAAACACTGCTCATAACCCCTACTCCAAGATAGTGTTCAAATGTAGTGTAGTTTCCTTTTATATATAATATGAAACTATTATAGAGGTATTTCACAAAAAATAATGAGATAAAAAGTAATGAAATAACGCCTGTATTGATGCCAATTTGAAGATAAAGGTTATGCGGTTTATCCATAATGCTGTTTTGTAACAAGGCATCATTAGGATAAGCCGTCACAAACATATCTGGACCTTCACCTATCAATAAATTATCGCTTAAGAGAGGAATAGAGCGTGACCATATTGAAACCCTTGAAGAAAACATTGAACCGTATGGTTCTAAAGCATCTATCGTCCTCGGACTACTTGGTGCCACACGGTTCCCAAATACATCTTCACTTTTTAATCCATCCATTGTAATGAAGATATTAATTCTATTACCGTATGCCCTAATGGTTGCTTCGCCTGAAGATTGCCGGTCAACTCTAAAGTCTTGATACCTTTCATCATCTGGGGTATAACGGTCTATACTCTCATTATACGTAAATGGAATTGGTTCTTCATCTAAGGTATAAAAAGCGAATGTATTGTCTGATTCATACCTTATAATTAATCCCTCTTCTTCAGTGTCTAAGATCACATCATTTCCCCTAATTTCTTGTCTATGAAAGATTAAACGATCTTGTGCTGATTCGATGTCTGAAAAGATACTTAAACTTCTTAACTCACTCATGATTCGACCTTCAGAATATTCATTTAAAACGTATCCTGTAGAACCAATAACTAAGAATGGTAATATAAATTTAATAGGATTTCTATAAATGTTTTTTCTAAACATGACTATGATCATGAAAAATGAAGCGCTAAGTCCGATAATGCCTGCTCTAGAGTTTGAACCAAACCCTACAAATACCATCATCGCAAAAAAGATTAATGCCAAAGTCATTGTATAAAACTTTTTCGCACCTAGAATAAGCGCAAAAGAAAATGGAATCATTAAAGCCGCAAAACTACCGACAAAGTTTGTATTATACATCGTCGCATAAATCCTACTTTGACCAAACCTAATATGAAGATGGCCACTAAGATCTTTCAAATGATCTGGTAAAATCAGATTTTGACCAAAATCAGTCGCAAAAATATCGTTTCCAGTATATTGAGTTAACCCGATTAAAGTAACGCCTAATCCAACAAAAATTAAACTACCTGCCAATATCCTAATGTGCGTTTTTGATTGAATCAAATAATAACTAATGATGACACTAATCACATATCCTATTAATACAAATACGCCTTGATTCACTCCGAAATATCCAAACGTTGATATCGATTTAGGGGAAGAAAATAGATAGGAACCCAAAACAAAAATTGCATATATCCCTAAAGGCCAAAACTGTTTTAAATCATCAATAACAACTCTTTTACTCCACCATAAATAAAGAAGAATCAACGCGCCCGTGTAACTCGTTATTATAAACCACCAAGCCTTATAATAACTAAAGAAATCTAAATAATAGATTTGTGACCAAAAACGTTGTTGTTCTTCGCTTAAAACCACCATATGCCCTCTCATAATGAGTGGGATAATCGCCACAATAATCACCAAAGGAACCATCCACTTCCAAGAAAATGGATTGGCCTTTATATATGAATGACTTTTAATCTTTTTTCTCCCCATAAAGCACGTCCTTACAATTTATGTTCATTTAATTATACCAAAATAAAGAAACTCAGTCTATAAGTGGATTTCAATGAAAAACAAACATTATTGCTTAAAATAATGTTTGTTTTTGGTTTTATTTATACAATGGAAATTTATCCGTTAATGATTTAACTTGGGATTTAACTTGATCCAATACAAAGTCGTTGCTTGGATTCATCAATGTGTCATAGATTAATTTCGCCACCAAACGCATGGCAGTTTCATCAAAACCTCTCGAAGTGAGCGCTGGTGTTCCTAAACGAATCCCACTTGTAATAAATGGTTTTTCATCATCATTTGGTACGGTGTTTTTATTGCTTGTAATATTAACTTTTTCTAAAAGCTTTTCACTGGCTTTTCCTGTTAAGCCACTTAATGACTTGACTTCTACCAATACTAAATGGGTATCTGTTCCCCCACTAATGACATTAAAGCCTAACCGTTTTAATTCACTCGCTAATGTTTTAGCGTTTGAGATAACTTTCGCTTGGTAGACTTTAAAATCACTACTCAAAGCTTCTTTAAACGCAACCGCCTTAGCCGCAATGATGTGCATTAAAGGGCCCCCTTGAATCCCAGGGAAAATCGTGCGGTTTATTTTTTTATAAATGGTTTCATCATTGGTTAATATGATCCCACCTCTTGGTCCTCTTAAGGTTTTATGGGTGGTCGAAGTCACAACATCGGCTACCTCACAAGGATTTTCATGTAGCCCAGCCGCAATCAATCCTGCAATATGCGCCATATCAACCATTAAATATGCGCCCACTTCATCGGCAATCTGTCTAAACGCTTTAAAATCAATTGTTCTTGGATAAGCACTAGCGCCTGCGATAATCACTTTAGGTTTAACTTTAAAAGCTAAATGTCTTACTTGTTCATAATCGATACGGTGATCTTTATCACTCACACCATAACTTTTAAAGGTATAATCAATGCCACTAAAATTAAGCGGATGTCCATGCGTTAAATGTCCACCATGATCTAAACTCATTCCTAATACAGTGTCGCCATGATCAATTAAACTTCTTAAAGCCCCCATATTGGCTGTTGACCCTGAATGGGCCTGAACGTTGGCAAATTTAACGTTAAAAAGTTTTTTAACTCTTTCTTTAGCAAGTGTCTCGATTGTATCAACATGTTCACAGCCGCCATAATAACGCTTTTTAGGATACCCTTCTGCGTATTTGTTGGTTAATATAGACCCATCCGCTTCTAAAACAGCCTGTGAAACAAAGTTTTCACTTGCGATGAGTTCAAGATGGGCTTCTTGACGGTTTTTTTCATTCATGATTGTTTCATAAATTTCAGGGTCTTGTTTTTTTAATGCGTTCATAAAAACCTCCTAGAACTGCTGTGTAAATTCGGTTTCCCTAATTTTCTTGCGATGATATAAGGAATAATATTAACTACTAATAATAAAATCAAAATAATGGATCCACTTACCAACCAAAAGTTTTGCGGTAACATTCTGATTAAGACATCGCCACTTTGTAAGATCCAATCATCATTATCAAAGAATATTTCATGAAATATCGTGAACGCTGCTTGAAAATTAACAGCGAACCAACTTCCTACAACCATCACAAAGAGTAACGGTAAAATAAAGATATTTTTATACGTATGGTAAAGGGTCTCTTTTGATTTGAAAAACATAAAAAAGCTTATGCCAACAACACCAAAAAAAGAGAGGATTCCAGCAATTCGCACATTGGTATACACATCGCGTACATCTTCCATATGACGAATCTCTATATCACGCATGACAGGCTCATTGTCCCCTTCAAATGCACCAAAATGAAGATCATCGTGTTGATAATTCAAATAATCTATCACTTGGTTTGAAACATAAGTGTAATCATATTCATAGAGTGTTCCATCACTTCGCCACCCTGTTCCATCGTGAGAAGCATATAAGCCTTCAGAAATACTCATATAAGGCCTTGTTGTTAATAGTGAAGCAAATAAAGCCACAAAAAATATTGGATACATAATCCAAACTAAAACTTTTAATAAACGCATATTATCACCTAGTTCATTGTATCATAAAGCCATTAAACAAGGAATAAAAGTGAGTCAAA